>DATFRW010000221.1:0-32437 GCA_035262945.1 Solirubrobacteraceae bacterium
CGGTAGAGCGCCCCGGAATCGAGGTAGGTGAAACCGAGCGCCCGTGCGACGGCGCGGGCGACGGTCGACTTGCCGGCACCCGCGGGGCCGTCGATGGCGACGAGCATTGCGGGTGCCAGGATAGGGCCCGTGAAGCTCCTGCAACCGCTCAGGGAGCGCGACTTCGCGCTGCTGTGGACCGGCATGACGGTCTCGCTGCTCGGCGACGGGATCTTCATCGTGGCCGAGGCGTGGCAGGTCTACGACATCCACAACGACCCGGTCGCCCTGTCGCTCGTCGGTCTGGCCTGGACGGGCGGGATGACCGCGTTCCTGCTCACCGGCGGAATCGTCAGCGACCGCCTCGAGCGCCGGCGGGTGATGATCGCCGCGGACATCGTGCGCGCGCTCGTCGTGGGCGTCACCGCGGTGCTCTCGCTGGCGGGCGTGCTGGAGATCTGGCACCTCGTGCTGCTCGCTGTGCTTTACGGCGCGGGCGAGGCGTTCTTCGGGCCGGCCTTCGGCGCGCTGATCCCCGACGTCGTCGCCCCGCATGAGCTCGTCGAGGCCAATTCGCTCGATCAGCTCGTCCGCCAGGCGTGCGAGCGGCTGATCGGCCCCGCGATCGGCGGGCTCGTCGTCGCCGCGATCGGCGCCGGCGGCGCCTTCCTCGTCGACGCCGGCACCTTCCTGGTGAGCGCCGCATGCATCTGGGCGTTGCGCGTCCGCTCGCTGCCTGTGGCCTCGAGCGAGGACCCCGATAGGGGCGGGCTGCGGGAGGGCATGCGCTTCGTGCGCTCGCAACCGTGGCTGTGGTCGACGCTCATCGCGGCGTCCCTGAGCCTGCTGCTGTTCCTCGGCCCGCTCGAGGTCCTGCTGCCGTTCGTGATCCGCAACGACCTCGACGCCGGCGCCGGCGGCTATGGCGCCGTCCTGGCCGCCGCCGGCGCGGGCTCGGTCCTCATGTCGCTCGTCGTCAGCCAGCGCGGGCCGCCGCGCCGGTATCTGACCTTCGCGTACGCCACGTGGACGTTCTCCACCGTCGCGTTCGTCGGCTGGGCCGTCGGCACGACTCTGTGGCAGTTCATGGCGTTCGCGGTCGTCTTCGGCGCACTCGAGACCGCGGGCATGGTCGTCTGGGGCACGTTGATGTCCTCGCGCGTGCCGCCGGATCTCCGCGGGCGCGTGCACTCGCTCGACTGGTTCGTGTCGATCGGCCTCACGCCGGTGTCGTTCGCCCTCACCGGCCCGCTGTCGAAGGGCATCGGTGTCGATGCGACGCTGATCCTTGCCGGCGTGGTGCCGATGGTCGTCTGCGTCGTCCTCTACTTCGCCGCGAACCTCCGCCGCGACGAGGAGCTCCACCCGCTTCTCGGCGCCGCCGCGGTCAGCCCCTGACCACCCTCCCCTCGACCGCCGGGGCCACCGGCGAGTTGGCCGTGATGTACTCGATCGTCACGTCGAGCAGCGCGTCGCCGGGCTGCAGGACGTCGGTGCCGTCCGCGAATGCCGTGTAGCCGTCGCCACCGGTGAACATGAAGTCGTTGGTGACGAAGCGGACGGTGTCCGACGGGCCGACCGGGGTCAGCGCGCCGCCCGCCCCCACCTTCGCGATCGAGTCGATCACCGGCGTCGTGCCGCTGCAGTGGTAGGAGATCTTCAGGCCGGAGACCTGCGGGAAGCGGCCCGTCGCGATCGCGGGGTCGCAGGCCGGGCTGACGCCGTTGAGCAACGCGTCGGTGAGCCGCGCGCCCGTCAGGGTCTCGATCACGGTTCGGTTGCCGAACGGCAGCACGGCGAACACCTCGCCCCACGTGATCTGGCCGGGCTGCTCGCTCGCCGACGGCGGCGCGATGAGGATGTCCTGGCGCAGGCCGCCCGAGTTCGTGATCGCGGCCTCCACGCCCGGGTACTTGAGCCGCATCGCGTCGGCGACGAGGTTGCCCATCGCCGACTCGCTGAGCCGCGCGGGGTCGCGCTTGATGTCGACGCTCTGCGTCCCGATGACCTGGTTGCGCAGCACGGCGGTGTCGGCGTTGGCCTTGTCGACGATCGCCTGCACGTCGGCCCGGCCGGCGACGCCGATGCTCTTGGCCACGCGCGTCGTCGCGCCGGTCCAGGCCACGTCGCCGCCCTTGAGCATGAGCTGGGCGACCGAGTAGCTGCCCCCGGCGTTGACGCCCTCGACCACCGGGATGTGGCCGACGACCGTGTTGGCGATCCGATGGGTGTGGCCGGCGATCACCAGGTCGACCGTCGTGTTCTGCAGGCCGTCGACGATCTGCATGATCGGGCCCTGCCACTCCGCCGCCGGCTGACCGTCGATGCGGTTCGCGCCGAGCGATGCGCCCTCGTGGATGACGACGATCTGCACCTTGACGCCCTGCGCGCGCAGCCGCGCGGACTCGCCGCGGATGCGCTCGGCCTCGTCGAGGAAGTCCAGGCCCTCGGTGGCGCCCGCCTTCACGAGCTCCGGCGTCGTCTTGACGGTCGCGCCGATCACGCCGACCCGCGTGCCGTTGACGGTGAACACCTTGGAGGGCTTGACCCAGTCGGGAGCCTGGCCGGTGTCCTCGTCGACGATGTTGGCCGACAGGAACGGGAAGTTCGCCCGCGCCTCATGGGCCAGGATGCGCTCGACGCCGAAGTCGAACTCGTGGTTGCCGAAGCTCGTGGCGTCGAGCCCCCACGCGTTCTCGACGTCGATCGCCGGCTTGTCGTCGAGCAGCGCCGAGTTCGGCGGCGAGGCGCCCACGTTGTCGCCGGCGGCCAGCAGCAGCGTCGGCTTCGGCAGGAACGAGGCCTCCTGGTCGAACATCGTCGCGAGCTGAGATGCCCCGCCGACCGCAACGTTGAGGCCGTCCATGGTCGTCGCGGTCTGATCGAGCTGGCCATGGAAGTCGTTCAGGCCGATGATCGACAGCGGCTTGTAGCTGCTCCCGCCGCGCAGGAGGTCACGCCGCACGACGCCCTGGCTCTGCTGCGGCGCCGGGATGCCGAGCAGGAACGCCGCCGTCGGCGCGAGGTCGATGCTGCGGACGGCACGGACGATGCCCGGATGAATTGCCGTGCCACCGGCGAGGAACGTCGCGCGCATGTTCGTGTTGCTGTCGAGGTCCTGGACGTCGGGCACGTAGCCGTGCTGGCCGAAGAACGCCGACCGCGCGATGAGCGTGCCGGGCGTCGCCGCGTCGAACTGGTAGGGCGGCGTCGAGAACACGACGAGGTCGCCGGTGCGCGTCGGGTGCGCCATGTCGGCGGTGCTGCCGGCGCCGTTCGGGATGCTGCGCGCCTGCGCCTTGGTGAACGCGCGATCGATGACCTTCCAGCCCTCGGGCTTGCCGTCACCGGTCCAGTCGTTCGGATCGCTGAGCGCGAGGAACGCGTTGCGGATCTGCGTCACCGTCGACGCCTCGTCGGCGGCCGGCACCTGCTGGAAGCTGGCGTTCACCGGGTCGCGCCCGGCGAGGTTCAGGTAGACCTGCACGGCGCCGCCGGCCCAGCACGCCTTGGCCTTGCCGATCGTCTCACCCGTCGCCGGGCGGCAGTTCGCCGTCTGCGGCCGCGAGAGCAGGCCGAGGTCGACGAGCACCTTGCTGGCGTCGATGGCAGCGAACTGCGGCGCGAAGCCGTGGTCGGAGCCGACGAACGTCGTCAGGTCGCGGTCGCGCATGTGCTCCTGGGCGAGGCGCATCGTGGCGTCCGAGCCCTCGTAGGCCTCGCGGATGAACGCCTCGCGCTGCTTGACGCGGTGGTCCGGCGTGCCGTTGACCTCGATGTCGTCGTAGGACGGGTTGTTGGCGCCGTTGGGAAGCTTGCGGGTGACGAGCCCGAGGAACTGGTGCTGGATCTCGTCGGTGCCCGGATAGCCGACCAGCGCGATGTCCGGCTTGTACGTGTCGAGGACGTACCTGATGATCGGGTGGTAGCCGGTCTCCCAGTACTGCTGCTGCTCGATGTAGGTCTCCTCGCTGACGACGCCGGCCTCGAGGACGGCGAAGTCGCCGGCCTGCGATGACGGGAAGCGCTCGGCGATGAAGTCCTCGAAGCTGCCGGTGAAGCCGGGCTCGCCGGGCCAGCCCGGCCACGTCGCGATCGCGCGCGTGACCGAGGTATGGAACAGGCGGACCTGCGAGAGATCGCTTGCGAGGCGCTCGACCTTGACGAGCATCGCGCCGGTCTTGCCCTCGAGCGCGCCGCCGTCATGGATGGTGACCTTCACGTCCGCGAGCTCGCCCTCGCGGAGGTCGGCGACCTTGTCGTCGCCGTCCTTCGTGGTCGAGAAGAGCACGCGGTCGTAGCCCGTGCGGTTGTCGTTGCGGCTGTCGTAGATGTAGGCGTTCAGGCCGTACTTGTCGACGGGCGGGTTGCCGTCGAGCACCCTCATCCGCAGCTCCTTCGCCGGGCTGAAGGACTGGGGCACGTCGCTCCAGCCGGTCGCGTCGGCCGGGTCGGCCTTGTCGTACTGCAGGCCGAAGGAGGCGATGAAGGCCGGGTTGTCGGTCGGCGAGGTGTAGTTCGTCACCACGCCGCGGCCCGAGCGGAAGTTGCGGAAGTCGAGCGTGGGTCCGTTGATGGCCCCGCTGCGGCCGCCCACCCATTCGATCTGCGCGACCTTCTTGCCGCCGCGCTCGGCCGCCTGCGCGAGCGTCTCGGCCTGCAGCACGTTCGGGCTGGAGAACGAGGTGCTGTTCGTGAACGCCGACCCGCTGATGTGGAAGGTGTTGTTCGTCGAGCCGTGGACGCCGGGCCACGCGCCGGTCGCCAGCGTGAACCAGCCGGCGCCGGTGTTCGGCGGGGCCTGGGTGAGCAGGCCGTTGCCGGACGCGTGCGCGCCGTGCTTGAGGAGGTCGCGGAAGCCGGGGACATCGGCGCCGCCCGAGGCGTAGCGCTCGACGGCGTCCTGGCGCAGGCCGTCGGAGGCGTAGAACAGCAGCTTGTCGCCGCCGCTCGCCGAACTTGCTTTCACGGCCGTCGGCCGTGCACCCGCGCTCCCAATCGAGGCCAGCAGCGCCGCCCCAATCAATGCGGCCACTGCCAGCCCGCCCACGAACCTCCGCGTCACGACGCCCTCCTCGATCACCCCTACAGTGCGTCGGGCAACCTAACGCACGCGGGGCTCGCCGTGTTACCGAACGGTGGCTTAGGCGCGTGCGGGCTCTTCGGCGGGCGTGTCGGGCGGCGAGACGCCGGCGATCTCGTAGGCCTCGGCCTGGTCGAGCGTCTCGCGCTCGAGCAGGGCATTGGCCAGCGCCTCCAGTCGCGAGCGCTCGCGCTCGAGCAGGAGGACCGTGTCGTGCTCGGCCTCGTCGACGATGCGGCGGACCTCCTCGTCGACGAGCCGCTGCGTGGCCTCGGACGTCGGCGCCTGGCCGGGAAGCAGCAGCCCGCCGTCGTTGCGCCCGTCCGCGACGGCGATCGGCCCGATCGCGTCGCTCATCCCCCAGCGCCCGACCATGCCGCGGGCGATCTGGGTGAGCTGCTGGATGTCGGACTCGGCGCCGGTCGTCGTCTCGCCGTACACGACCTTCTCGGCGGAACGGCCGCCGAGCGCCACCTTGATCTTGCCGATCAGGTCGTCGCGCTCGTAGCCGTAGCGATCGGCCTCGGGCGTCGAGAGCGTGACGCCGAGCGCCTGGCCGCGGGGGATGATCGAGATCTTCCGCACCGGGTCCGCGCCGGGGGTGAGCATGCCGACGAGCGCGTGGCCGGACTCGTGGTAAGCCGTGCGCTCGCGGTCGGCGTGGCTCATGACGACCTGGCGCTCGGTGCCGAGGATGATCTTCTCGATCGCGTCCGTGAAGTCGTTCTGCTCGACGCGCTCGTGATCGCGGCGCGCGGCGAACAGCGCCGCCTCGTTGACCAGCAGCGCCAGGTCGGCACCGGACATGCCGGGCGTCGAGGCGGCGATCGCGTCGAGGTCGACGGACTCGGCCAGCGGGACCGAGCGCGTGTGGATCCTCAGGATCGCCGCGCGACCGGGCCTGTCGGGCGTCTGCACCGCGATCCGTCGGTCGAAGCGCCCCGGGCGCAGCAGCGCGGGATCGAGGATCTCGGGACGGTTCGTCGCGCCGAGCACGATGACGTTCGTGCCGGGCTCGAAGCCGTCCATCTCGGTGAGGATCTGGTTGAGCGTCTGCTCGCGCTCGTCGTGGCCGCCGCTGAAGCTGCCGCCGCCCGCGCGCTGGCGCCCGACGGCGTCGAGCTCGTCGATGAAGATGATCGAGGGCGCGGCCTCCTTGGCCTGCTTGAACAGGTCGCGCACGCGCGACGCGCCCACGCCGACGATCGCCTCCACGAACTCCGACGCCGAGATCGAGAAGAACGCCGCGTGGGCCTCGCCGGCGACCGCGCGCGCGAGCAGCGTCTTGCCGGTGCCCGGCGGGCCGTAGAGCAACACGCCCCTCGGGATGCGGGCGCCCAGGCGTTCGTAACGTTTCGGGTTCTTGAGGAAGTCGACGATCTCGACGAGCTCGTTCTCTGCCTCGTCGATGCCGGCGACGTCGTCGAAGGTGATCCGCGTCTGGGTGTCGGGCTGCACGCGACGGGCCTGCGAGCGCCCGAAGCCGCCGAGCGCGCCGCCGGCCGACGCGGCGCGCCGCGCGAACCAGATGAACAGGCCGACGAGCAGGATCGTCGGGCCGAAGCCGATGATGAGCGTCCAGAACGCCGAACGGCCGGTGTCGGGCGCCGAGGCGTTGATGACGACGTTCTGGTCGGAGAGGAGCTTCGTCAGGTCGGCGGTGTCGATGAAGGCCGGGACCTGCGTCTTGAACTTGTCGACCTTCTCCGCCTTGCCGCCGGTGGGCGTGTACGTGGCCTCCTTCTTGAGATCGCCCTCGATCGTCTGGTCCTGCGAGGAGATCTCCTGGACGTTGCCTGCCTTGACCTGCTCGACGAAGAACGGCTGGTAGGGCACCCGCGTGCGCTGGGTCGGCTGGCTGGTCGCGAAGGCGAGGACGAAGTTCAGGACCAGCAGCCCGATGAGGATGCCGATGAACATCCCCCGCCGGTGGCGGGGCACCATCGGCGGGCGCTTCTCGGGCGGCGCACCGCGGCCGTCGGGCGCGGGCTCGACCCGCCACGACGGCGGCTTGCCCTCACGCGACTGGGGCTGCCGCTCGGGCGATTGGGTCGAGGAGGAGGTATCCGGCATCGCGCTTCCTTACATCAGCGTAGCCACGTCGTCCACGAACCTGGGATACGACACGTCCGCGGCTTCCATTCCTTCCACTTCTACCCCCTCGCGCGACGCCAGCCCCGCGACCGCGCCGAGCATGGCCAGGCGGTGGTCGCCGTGCGAGGCGATGCGCCCGCCGCGCAGGCCGCCGGTGCCCGTGACCACGAAGCCGTCCTCGGTGGCCTCGATGGTGCCTCCGAGCGCCCGCAGGCCCTCGACGACGGTCGCGATGCGGTCGGACTCCTTCAGCCGCAGCTCCTGCGCGCCGCGCACGACGGTCTCCCCCTCGGCGAAGCAGCCGAGCAGGGCCACGAGCGGGAGCTCGTCGATGGCCAGCGGGACCTCGTCGGGCTCGACCACCGTGCCGACGAGCGGGCCTGCCGTCACGTCGAGGTCGCTGACCGGCTCGCGCGGCACGACCTCGTCGCCCGGCGCATCCTCGAGGTCGCCGATGACGATCCCGCCCATGCGCTCGACGATGCGGATGAAGCCGGTGCGGGTCCAGTTGACGTTCACGCCGCGTAGCAGCAGGCGCGAGCCGGGCACGAGCACGCCGGCGGCGATGGGAAACGCGGCGCTCGACGCATCGCCGGGGACGACGATCTCCTCGAGCGTGAGCTCGTCGGTGTTCGCGACGGTGACGTGGCGGCCGTTGCGGTGGACGCTGACGCCGGCGGCGGCGAGCATCCGCTCGGTGTGGTCGCGGCTCGGCGCGGGCTCCGTGACCGTCGTGGCGCCGTCGGCGGCAAGGGCGGCGAGCAGCACGCACGACTTGACCTGTGCGCTGGCGACCGGCAGCTCGTAGTGGATCGAGTGCAGCGGTGCGCCCGTGACGGTGAACGGCGGCAGACGCCCGTCGGTAGCGTCGACCTCCGCGCCCATGAGCCGCAGCGGCTCGGCGATGCGGTCGACCGGACGGCGGCGGATCGACGCGTCGCCGTCGAGCGTGTACGAGCGCCCGGCCTGCGCCGCCAGCCAGCCGGGGAGAAGCCGCATGAGCGTGCCGGCGTTGCCGACGTCGATCGGGCTGTCAGGGACCACCGTGTCGCGCAGGCCGGTGCCGCGGACGAGGAGATCGTCGGTGCGCACCTGCACGATCGCGCCGAGCCGGCGCACGGCGTTGAGCGTGGAGTTCGTGTCGGCGGCGTCGAGGTAGCCGCGGATGCGCACGGGCTCGGCGGCCATCGCGGCGAGGATCGCGGCGCGGTGCGAGATCGACTTGTCGGTCGGCGGGCGCAGCTCGCCGCGCAGGCGCTCCGCGGGGTCGACGCGGACGGTCGTCATGCGATCACCGCGAACCCCAGCTCGCCGACCATCGCGGCCGCCTCCTCCGCGCGCCCCTCGGGCACCCAGAGCACGATCTCGCCCTGGCTGTTGTCAGGCGACGGGCTGAGCGCCATGTCGGCGATGTTGATGCCCGCGCGCCCAAGCGTGAGCGTGATGTCGGCGATGACGCCAGGCCGGTTCGGCACGGCGACGCGCACCTCGCGCAGCGCGCCCGGACCGAGGCCCGCCTCGAGCAGGGCGCGGCGCCCGGCGGCGGCCCGCTTCTGCCAGCCGGTGAGGTCGGCGCCGTCGCGCAGCTGCTCGCGCACCCGCTCGAGATCGGCGATCGCGAGGTCGACGGCTTCGGCGAGCGCGTCGCGGTTGGCGTGGTAGATCGCGCCCCACAACGCGGGGTTGGCGCCGGCGACGCGCGTTGCGTCGCGGAAGCTCGGGCCGGTGGCGGGCGGGCGCTCGGTGCCGAGCGCCTGCGCGGCTCGCGCGACGAGCACGTTGGCCACGACGTGCGGCAGGTGGCTGACCGCGGCCATGACCCGGTCGTGGACCTCGGCGTCGATCACGGCGGGGTGCGCGCCGATGCCGGTGACCAGGCGGTGCAGGCGCTCGAGCAGCGTGCCCTGCGTGGTCGCGCTCGGCGTCAGGTACCAGGTGGCCCCGTCGAAGAGGTCCTCGCGCGCGTGCTCGACCCCGGCGGCCTCCGACCCGGCGAGCGGGTGGCCGCCGACGAAGCGCGGGTCGGCTCCGGCCTCCATGACCGTGCGCTTCGTCGAGCCGACATCGGTGACCACGCAGCCCTGCGGCGCCTGCGCGAGCACGGTGCGCACGGCGTCGCCGAGGTGGTCGACCGGGACGGCGACGAACGCGGCGTCGGCCCCGTCGAGCGCGTCGCCGAGGTCGCGATGCGCGCTGTCGATCGCGCCGCGCTCCAGGGCGGCGTCCGCGCGCGGATCGACCCCGCGCACGGTCGCGCCGAGGCGGCCGCGCGCGGCCAGGCCGATCGAACCGCCGATGAGCCCGACGCCGACGACCGCGACGATCAAGCGTTGACGAACGCGGCCTTGCCCGCGACCGCGGCCGCCGCCTGCACGCGCGTGGCGTACGCCGCGAAGTCCTCGGTGCGCAGCTGCTGAGGGCCGTCGCAGATGGCGTTCTCGGGGTCCGGGTGGACCTCGACGATGATGCCGTCCGCGCCCGCGGCGGCGGCGGCGAGGCTCATCGGCTCGACGAGATCGCGCCGGCCGGGAGCATGGCTCGGATCGACGACGACCGGCAGATGGCTCAGTTGCTGGAGCACCGGCACGGCGGTGAGGTCGAGCGTGAAGCGATACGAGGTCTCGAACGTGCGGATGCCGCGCTCGCAGAGGATGACCGACTCGTTGCCCTCCTTGAGGACGTACTCGGCGGCCATGAGCAGCTCCTCGAGCGTGCTCGAGAGGCCGCGCTTGAGCAGCACGGGGCAGCCGGACCGGCCCACCTCGGCCAGGAGCGCATAGTTCTGCATGTTGCGCGCGCCGATCTGAATCACGTCGGCGACCTCGAGGATGGGCTCCAGGTCGCGGGCGTCCATGAGCTCGGTCACCACCGGCAGGCCGGTCTCGGCCTTGGCCTCGGCGAGCAGCCGCAGGCCCTCCTGGCCGAGCCCCTGGAAGGCGTACGGGCTCGTGCGCGGCTTGTAGGCGCCGCCGCGCAGCATCGTGGCTCCGGCCTGCTGGACGGCGTGCGCGGTGGTCAGCGTCTGGTCGCGCGACTCGACCGTGCACGGCCCCGCGATGAGCGCGAAGTGCTCGCCACCGATCTTGCGCCCGGCGATGTCGAGCACGGTTCGTTCGCCGCGTTTGAGCTGCGAACTTGCAAGCTTGTAGGGCTTGAGGATGGGAACGACGCGGTCGACGCCTGCCGTGCCTTCAAGCTCGAGGCGCGCGATGTGCTCGCGGTCCCCGATGGCGCCGATGACGGTCACTTCCTCGCCGCGGCTCGGGTGGGCGCGCGCGCCGACGGATTCGATCCGGTCGATGACGGCGCGGATCTCGTCCTCCGTCGCCGTCTGCTTCATCACGATCATCATGGTCGAGGCCTTTCTGCTGCTCCTGGAACGATACGAATGCTGGTCCTGCGTGGGTGTGAACACCCGTTTGGAGACGGCGCTCGGCCTCTGCGACCGATGATGCGGCACCCGCGCGGGCGGGCGAGCCGAGCGCCTAGCTAAATCGCCAGGCGTAGCGATAGGCGTAGGCGTAGCCGAACAGCGCGGCGCTGGTGCGAGTGGTGGCGCTGTCGAGGCTTTGGCCCATGCGGAGGCGGAGATTGTGGCAGACCGCGGGGTGGTCGTCCACAGGCACCGTGCGTGGCGCGTCGGCGCTCGCACGGCTCGTCGGAGCCGATTACGCTGCCGCCGAATGGCAGATGCCGGCAACGTCGGCGTCGTGCGCCTGCTCTGGGCCGCAGCGCGTGAGAACGACGTCGACGCACTGGTGAGTCTCACCACTCGCGACGTAGATTGGCGCCCGACCGCCGTGGGATCGTCGGGCCTGCATGGCCGGGACGCCCTCCGTGGATATCTCGACGGGCTGCGCGAGGACGGCAGGCTCCTCGATGCCCATCCCTACTCGTTCGAGGCCGTCGGCGAGTGCGTGATCGTCAGCGGCGTCCTGCGCGTGCGCCGCGACGACGGCGGGATCGAGGCGATCCAGCGCTGGTGGGTCTACCGAGTCACCAGGGGCAAGGTCGCGGCCGCCGGCAGCCACGGCAGCCGTGCCGAGGCACTGCACGACGCTCGCGGCGCCTAGCCGGGCGGCTCATCCTCGTCTCATCCGCCCCAGGTATCCCGTTGGGCGTGTCGGCAGCCGCCTTGATGCTCGTCGTCGCAGCGCTGGGCGCGGGCCCGATCCCGCACGCGCTGCGCACCGCCGAGTCGGCGGCCGAGGACACGATCGATTACGCGCTCGCCGGAAACCGGGGCAAGGCGGTCAAGACGGCGAACACGCTGAAGGTGACCGCCCACGGGCCGGCCGCCGTCGCGCTGCGCTCGGCGGGTGCGAGCGACGCACGGATCGCCGCATTCCAGGCGCGCGCGGATCGCGTCGCCGAGCTCGCGCCGCGAGCCGAGCTCCTCGCCGTGGCGCTCGCCGCCAATCGCGCGTTCGGGTTGATCCCCGGCTTCTTCGCGCTGTATGACAGCCCGGTCCCGGCCGCCGTCACGTCGCTGGACCACTTCGACTTCGAGGCCAAGCTCCAGGCCAAGGCCGGCGACCGCGGCGCGTTGCGCTCGGCCGCGTCACGTCTGCGACAGACGTGGACCGGCCTGCGCGCCGACGTCGTCCGCCACGGCGGCGCACGGGTCGCCGCGCGGTTCGATGCCCATGTGGCACGGCTGCGGCGCCTGGCCGATCGCGGCGCGCGCGCGGCGGCGGCGCGGGAGGCACAGCACGGGCTCGACCTCGTCGACGAGCTCGAGGCGACCTACCAGCGCTAAGCGACCGGGCGCTGGATGAGCTCGACGACGAACCCGTCGGGGTCGTCGACGTACGCGATCGTCACGTCCTGCCATCGACCGTCGTGGTCATCGAGCAGGACGGGCGCCGAGCGGCTGGGAAAGCCGAGGTCGCGCAGGCGGCGGAGGGCCCGCTCGACGTCGTCGACGGCGAGGGCGACGTGCGCCGCGCCCGGGTCGTTGGGCTGCGGCCGCAGCGGGCGACCCGCGGGCGACTCGTACTCGAGCAGCTCGACGATCCGGCCGTCCTCGAGGGCGAGGTCGGCGAAGCGCAGGCGGGCGCCGGGCAGGCCGAGGACCGTTCCGATGCGCTCGTTGGCCTCGACTCCGCGCTCGAGCACGGCGAGGCCGAGCCCGTCGCGATAGAACGCCAGCGAGCGCTCGATCGAGCCGCAGGTCACCGAGACGTGGTCGACGCCGCGCGGGGCCGCCGCGCCGCCGAGCCGGGTGGGCACAACGTCGCGCGCGAAGACCTCGTCCTCGCGCTCGCGGCGGCGGATGACCTCCGCGCGGTCGCCCGCGACGAGCACGGTCGCGGGCCGCGGCATCGCGTTGAAGTTCGTGGCCAGGCTCTCCTGGTAGGCGCCGGTGTCAAGCAGCGCGACCACGTCGCCGGGCGCGACCTCGGGCAGAAGCGCGTCGGCGACGATGACGTCGAACCCGCAGGAGCAGCCGACGAGGTCGGCGCGACCAGCCGGCAGGGCGTCCTCGCGCCCGGCGACCACAACGGGCCAGCGGTTGCCCTCCACGATCGTGTCGAGCAGGAACTGCTCGGAGGTGTCGGTCTCGATCCACGTGCGGTCGCGGGCCCGCTTGATGCCGAGCACGGTCGCGAGGTGGATGCCGGTGTCGCCGTGCAGCGAGCGGCCGGGCTCGATCTGGAGCACCAGCCCGTCGTGGGGCGCGAGCGCGCCGCAGATGGCGCCGGCGATGGCTTCGATCGGCGGCGCGATCGGCTCGAGCGATCCGTCGTCCTCGGGCGTGCGCCGCAGCGGATCGCGGGGCGCGGGGAAGCCACCGCCGATATCGAGCTCGCGCGGGGTCCAGCCCTCGACCGCTCCGATCAGAGCGGCGACGGCGTCGGAGACGCACGACGCCATGAGCCGCCACGTCTCGAGATCGGCGCGGTGGCGGCCGAGATGGACCATCAGGCCCGTCAGCTCGACGCCGGGCTCGGCGAGGAGCGCCGCGGCCAGGTCGGCCGCCTGCTCGGGCGGCACGCCGGGTTTGTAGGCGTGCGCCGCCTGCGCGACGGATGCGCCGGCGGCCGAGAAGTCCGACGGCGCCGTGATCCGCGCGTAGTCCGGCCGCAGCCGCAGATGGACGCGAGCGCGGCGCTCACCCGCCGAGGCGACCGCCGCGCACAGCGCGTCGAGCTCGCCTGCATCGTCGAGCGTGATCGTCGCGCCCGCCGCGATCGCGACTGCGAGCGTCGCCGCGTCCTTGCGCGGGCCGTTGAGCGAGATCCGCTCGCCCGGGACGCCGCAGCGCAGCGCGGCGCGGAGCTCGGGGCCGCCGAACGCGTCGCAGCCCAGCCCCTCGGCGTTGAGGATCGCCCGGATCGCCGGCGACGGCGCGGCCTTGAAGGCGGGCAGGATCTCGACCGGCCCGTGCGGCCACGCGGCCGCGAAGGCCGCGCCGATCCGCCGCGCGTTGGCGCGCAGCCGGCCCTCGGAGACGACGTAGCACGGTGTGCCGAAGCGCCGGGCCAGGTCGATGACGTCGCACCCCTCCACCTGCACGTCCACACCATCTCACGCTTGGCGCGGCGCCCAGTCGGGAACGGCGCCCTGAACACCCAAGGAGGTAGGCAATGTTCAAGAGCGCACGACGTGACCAGACCGAAGGCTTCATCGACCGCATGGCCGGCAAGGTCCTCGACTGGTGGGGCTCCATCACCGGGAGCCGATCGACGAAGGCCAAGGGCAAGGCGGCGAAGGGCCGCGGTCAGTTCCGGAGCACGCGCGGCAAGACCAAGCGCGCCGTGCGCTGAGCCGCGCGGTCAGAGCAGCGCGCCGAGCTCGTGCAGGAAGCGCGCGTTCTGCTCGGGCGTGCCGTAGGTGACGCGCATGGCGCCCGCGCGACCGAGCGCGGCGCCTGCGCGCACCAACACCCCGCGGTCGCTGAGCCCGCGTACGACGCGCGCCTCGACCTCGGCTGGATCGTCGCCGTCGGCGACCGGCAGGTCGAACCAGCAGAAGTTCGCCTGCGACTCGGCGGGCTCGATGCCCAGGTCGCGCAGCCCGTCCTCGACCTCGAGCCGCGCGACGATCGTGCGCTCAACGCGTGCGTTGACCTCGTCCTGGTGGCGCAGCGCCTCGATCGCCGCGGCCTGCGCCGCCGCGTTGCAGTAGAACGGCTGGCGGACCTGGTTGACCGCCGTCACGAACTCCTCCGAGCCGCACAGGCCGAAGCCCACGCGCAGCCCGCAGAGCCCGTAGACCTTGGAGAACGTGCGCAGCAGGACGACGTTCGAATGGCGGCGCAGCAGGTCGAGCGTCGTGTCGGGGTCGTCGAGCGTGTTGAACTCGCAGTAGGCCTCGTCGACGATCACGCACACGTGGCGCGGGACGCGCTTGACGAACTCGGCGACCGCCTCGGCGGATACCGCCGTCGAGGTCGGGTTGTTCGGGTTGCAGACGATCGCCAGCCGCGTGGCGACGGTGATCTCCGCCGCCATCGCGTCGAGGTCGTGCTCGTCGCGGTCGTTGAGCGGCACCGTGATGGCGGTCGCGCCCGAGGCGGCGGCGACGTGCGGGTAGACGCTGAACGACGGCCACGCGTAGACGAACTCCGCGCCGGGCTCGAGCAGCGCCTCGCCCGCGGCGAGGAGGATGTCGCACGAGCCGTTGCCGATCGCGATCCGCTCCGGCGGCACGTCGTAGCGGTCGCTGAGCGCGCGGCGCAGCTGCGCGTTGGTGGGGTCCGGGTAGCGGTTCAGCCCCCCGAGCACCTTCGTGACCGCCTCGATCACGCCGGGCGGCGGCGGGTACGGCGACTCGTTGGACGCCAGCAGCGCGACGTCCTCGGGCAGCGCGTACGCGGCCGCAGCGGGGTAGACGGGGATGCGCCGGACGCGCTCGGAGAACTCCAGGGCCATCGCGCCTATTGTGCCGACTCGAGGTCCTCGCGCAGCGCGCGGGCCTCGCCCAGGTACACGTGCGTCGCGGTGTGGTCCTCGGGCGCGTAGTAGTGGATGAGCACGCGGATGACGCCGCCGAGCGCGCCCGGCACGGGCACCTCGCGCGCGCAGAGCAGCGGCACGCGCTCGAAGCCCACGCGGCGGGCGGCGACGGCCGGGAACTCGGCGTTGAGGTCGTCGGTGGTCGTGAAGATGCAGCTGACGACGTCGGCGGGGCCAATCCGGTTGCGGGCCATGATCTCGCGCATGAGCTCCTCGGTGGCGGCGAGGATCGGGGCGGACTCGTTGGCGTCCACGGTCGTGGCGCCGCGCAGGGCGAAGAGGCGCATCGGCGCGCCATGATGCCAGTCATGCGCCGCGTCGCCCTCGCCGCGCTCGTCTGCCTCGCCGGCTGCAGCACCGGGGACAAGCTCGACAAGCCACCGCCCGCCGCGCCCCGGCAGCTCACGATCACGAGCCCCGACTTCGCGTCGGGGGGCGCGATCCCGGTGCGCTTCACCTGCGACGGCGCGAAGGACCGGCCGGCCCTCCGCTTCGGCGGCGTCCCCAGTGGTGCGGCCGAGTTGGCGCTCATCGTCGTCGACCCCGACGCGGGCGGCTTCGTGCACTGGACCGTGTACTCGCTGCAGCCGAGCACGCGCGAGATCGCGTCGAAGGGCCTTCCCGCCGGCGCGCGCGAGGGCGAGAACTCGGAGGGCAAGACCGGCTGGACGCCGCCGTGCCCGCCGAAGGGCACGCACCGCTACGAGTTCCATCTCTACTGGCTCACGCGCAAGAGCGGCCTGAGCTCCGGTGCCACGCCCGGCAAGGTCGCCGAAGCGATCCGCATCCACGCCGGCGGCAGCGGGCTGCTGGTCGGGCGCTACACGCGGCGCTGAGCGGCGCGCCTCAGGCGCTCGACCTCGGCGGCGGTCAGCCGCCGGTGGTGCCCCGGGCGCAGGTCGCCGAGGCGCAGCGGGCCGAAGGCGATGCGCTGCAGCGCGACGACGCGATGGCCGACCGCCTCGCACATCCGCCGGACCTGGCGCTTGCGACCCTCGTGGATCGTCAGCTCGAGCTCATGCGCGCCGACCAGCCGCGCCCGCGCGGGCGCGGTGCGCCCGTCGTCGAGCTCGACCCCGTGGCGCAGCGCGCGCAGCGCCCGCTCGCCCGGGCGCCCCTCGACGCGGGCGCGGTAGGTCCGGGGCACCTCGAAGCGCGGGTGGGTCAGCGCGTAGGCGAGGTCGCCGTCGTTGGTCAGCAGGATCAGCCCGGTCGTGTCGGCGTCGAGGCGGCCGACCGGGTACAGCCGCTGCGACGAGGGCACGAGATCGACGACCGTGCGGCGCCCGTGCGTGTCGCGCGCCGTCGAGACGACGCCGGCCGGCTTGTTCAGCGCGTAGACGACACGCGCGCCGGGCGCTCGTACCGCCTCGCCGTCGACCGCGATCGCCTCATCGCCGGTGACGTCACGCGCCGGGTCGCGGACGACCTCGCCGTTCACGGTCACCCGCCCCTCGCCGATGAGCCCCTCGGCCGCCCGGCGCGAGGCGACGCCCGCGTGGGCCAGGTGCTTGGCGAGGCGCATGACGCGCCGGAAGCTATCTGGTGGGAAGGCCCAGCAAGGTCAGGCGGCGAGCACGTCCTCGAGGAGGTCGCGCACGACGCCGACCGCCGCGTCGACGGGTGGCAGCGCACGCATCTGCGCCGCTACTCGCCGTGCGCCCCCTCGGAACGCCGGCTCGGTGAGCAGGCGGCTCACCGCGTCGCGGATGCCGCCCGGGTCGGGCTCGCCCGCGAGCGCGATGCCCGCACCCAGTTCGGCGACGCGCTCGGCGTTCCACGGCTGGTCGGCGAACAGCGGCAGCACGGCCATCGGCACGCCGGCGGCGAGCCCCATCGTCACCGTCCCAGAGCCGCCGTGGCACACCATCGCCGCCGCGTGCGGCATGACGTCGTGCTGCGGCACCCATTGCTCGACTCGCACGTTCGACGACACCGGTCCCAGCTCCGCGGGGTCGCGGTCGCGGCCGATCGTCACCAGCGCGCGGACCGACATCGCCGAGACGGCGTCGATCGCCGCGCGGTAGACGCCCGGGAACAGGTCGGTCTTCGGGGCCGCCGAGCCGAACGTGATGTACACGAGCGGGCGCTCGTCACCCAGCCACCAGTCCCAGAGCGCGCCGCGGGTCACGTCGGGGACCTCGCGGAAGCGCATCACCGACTGTGGTTGCGCCAGCGCGGGGTCCTCGAGGGCCTCCGGGAGCACCGTCAGGCACGGCAGCGCGCGGGCGCGTTCGAAGTCGGGGTCCGGGTCGAGCCCGAACTCGGCGCGCAGGTCCTCAAGCGCGCTGCGCACCTTGGCGCTCTGCATCATCGCCGCGCCCTTGCCGATCTGCACGATCGCGATGGTCACGGCCGGCAGGCCGAGCGCCTCCGCAACGAGCGGCCCCGCGAACTCGGTCGTCTCGCTCATCACGATGTCCGGCTTCCACGCGCGGCAGGCGGCGAGGATGCCGGGGTAGGCCGCGCGCGCGTCGATCCGCGCGAAGACGTCGCCGACCACCGATGGCCCCGAGAGCTCGGGCGGGAGGCGTCCGACCTCGGCGAAGATCGCGTCGCGCTCGCCCGGCGGCGGGTCGTCGAAGGCCCAGAGCGGCAGCCGCTGCGCGCGCACCATCGTCGCCGCCTCGGCGGGCGCCGCGATGAGGACGTCGGCGCGGGCGCGGCGCAACGCATGGGCAAACGGCAGCAGCGGGCCGAGGTGGCCCGCGCCGGCTTTGCTGGTGATCAGGACGCGCATGCAACGACAGACGCACGGCGGCGCGGGCGCTTCCAGTGATGTCCGGCACACGCTCCTTCCGAGGTCGCGCGCGTCGCTGCGGGCGCGCGGCGAGCTCTGTGCCCGCTAATGGGGAATGATCTTCAGGATGTTGTTGGAAAAGATGTTCTCGATCTGCTTCCGCGGCACACGCAGGTTCTCCACGCTGTGCCGTGCATCGAGGACCGCGTCTCGTCCATTGTTGGTACCGAATGACGCATCGGTACCAAAGACCATGTGGTCCGGGCCGAAGAAGTCGTAAGCGATCTTGACGATCTCCGTCTCAAAGGCCGACTCGCCCGAGAAGACGGTATCGACGTAGAACTTCCTCAGCAGGTCGAGGTAGGGCCGGGGAATGGACGGAGGGATCCCGGTGTCCAACCCGATCTGGTTGTACAGCTCATAAGAGACCCGGCTCTGAAACAACGCGACGAGCGCGCCCTTGTGATGGCAGATGATCTTGACATTCGGATGCCTGCTGAAGACATCCGAGAAGGCGATTCTCACCATGGCCACTGACGTGTCGAGCAGCCAGCCCAAGAGCAGCGCGAGGTTGTACCTCGAAACGGGCGGGACATCCGCCGTGTAGTCAGCGTTGATAGGCGTGCGATTCGGGTGCATCCACAGCGGAACGTTCAAGCTCTCGGCTTTTCCGAACAGCCCTTGCTTGCCCGTTGCAGGGTTTCCCACATAGTCCTCGTGATCCGGCGGTTTCGCCGTCGGCGCGACGACGAAACACGCGCCGACGGCGCCGTTGCCGACCGCCCGCTCGAACTCCCCGATCATCACGTCATAGTTGCTCGGGACGTCGGCAGGGAGATTGGCCGGCACCTGAGCGACCCATTTGAAGCGATCGGGATGCCCCGCCACGATCTCGGCCATCCGGTCATTGATGAACCGCGCCGCCCGAAGCGCCTTCACCGGATCTCTGGCGACGTTCGCCGCGCTCTCGATGAACGGGATAGGAACGAACACGCTCAGATCGACTCCCGTGTCGTCCATCATCCGCAGGCGATCGTCGATATCCGACATCGACCGAAAACCCTGGATCACAGCCCGCTGGCCATTCGGCGGAGGGATGGGAGCATTCATCTCTTCCAGCAAGTCGATGTATTCCATCGGCGCGAAATGGCAGTAGGCGTCGACCCGATAGAAATCGCCTTTGCCGCTCGCCGCTTCCGCCCGGCCGGGAACCACGCCCGTGCCAAGAATCCCCGCGCCGACGGCAGCACCTTGCAAGAAGTCTCGCCTCTTCATCTCGCCTCCATAGTCAGCGGACCGCCGACGCACGCACCGGCGCGCGATGGGCAACGGCTCATGGACCTTCACCCCGAGGCCTGCCTCCTCGGAGGCCTGATGCATATTCCGCCAATCGTTTCGCGTCAAGCGGCCTGGCACGTTGGCAGTGAAAAATCGTCGGGGCGCTACCGTTGTCCTCGATGGACCTCGAACTGCTCTCAGAGCGCCTGGCCGCCGCCGGCGAGCCGCGCTTCCGCGCGCGCCAGGTGTGGGCGTGGACCGCCCGCGGCGCGGCGGGGTACGACGCGATGACCGACCTGCCGCGCGCGCTGCGCGCGCGGCTGGCCGACGAGGTCCCCTTCTCGTCGCTCGCGCTCGAGCACGAGGCGCACTCGCGCGACGGCACCGTCAAGGCGCTGTTCCGCACCCACGACGGGCGCCCGGTCGAGGCCGTCCTCATGCGCTACCGCGACGACCGGCGCTCGCTGTGCCTCTCATCGCAGTCGGGCTGCCCGCTCACCTGCACCTTCTGCGCGACCGGCCAGATGAAGTTCGGCCGCAACCTCACCGCGAGCGAGATCCTCGACCAGGCCCTGCACTTCCGGCGCATCGAGGACGTCGACCACGCCGTGTTCATGGGCATGGGCGAGCCGATGATGAACCTCGACGCCGTGCTCGCCGCCTGCGAGCGCCTGCCCGACCTCGGCATCACGAACCGCCGCACCGCGGTCTCGACGGTCGGCTGGATCCCCGGGATCGACCGCCTCGCGGAGCAGCCGATGCCGATCCGCCTCGCCCTGTCGCTCCACGCCGCCGACGACGCGCTGCGCTCGGAGATCATGGCGGTCAACGACCGCTATCCCCTGGCCGACGTGCTCGCGGCGTGCCGGCGCTTCTACGAGGCCAAGCGGCGGATGGTGTTCGTCGAGTACGTGATGCTGCGCGGCGTCAACGACCGCTACGAGCAGGCGGTCCAGCTCGCGCGCGTCCTCGATCCGCGGATGTTCAAGGTCAACCTCATCCCGTACAACCCCACCGGGATGTACGAGGGCTCCACTCGCGAGGCGATCGCCGCGTTCAAGGCGGCGCTCGAAGAGCACGGGGTCGGCGCGACAGTCCGCCTGACCCGCGGGCGCGACATCGACGCCGCGTGCGGCCAGCTGGCGGCCAAGGCGTGATCCACCACCGCGGCGCTGCCGCGGCCGTGGCTAGAGCGCGTCAGCGCGTACGAGCGCGTGGAAGCGGCCGAGCCGCGGCCTCGCGTCGTCGGCGAGATCGTCGACGATGATCGACACGCCGATGAGCGTCGCCCCGGTCGACTCGATGAGTTGCCGCGCCGCGACGATCTTCGCGCCGCTCCGCGTCCAGTCGTCGACGAGGACCACGCGGTCCGCGGACGTCAGCGAGTGGCGCTGCATGCGCAGGCCGTAGGTCTCCCCGCGCCAGTCGGGCCCGGTCACCCGCTCGATGACCTCGCCGGGCAGGAAGCCGTCCGACTTGCGGATCGCCACGAACCCCGCCCCGGTGTGGGCCGCCATCGCGCCGCCGAGCACGAACCCGCGGGCTTCGACACCGGCGATCTTCGTGTAGCGCTCGCCACGGAACGGGACGGCCAGCGCCGCGACGCTGCGCGCGAACAGCTCGCGATCCGCGAACGCGCGCCAGATGTCCCGTCCGCCTCCGTCGCCGTTGTCGCGGATGCGCTCGGAGAGGTCCTCCGCGAGCGTCCGCATCATGGTCAGGCCGCGTCCGCAGTCGGTTGTACGGGCGCCCCACCGCCCGCACGCGCCTCGCCGGCGCGCAGCAGGCGCTCGCGCAGATCGGCCTCCTCCTCCGGGGACGGGTCCCATTGCGCCGGATCGGGCAAGTCGTCGAGCGAGTTGATGCCGAAGAGCTTGAGGAACAGCGGCGTGGTGCGGTAGAGGACCGCGCCGAACTGCGAGCGCCCGCCCTCCTCGATGATCCCGCGCTCGAGCAGGGTCGCCGTCGCGGAGTCCGCGCTGACGCCGCGGATCCGGGTGATCTCGGGGCGCGAGACCGGCTGTAGGTAGGCGACGATCGCAAGCGTCTCGGCCTGGGCGGGCGTCAGCGGCGGCGTGCGCGGCTTTGCCAGCAGGCGCCGGGCCGCGTGCTCGGTGTCGGGCGCTGTCGCGAGCGTGAAGCCGCCGGCGAGCTCGCGCAGCACGAGGCCGCGCTCGCCGGGCGCGTAGGCCTCGCGCAGCTCGTCGAGCGCCGCGCTCAGCTCATCGGCGCTGCACTCGGCCGCCTCGGCGAGATCGGCGGCGGCGACCGGCTCGCTCGAGAGGAACAGCAACGCCTCGACGGTGCGTGCCAGGGACGTCATCCGGCTACGACTTCCCCGGATGGCGCCTCGCGACGCGCGGTGATCGCGATATCGCCGAACGCCTCGGACTGCCGCCAGGTCACCTCGCCCTGCTTGTAGAGCTCGAGCAGGGCGAACAGCGTGACCGCGACCGTCACCCTGTCGGCGCCGCGCACGGCCTCGTCGAACGAGCACGTGCCGCGGCGCAGCAGCGCGCGCAGGTGGGTGAGGCGCTCGGCGACGGTGACCCGCGGGACGGTGAGGTGGTCGAGCCTGAGCGGCGGCGGCAGGCGCAGCAGGTCGCCGACCGCGGCGCCGAGCTGGGCGGGGTCGTAGACCGCCCCCGCGGCCTGGTGGCTGACGCGCCGCAGAGCCGGGGGCAGCGGCGCCACGCGGAAGCGGTGGCCCTCCTCCCCCGCCAGACGGTCGGCGAGGTGCTCGGCGGCGCGGCGGTAGCGGCGCGCCTCGAGCATGCGCGCCAGCAGCTCCTCGGCCGCCTCGCCGGGCTCGAGGTCGAGCAGCTCGTCGTCCTCGCGCGGGAGCATGAGCCGCGACTTGAGCTCGAGCAGCGCGGCGATGAGCACGAGGAACTCCGTGGCGACCTCGAGGTCGAGCTCGCCGCGCCCCTCGAGGAAATCGAGGTAGGCGAGCACGACGTCGGCCAGCTCGACCTCGAGCAGGTCGACCTCCTCGCGCAGGACGAGGGTCAGCAGCAGGTCGAACGGCCCGGAGAACACCTCTAGGTCAAGTTCGAGATCGGCCACGTTCACGCGCCGAACCGTAGCGAGGGTTCCGGTCGGCGACGCACGGCTACTGCCAGGGTCACCGCGTACGCGCCCGCGAGCAACAGGTAGGGCACGGCGTCCGCGCTGGCCTGCGCGATCGCGCCGCCCCCCGCGGCGCCGACGGTGAAGCCGCCGGCCCAGCCCAGGTTGAAGAACGCGAAGGCGAACCCGGCGTCGAGCCCGATGCGCTCGGCGCCGGCGGTCAACAGGAGCCCCGCGGGCACCCAGAGCACGCCGAGGAAGCCCGCGACGAAGATCACGGTGACGGCGAGTCCGAGCGCGGTGTCGGGCAGCTGCAGGACGACGAGCGCGACCGCGCCGATGAGCAGGCCGGCCCTCGCGACGGTGACCGCGCCGCGGCGGTCGGCGATGCGGCCTGCGGTGGGCGAGATGATCGCCTCGGTGCCGGCCGCGGCGAAGAATGTCGCGCCGAGCGCCAGGCTGGTGGCGCCGAGCGCGTCGAGGCGCAGCGGCGCGAGGACGTCCATCACGCCGAAGGCGGCGGCGGGCAGCGCGGTCAGCCACATCCCCGCGACCATCCGGCGCTCGCGCAGCGCGGCGAGCGGCGTCGTCAGCGCCTCGGAGCCCGGCCGCGCGGGCAGCGTCCACGCCAGCGCCCCCAGCACGACGCCGAACAGCACGGTCGTCGAGAACGCCGCCTCGCGCCCGATCGCCGTGGCCAGCGCGCCCACCACGGGCCCGAGCTGGACGCCGAAGATCGCGGCGCCGAGCACGCCGCCGATCACCTCGCCGCGCCGCTCGCGTGGCGCCTCGGTCGACAGCCATGCCATCCCGCCCGCCCACGTGCACGCGCCGCCGATCCCCTGCAGGAACCGCGCCGCGTCGAGCAGCAGGATCGACGAGCCGAACGCGAACGCCAGGCCGCTCACCGACATCAGCGCGATGCCGACGAGCACGGTCGCCTTGACGCCGGCGCGCGCCGCCAGCCAGCCGCCCGGCAGCGAGCCGACGAGCGTGCCCGCGGCGTAGGCGGCCGCGAGCACGCCCGCGCCGTTCTTGCCGAGGTCGAGCTCGTCGGCAAGACGCGGCAGCAGCGGCGTGATCGCCGCGTAGAACATCGTGTCGACGAGGACGATCGCCCCGACGACGAGCGCGAGCCGGCGCATGCGTCAGGAGCTGGGCGGGCCGACGCCCATGGCCTCGCGCACGTCGGCGAGCGTCTCGCGCGCCATCGCGCGGGCCTTCTCCGCGCCCTCGGCGAGGATCGCCTCGAGGCGCTGCTCGTCGCCGCGCAGGTCCTCGTAGCGCTCGCGCACCGGCGCGAGCATCTCGACCACGGCCTCCGCCGTGGCCGTCTTCAGGTCGCCGTACCCGCGCGCCGCGCGCATGTCGTCCTCGACCGCCTCGGGCGTCGCGCCGCGCGCGACCGCGAGGATGTCGATGAGGTTCGTGACCCCCGGCTTGTCGGCGGCGCGGACGATGTCCGATCCCGAGTCGGTGACCGCGCGCTTGATCTTCTTCTCGATCGTCGCCGGGTCGTCGAGCACGAGCACGGTGCCCTCCGGCGTCCCGCCCGTCGTGGACATCTTCTTCGTGGGCTCCTGGAGGTCCATGATCCGGGCGCCGATCTCGGGGATGCGGTGCTCGGGCACGACGAGGATGTCCTCGCCGAAGCGCGCGTTGAAGCGGCGCGCGACGTCGCGCATGAGCTCGAGGTGCTCGCGCTGGTCCTCCCCCACCGGCACCTCGTGGGCGCGATAGGCCAGCACGTCGGCGGCCTGCAGGACGGGATAGAAGAGCAGTGCGGCGGATACGAGCTCGCGCTGTCCTACCGACTTGTCGCGGAACTGGTGCATGCGGTTGAGCTCGCCGACCGCGGTCACCGACGACAACAGCCAGCACAGCTCGGTGTGCTCCTGCACATCGCCCTGGCGGAAGAGCACGCAGCGCTCGGGATCGAGCCCCGCCGCGATGAGGAGCGCGGTCGTGTCGTAGAGGCGCTCGCGCAGCTCGGACGGGTCGTAGGCGACGCTGATCGCGTGGAGGTCGACGATGCAGTAGATCGCCGGGTCGCCGCGATCCTGCCCTTCGACGTACTGCCGAATCGCGCCGATGTAGTTGCCCAGGTGCTTGCGGCCGGTGGGCTGGATGCCGGAGAAGATGCGCACGGGCCGGACACCGTACACAGACAAAAGCGGGAGCCCCGCTCCGGCTGTCCTCGGGCGTCTGGGGGGCGATGACGCTTCGAGGAAGCCGGAGCGGGCTCCCGCTTTTAAGCCGGCCTGGGGGGCGATGTGGCCGGGCCGCGATCGCTCGCGACGCACCCCCCTATGCCCACCGCGCGGACTTTGTAATCACACCTTTCTGCCAAGTCGGCGCGAACGCAGTTAGAAGGCCTGGCGGATGACCGGATGCTTAGCCGCCGCGGCCTCGTCGAGGCGCCGGACCGGTGTGCTGTAAGGGGCGTTGCGGGCGACCGACGGGTCGTCCGCTGCCTCGCGCAGGATCTCGGCGAGCGCTTCGGCGAACGCGTCGAGCGTCTCGCGCGTCTCGGTCTCCGTCGGCTCGATGAGCAGCGCCTCGTCGACCAGCAGCGGGAAGTAGACCGTGGGCGGGTGGAAGCCGTGATCGAGCAGACGCTTGGCCAGGTCGAGCGTGCGGATCTGCAGGTCGCGCTTCATCGGCGCTCCGGAGAGCACGAACTCGTGCATGCACAGCTCGCCATAGGCAAGCGGCAGCTTGTTGAGCGCGCCGAGGGTGCGCAGCCGCGCCAGGAGGTAGTTCGCGTTGAGCACCGCGGTCTCGCTCGCGTCCTTGAGCCCCTCGGCGCCGAGCGAGCGGATGTAGGCGTAGGAGCGCACGAAGCAGCCGTAGTTGCCCTGGAAGCCGCGCAGCTTGCCGATCGACTTGGGCCGGTGGTCGTCGAGGTCGAAGGTCCCGTCGGCGCCCTGGACGATGACCGGGCGCGGCAGGTAGGGCTCGATGTGCTCCGCGACCGCGATCGGCCCCGAGCCGGGGCCGCCGCCGCCGTGCGGCTGGGTAAACGACTTGTGCAGGTTGAAGTGCACGATGTCGAAGCCCATGTCGCCGGGCCGTGAGATACCCATGACCGCGTTGAGGTTGGCGCCGTCGTAGTAGAGCGTCGCCCCGACCTCGTGGACGATCTCGGCGATCTCCTCGATGTTGTGGTCGAAGATCCCCAGCGTGTTGGGGTTCGTGAGCATGAGGCAGGCGACGGTCTCGTCGGCCTTGGCGCGCAGGTCGTCGATGTCGACGCCGCCATCGGCGTTGGTGCCGAGCTTGACGAGCTCGTAGCCCGCCATCGTCACCGTCGCCGGGTTCGTCCCGTGCGCCGTGTCGGGGGTCAGGACCTTCGTGCGCGCCTCGCCGTGGTCGGCGTGGAGGGCCTTCGTGAGCAGCACGCCGGCCAGCTCGCCATGCGAGCCCGCGCTGGGCTGCAGCGAGACGTGCGGCAGGCCCGCGACCTCCGCCAGCGCGCGCTCGAGGTTCCACATGAGCTCCAGCGCGCCCTGGGCGCGTGCCGGGTCCTGCAGCGGGTGCAGGCGCGAGTGGCCGGGCAGCGCCGCGACGCGCTCGTGCAGCCGCGGGTTGTGCTTCATCGTGCACGAGCCGAGCGGGTAGAAGCCCGAATCGAGGTCGAAGTTGCGCTTCGACAGGTTCACGTAGTGGCGGACGAGCTCGGGCTCGGACACCTCGGGGAGCCGCGGCTCCTGCGCACGCCGGAACGCCTCGGGCAGCAGGCCGTCGACCGCGGGCACGTCGAGCGGCGGGCAGGTGAACGCGCGCCGGCCGGGCGCGCCCTTCTCGAAGATCGTCTGCGTCATGCGCTCACCCCGGCGGAATGACGCTCGGCGGCCACCGCGGCGCCGAGGATGTCGGCGAGGCGGTCGATGTGTTCCTTGGAGCGGCGCTCGGTCAGGGCGACGAGCAGGCCGTCGGGGTACTCGTCGTACTCGCGGCCGATCGCGAAGCCGGGGTTGATCCCCGCGTCCTGGCAGCGGGCGATCACGCGGTCGACGGGCGCGTCGAGCCTGAGCGCGAACTCGCGCACCACCGGCTGCTCGTGCAGCGCCTCGACGCCGTCGACCGCGGTCAGGGCCTCGCGCGCGTAATGCGTGCGCTGCAGCAGCAGCTCGCCGAGCTCGACCAGGCCGTGGCGGCCCAGCCAGGTCAGGTAGACGACGCCGGCCAGCGCGTTCAGCGCCTGCGCGGTGCAGATGTTCGACGTCGCCTTCTCGCGGCGGATGTGCTGCTCGCGCGTCTGCAGCGTCAGCACGAAGCCCCGCTTGCCGTCGACGTCGTGCGTCTCCCCGGCGATCCGGCCCGGCATCCGGCGCAGGTAGGCGTCAGTCGCCGCGAAGTAGCCGAACGACGGGCCGCCGAAGTCGAGGCGGTTGCCCAGCGACTGGCCCTCGCCGACGGCGACGTCGACGCCGACCTCGCCGGGCGGCTTGAGGATCCCGAGCGGGATCGGGTCATACGAGCCGACGACCACGGCGGGCGAGTCCTTGGCGGCGGCCGCCAGCGCGGCCGCGTCCTCGACCGCGCCGAGGAAGTTCGGCTGCTGGAAGATCACGGCGCCGGTGTCCTGGTCGATCGCGCCGGCCCACGCCGCGGCGTCGGTGACGCCGTCGCGCAGCCCGACCTCGACCACCTCGTGGCCGTAGCCGGCGGCCAGGGTGCGCAGCGCGGCGCGCGCGTGCGGGTGGACGCCGCGCGAGACGACGACCTTCGGCTTGCCGTTGGCGAGCTTCGCCAGGTAGGCGGCCGCCGCGACCGCGCTCGGGCCCTCGTAGACGCTCGCGTTCGAGACCGGCAAGGCCGTGAGCTCGCTGATCGCGGTCTGGTACTCGAACATCACCTGCAGCCCGCCCTGCGAGATCTCCGGCTGGTAGGGCGTGTACGGCGTCAGGAACTCCGAGCGCTCCATGAGCATGTCGACGACCGCGGGAACGTAGTGGTCGTACATCCCGGCGCCGAGGAAGCTGATCTCGTCCTCGGCGCTCGTGTTGCGGGCCGCGAGCGCGCGCAGGTGCTCGTACACGTCCTGCTCGGCCATGCCGGCGGGCAGGTCGAGCGGGCGCTGCAGGCGAACGGCGGCGGGGATCTGACGGTCGAAGAGCTCGTCGAGCGAGCGCACGCCGATCTCCGAGAGCATCTCCCGCAGATCGTCGGATGTCGTCGAGGTGTAAGTCGTCACCTAAGACAGCGTGGCGGTGTAACCGGCGGCATCGAGCAGGCCGTCGCGCTCACCGTCATCTGACAGTTTGACGCGGACCAGCCAGCCCTCGCCATAGGGGTCTTCGTTGATGGCCTCCGGCTTGTCGGCCAGACCGGTGTTGACCTCGACGATCTCGCCCGACAGGGGCGCGATGACGTCGGAGACCGCCTTCACCGACTCGACCTCGGCATAGGGCTCGCCCATGGTGACCCTGGTGCCGACCTCGGGCGGGTCGACGAAGACGACCTCGCCGAGGGCGTCCTGGGCGAACCAGGTGATCCCGAAGGTGGCGGTGTCGCCGTCGAGTCGCGCCCAGTCGTGCTCCGGGTGGTAGAGCAGGTCGTCGGGATAGCTCGCGTCAGCCATCGTTCTCCTTGCGGTAGAGCGGCTTGGTGCCCACGACGGCGGGGCGGATCTTGCCGCGCACGTCGATTTGAAGCTCGGTGCCCGGCTGCGCCCGCTCGGCCGGGACGTAGGCCATGCCGATCCCGATGTCGAGGCACGGCGACAGCGTCCCGCTCGTGACCTCCCCGCCGCCGATCACCGGGTTGCCCTGGCGCGCGATGCCGGGGCCGGTGAGCTCGAACGGCACGAGCTTCTCCTCAGGGCCGGCCGCGCGCACAGCGCGGACGGCGTCGGAGCCGATGAAGCCGGTGTCCTCCTTGCAGCACCAGCCGAGTCCGGCCTCGATAGGCCCGCGCTCCTCCATGAGGTCGTTGCCGTACAGGTGGAAGCAGACCTCGAGGCGCAGCGTGTCGCGCGCGGCGAGCCCGCAGGGCACCGCGCCGCGGCGCAGGGCGTCGTCCCACAGCGCCGGCGCATCGCCGGGCTCGCAAAGGACCTCGACGCCGTCCTCGCCCGTGTAGCCGGTGCCGCACACGAGCGCGCTGCGGCCGGACAGCCTGCGCCGTGCCACGGTGAAGCGGCCGGGCAGCGGTGCGTCGGCGAGCGCCTGCACCACTTCGCGGGCGCGCGGGCCCTGGATGGCGATCATCGCGTAGCGCGCGTGCGCGTCCTCGATCTGGGCGTCGACGCCGCCCGCGTGCGCCTGGAACCAGGCGAGGTCCTTCTCGTGGTTGGCCGCGTTGGTGACCGTGAGGAAGCGATCGGGCGCGATCCGGTACGTGAAGAGGTCGTCGAGGACGCCGCCGTCCTCGCGGCACAGCACCGAGTACTGCGCGCCGCCGACGGCGATCTTCGAGACGTCGTTGGAGAGCAGCCGCTGGAGCAGGTCGGCCGCCTGCGGGCCGCTCGTCTCGATCTCGCCCATGTGCGACACGTCGAAGACGCCGCAGCGCGTGCGGACGGCGATGTGCTCGTCGCGGATCCCGCCGTATTGGACGGGCATCTCCCAGCCGGCGAACGGAACGATCTTGGCCCCGAGCTCGACGTGGCGGTCGAACAGAGGCGTGCGCTTGAGCGTCTGCGAAGAGGAGGCGGCGGCCACCGCGCCGGACACTAGCAACGCGCGGGGAGGCCGCTGGCGCGGCGGTACTGCGGCCTAGGAGTCCTGCGTGCGCTTCGTCGGATAGACCGTGACCAGCAGGTCGTGAAGCAGCTGGTCGCGATCCTCCTCGGTCGACTCGGCCAGCGCCTCCAGATGCGCTGCCAAGTCCTCCGCACTCATGTTCGGCACGATGTTCCCCCCAGGCTGGTCGAACTCCATGCCCGAGCTTACGGCGGGCGTCGCGAGGGGTTGACCGGACATCCGGCTAGTTGGCGCCCCAGAACTGGGGATGCGCGCGGGTTCGCGCGCAAACAAACCGGTTAGCGGTGCCGCTCCGGTTACCGGTCGCGCAGGAAGGGCGGGATGTCGATGTCGTCGTCGGAGATCTCGAGCGACGAGCGCTCGCGGTCGCCGACGCGCGGGCTGCGGTCACGGCGGGTGGCGCGGTCACGCGTCTCCTCGCGCGCGGTGCGCGGGCGCGCGCGACCGTGGTCGAAGCCCGTGGCGATGACGGTCACGCGGACCTCATCGCCGATCTGCTCGTCGATGACCGAGCCGAAGATGATGTTCGCGGTCGAGTCGGCCGCGCTCTGGACGACCTCGGCGGCCTCGTTGATCTCGAAGAGGCCGATGTCCTTGCCGCCGGTGATGTTCAGCAGGATCCCGGTGGCGCCCTCGACCGACTCCTCGAGCAGCGGGCTGGCGATCGCCTGCTTGGCCGCCTCTGTCGCGCGGTTCTCGCCGCCGGCCTGGCCGATGTTTATGAGCGTCGAGCCGGCGTCGGTCATGATCGTGCGTACGTCGGCGAAGTCGAGGTTGATGAGGCCGGGGATCGTGATGAGGTCGGTGATTCCCTGAACGCCCTGGCGCAGGACGTTGTCGGCCTCGCGGAAGGCCTCGAGGATCGTCGTGCGGCGCTCGACGATGTTGAGCAGCTTCTCGTTCGGGATGACGATGAGCGTGTCGACGACGTCGCGCAGGCGAGCGATGCCCTCCTCGGCCTGGCGCATGCGCTGCGAGCCCTCGAAGTCGAAGGGCTTGGTGACGACGCCGACCGTGAGCGAGCCGATCTCGTTCTTGGCGATCTCGGCGATGACGGGTGCGGCGCCCGTGCCGGTGCCGCCGCCCTCGCCGGCGGTGACGAACACCATGTCCGCGCCCTTGAGCGCCTCCTTGATGTCGTCGCGCGACTCGGCCGCGGCGCCGAACCCGACCTCCGGGTTCGCACCCGCACCGAGCCCCTTCGTCAGGTCGTGCCCGATGTTCAGCTTGATGTCGGCGTCGCACATCTGCAGCGCCTGGGCGTCGGTGTTCGCCGCGATGAACTCGACCCCGCGCAGGCCCGCGTCGACCATGCGATTGACCGCGTTCGTGCCCCCGCCGCCGACGCCGACGACCTTGATGACCGCGAGATAGCTGCCGCTGCTTTCCATGGGTTCCGACCGAGCCTCGATCTAACGTTGAAGGTTTTCGCGCCCCCGGTCGTGCCTCTGCGCGCATGCACGGTATGCACGGGCATCGAGCGCTGTCAACGCCGAGTGTAGAGCAGCAAGGTTCCTTGCAGTTTCCGGAACCCTCAAGTTGTGCAGGAGATTTCCGGCCGAACCAACCCTCGACCGGAAGTTGAGGGTCAGGTCATGGAGTCACCTGCGTGTTGTCGGGCTGGGCGGGCTGCGCACCCACCTGCGGTGAAGCGTCGGAGGCCTGTGGCTCGGTTTGCTGGAGGCCGCCGGCGGCCGGCCGCTCGGGCAGGCGCAGGTCGAGGTAGGTGGCTCCGGCCGACGAGCGGTCGGCGAGGACGCGCGATGCCGCGATCCACTTCGCGCGCAGGCGCTCGGTGCCGCCGAAGTAGAGGACCGGGCCGTTGCGCAGCGGCGCGGTCATCCCGCGTGGGCCGGGATACACGCGGGCGACCTTCGCCCGCAGGGCGGCGGGAGCGGCCGCCAGCAGCGCGATCTCGCTGCGGGCGCGCGCGTCGCCCACGGTGTCGCCCGCCGGGGCCGCGGCGACGCCGATCGTCGGGAGGTCGCCGCTGGGGGTGCCGCGCAGGAGCGTGCCGTCGGCGGCGACCGGTACGCGCTCGCCCCCGGCCGCAAGTGCGGCGACGGGCACGTGCTCGCGGACGACGATGCGCAGGCGATGCGGGAACTCGCCATCCGCTTCGACCGACTGCACCGAGGCATACGGCTCGACCGCGGTGCGGAGCTGGTTCGTCCGGACGTGCAGCGTCGTCATGTCGCGCCCCGCGTCCTCGAGGGCGGCGCGGATCTGCGGCGCCTGGGCGCCGCTGACGCCGGTCACGTCGACGTGGCGCACCGCGACGAGGCTCGAGTCGCGCAGCCACAGCCATCCGGCGCCGAGGAAGACCAGGACCCCGGCGCAGACCGCGACCGCGCGGGCTGGCCGGCGGCGCGGGAGCGGCGGCATGCGCACAGTCATCCGGATCGTGCTTTCGACGCGGCTTCCCGGATCCCTACTCTGGTGCGCCGGATGCAACTGAGCGCCCTCACGACCCTGCGCCTGGGCGGCCCGGCCGGGCGATACGTCGAAGCCGGCACCGAGGAAGCCGTGTTCTCAGCGATCCGCGACGAGCGCGAGCCGCTGCTCGTGATGTCGGGCGGTTCGAACCTCGTGGTCGCCGACGCGGGGTTCCCGGGGACGGTGGTCCGGATCGTGTCGCGGGGGGTCGCGCGCGAGGACGCGACGCTGGAGGTGGCGGCGGGCGAGCAGTGGGATCCGTTCGTCGCGTCGTGCGTGGAGCAGGGGCTGGCCGGCGTCGAGTGCCTGGCCGGGATTCCGGGCTCGGTCGGGGCGACGCCGATCCAGAACGTGGGCGCTTACGGGCAGGAGGTCGCCGACACGATCACCGCGGTGCGGGTGCTCGACCGCCGCGACGGCGAGGTGCGCGAGCTCGCGCCCGCCGACTGCGGCTTCACGTATCGGTCGAGCGCGTTCAAGCGCCACCCGGACCGGTGGGTCGTGCTCGCGGTGCGCTTCGTCCTGGAGCAGTCCGAGCTGTCTGCGCCGATCAGGTACGCGGAGCTCGCGCGGACGCTGGGGGTCGAGCTCGGCGAGCGCGCGCCGCTGGCCGCGGTGCGCGAGGCGGTGCTGGGCCTGCGGCGCGGGAAGGGCATGGTGCTCGACCCGACCGACCCCGACACGGTCTCCGCGGGCTCGTTCTTCACGAACCCGGTGCTCGATGCGCGCGGGTTCGCCGCGCTCGAGGCTCGCGCCGACGCTCCCCCGCCCGGTTGGCCGCAGGACGACGGCCACGTCAAGACGTCGGCCGCCTGGCTCATCGAGCGCGCGGGGTTCCACCGCGGGTATGGCAACCCGTCGGGGATCGCGATCTCGTCGAAGCACACGCTGGCGCTGACGAACCGCGGCGCGGGGACGACCGCGGAACTCGTCGCCCTCGCGCGCGAGATCGCGGGCGGCGTGTACGACGCGTTCGGGGTGGCGCTGACGCCCGAGCCGGTCTTCGTCGGCCACACCTGGACTTCGCTGGAGGGGCGGCGTACCGTCGCCCCATGAGGGAAAGGGGCGTGGTCCGCTTCGTGCGTGA
>DATFRW010000222.1:0-6072 GCA_035262945.1 Solirubrobacteraceae bacterium
GGGGCGTGTAGGCCACGCCCCCGAACTATGGCGCGCTTCAGCGGCGGCGGTCGATCACGCGCACGGCCTTGCCCTCGCTGCGCGGGACCGCGCCGCACTCGAGCACGTCGACCGCGATCGACAGCCCGGTGCGGTCATGCAGCGCATGTGCCACACGCTCGCGCAACTGCACGCGGTCGGTCCCGTCCTCGGCCGCCTCGCAGCGGACCGTGAGCACGTCGAGGTCGCGCGGGCGCTCGACGACGATCTGGTAATGCGGCGCGACGCCGGCGACGCCGAGCAGCGCGTGCTCGATCTCCGACGGATAGAGGTTGATGCCGCGGACGATGAGCATGTCGTCGATGCGCCCGCGGACCGGGCTGATGCGCGCGAGCGTCCGTCCGCACGCGCACGGCGCCGGGTCGAGCGAGGCGACGTCGCCGGTGCGGTAGCGCAGCATCGGCAGCGCCTCCTTCGTCAGCGAGCTGAAGACGAGCTCGCCCTCGACGCCCGCGGGCACCGGCTCGCCGGTCTCGGGATCGACGACCTCGACGAGGAAGTGGTCCTCGTTGACGTGCAGTCCGTTGCGCTCCTCGATGCACTCGACCGCAACCCCGGGGCCGACGATCTCCGACAGCCCGTACATGTTCACCGCGTCGAGGCCGAGGTGGCGCTCGATCTCCCGCCCGAGCGCCGCCGTCCACGGCTCGCCGCCGAAGATCCCGACCTCGAGCGCGAGGTCTTCGGGGCCGCCGCCCGCATCGCGCAGCGCATGTCCGAGGCGCAGCGCGTACGACGGCGTGGCGAAGAGCGCCTGGCCGCGCAGGTCGCGCAACAGCAGGAGCTGGCGCTCGGTGTTGCCGCCGGACACCGGTATGACCGTCGCGCCGAGCCGCTGGGCGCCGTCGTGGAAGCCCAGGCCGCCGGTGAACAGCCCGTAGCCGTTGGCGTTGTGGGCGACCATCCCGGGGCGCATCCCCGCCGTCGCCAGCGAGCGCGCCATGACCGCGGTCCACATCTCGAGGTCCCCGCGCGTGTAGCCGACGACGGTCGGCTTGCCGCTCGTGCCGCTCGACGCGTGGACGCGGGCGACCTCCTCGCGCGGCACCGCGAGCAGCCCGAACGGATAGTGCTCGCGCAGGTCGCCCTTCGTCGCGAACGGCAGGCGAGGCAGGTCGTCGAGCGACCCGACCTCGTCGGCCGACCGCACGCCGGCCGCGTGCAGGCGCGCGCGTACCGGCGCCACCGCGCCGAGCAGGCGCGCCACGAGTGCGCGCAGCCGGTCGAGCTGCAGCGCCGCGAGCTGCTCGCGCGGCGCCCGCTCGATCTCAGAGACGGCGGTTGCGGGCATCCCAGTGGCGCTCGAGGTTGCGGATCAGCGCCGGGCTGAAATGGCAGTACGCCTGGTCTCGCGCATACGTCGACATGTAGGTCCGGAAGAGGTCGACCGGCTCCTCGCCGACGCGCATCGCGCGGCGGTTGGCGGCGGCGTTGACGACGCCCGAGCTGGTGAGCAGCTCGATGCGCTGCGCGAGCGCCTCGTCGGTCGCTCCCGGCTCGACGACCTCGTCGCAGAGCAGATCGCCCTCGGGCGTGCCCGCTTCGAACTCGCGGCCGGAGAGGATCGCCTGGCGGGCGAGGCGGTCGCCGACGGAGCGCGGCAGGCGCATGGGCGAGGCGCCGGGGATGATCCCCTCCTTGCGCGCCGGCAGGTACAGGCGGCAGCCGCGGCCGGCGATGACGTGGTCCATGACGTGCAGCAGCTGGCACGCGCCGCCGATCGCGTACGTCTCGGCCACCGCGATCCACGGCTTCTCGGTCGTCTCCTCGGGCACGCCGCCAGGCCGGTGCTCGGGCGACGACAGGCCGCGGTAGAGCTTGTTGACGTAGCCCATGTCGCGGACGAGGTAGAAGAGGAAGTCGATGAGGCCGCGGTACAGGCGGGTGAGGTTGATCCCGGCGCCGAAGATGCGCCGCCCGGCATAGCGCGGGTGGTCGACGACGCCGCCGCGGAACACGCCGACCTCGATCTCGGGGTCCAGCAGCACGAGGTCGACGGCCACCTCGGTGGCATGCAGCGTCGTGTCGTCCTCGGCGTTGAGGTGGCGCGGGTTGCGCAGCTCGACCACGCCGGCGATGCCCTCGCGGCGTACGAGCGCGCCGCCGAGGTCGGCCACGCCCTTCAGCCGGAAGTCGTCGAGGCGCTCGAGTGCCTCCGCCGTCGGACGCAGCGTCGCCCAGACGAGGTGTGACCCCGCGTGCGGCGACGCCAGGACGTGCGCGAGCAGCAGCCCCTGCGCGATCTCGACGCCGTCCTTGTCGCCCTGCAGCCGCTCGCGCTCGGCGGCGACGCGCTCGCGCGTGGGTGTCAGTCCGGGGACGTGCTCGGCCGCGCGATAGACCAGCTCGTCGAGGCGTAGCGCGACGGTGAGGTCATCGGTGAGCTCGGCGTAGAGCTCCTTCGCGTTGGCGCGGAGGAAGCGCTCGCGCGCCAGCGCCGCCTCGGCGTCGAAGGCGCCGGGCGCGTCGAGGTCCCCCGCCGCGAAGGCCGCGCGCGTACTTGCCTGCATCGGTGCGCACGACCCTACCTGTCGTGCGGGAGGTCGGCCTCGAGGACGTCGCCTCGCTGCGACCCGACGAGCCGCACCGTCGACACCGAGTCGAGGTCGACCGCGATGGCCTGGCCGCCGCTGCCGGTCTGCGGATCGAGCTTCAGCGACGGCAGCGGGATGCGACGGCCGTCGGTGGTGACCAGCTCGACCATGTAGTCGGTGTCGTGGTAGGGGCTGTACGTCGCGACGAAGATCCACGACGTCTTGCCGTCGTACGCGTAGACGACTCCGGCGCGCATGCGGCCCGGCGCATAGAGCGGCGCCGCGTTGAACGAGCTGCCGTGCGCGGCCGCGAGCGTCGCGCGGTAGTGGCCGGCGAGCGCGCGGTCGTTGCTGGTGGCGCCGAGCGCGACGGCGACCGTCACGGCCGCGGCCGCCGCGGCGGCCCCGATCGGCGTGAGCACGCGCACCCACCTGCGCCGCCGGCGCAACCGCGCCGGTTCGGGCTCGGGCTCCATGCGCGCGAGCACGCGCGACTCGAAGCCCGCCGGCGGCTCGCGCTCGGGCGCCAGCATGAGCAGCTCGTCCGCGACCGCGGTGAGCTCCTCGACCGCGCGCCGGCACTCCGCGCACTCCGCCAGATGGCGCAGTGCCTGTGCACGCTGCTCGCCGTCGGCGATGCCAAGCGCGAGCTCGGCAGCGACGGCGCGCGTCTGCTCACAGCTCATGTTGCACCCCCAATGCGTCTCGCAGCTTGAGCATCGCGGCCCTGATCCGCGTCTTCACGGTACCGAGTGCGACCCCGTCGAGCTCCGAGATCTCGCGCGCGGTCCTTCCCGCGTACATCGCGAGCACGAGCGCGCGGCGCTGGTCGTCGGGCAACGAGCCGACGGCCTGCCGCACGCGCTCGCGCTCGGCGATGTCGATCGGGGCATCCTCGCGCGCGAGCTCGAGCTCGGACGCGATGACGTCGGGATCCACGGGGGTCGCGGAGCGCATGCGCGCGCGGTCGATGGCGAGGTTGCGGGCGATGGCCAGCACCCAGGTCGGCACGCGGCCGCGGCGGGCGTCGTACGTGGCCGCGTGGCGCCACACGCGCAGGAACGTCTCCTGTGCGACGTCCTCGGCGAGATCGGGATCGCGCAGCATCGTCAGCGCCAGGCCGTAGACCCGGCCTTGGAAGCGCCGGATGAACGCGGCCGCCGCCTCCGGGTTTCCGGAGCCGAGACCCGCCAGCAGCGTTTCGTCAGAGATGCCTTCCACTCAGTACCCGTTCGGACCGCCGCTGCTGTAACCGCCGCCCGACTGGCCACTGCTGCTGCCCGTGGAACCTGACGCGGCCTTTCCGCCGGCCAGGACAGCGTGCCACGTGAAGTGCTGACCGCCGAACTGGTCGCTGAAGTTGTTCCCGCCGAGCTTGCCCGGCGAGTCCTCGGCGAACGTGTACACCGGCTTGCCGCCGACCGTGACCTGCATGGTCCCATCGGGCCGCTTGACGGTGCCGATCGTCCCGGCGCCGGACCCGGCCGTGGGCTTCGACGAGGTCGTCGTCAGCGGCTTCCAGAACGACGTGCACGCGCTCATCGTGCAGAGGAGCTTGCTGCCCGTCTCCTGCTGTGCCGCGTAGAGCGCCTTGCCCTGGGAGTCGACGAGGACGTTCATGCCGTCGATGGACTTGACGGAGACGGCCGTGCCGGTCGTGGCCGGCGCCGACGTGGTCGAGGTGCTCGCGCCGCCGCTGCTGCCGCACGCGGCGAGCGCGAGCGTCGCCGCGACCGCGGCACCTGACGCAAGAAGTCGTTTCATGAGGATTCCCTCCTGGTGTTTCTGTGTCGTGCAATGAGAAAGACGCCGAGGAGCGCCACTCCTGCCACCTCGAAGGCGCGGGTGGCGGCGATCGCCGTCGGGTCGAAGCCCGGCTCCTGGAAGCCGAACAGCGGCGTGCGCTCGCTGATCCAGAGGAACACGAACGCCGTCGCGGAGAGGCCGATGCCCGCCAGGGCGGCGAGCGGGACGAGCACCTCGGCGATGCGCTCGATCGGCGCGAGGAGCGCCAGTCCGATCACGGTGGCGCCGATGAAGTTCAGGACGAAGAGCGTGCCGATGGTCGGCACCCCCGAGTACAGCTTGTAGTACTGCTGCAGGTGGATCGCGCCGACGGCGAGCGTCGCGAGCGCGCCGAGCCCGCGGGCGGCGAGCGTCCAGGGGACCGCGGGCGCGCGGCGTTCAGTGGCTGGGAACGACGGCATGCCAGGTCCCAACGTCCTTGAAGCCCTCGCCGTTGGCGTCGCCACGGCCGTCCGCGTAGAACGAGTAGAGCGGGCGCCCGCGATAGGTCACCTGCGTCTTGCCGTCCGGCCGGCGAATGGTCGCCAGCGATCCCACCGTCCCCCGCGGATGCGACCCGCGCCGGACCGTCAGCGGGGTCCAGAACCCCAGGCACTCGCGGTCGGTGCAGACGAACCGGCCGTTGCGCTCGGCGCTGAGGGCGTACAGCGTGTGGCCGGCGCGATTGACGAGGACCGTGTGGTGGAGCTTCGCGTTGCGTGCGGTCTTGACGACCGGGGCGCTTGCGGCGCCCGCGGTCGCGCCTGCGAACGCCATCGCCGCAGCGGTGGCGAGCGCAAGGCGGGGGAGATAGGTGCGCATGCAAGTACTACGTGCGGCGCGGGCCGGAGGGATTGCCTCCGCCGTTCCGCTGCCCACCGTTCCCCTGCGCGGCGAGGGCGGCGCGCAGGCGCGTGGGGGCTTGAACGCGCTCTGCGGCCGCCCTGATCGCGGACGCCGCCCGGAGCTGGACTCCCAGGCGGCGCGCGAGCTCCGGTGAGGCGGCTATCGCCGCCCGCACCTCCGCCCGCCGATCCGTGGGGAGCTCGCCGTCTGCGAAGGCAGCGAGCTCACCGTCGGCCACCCCTGCCATGGGGGGTGATACGGACCGGCGGGCCGTGGGGATGTGTCAGGCGGCCTGCGGCATGGGCTCGTGGCTCACGCGCGGCAGCCACTCGAGCTTGCTGGGCAGGTACCAGTTCCACTTGCCCAGGAGCTTCATGACGGCCGGCAGCAGCACGGCGCGCACGATGGTGGCGTCGATGAGGATCGCGGCGGCCAGGCCGATGCCGAGCTCCTTCATCTCGATACCGCTCTGCGTCGCGAACGTCGCGAACACGACGACCATGACGATCGCGGCGCTGGTGACCGTGCCCGCGGTCGACTTGATGCCGTGGGCGACGGCGTCCTCGGTCTTCATGCCGCGATCGAACGCCTCACGGACCCGGCTGAGGATGAACACGTGATAGTCCATGCTCAGGCCGAAGAGGATCACGAACAGGAAGATCGGCAGCCAGCTCGCGATCCCGCCGTTGGCGTTGTAGCCCAGCGTGTTCTCGAAGCGGCCCTCCTGGAAGATCCAGGTCAGCAGCCCGTAGCTCGCCCCGACCGACAGGAGGTTGAGCACGATCGCCTTGATCGGGATCACGATCGAGCGGAAGGTCACCAGCAGCAGCAGGAAGGCCAGCGACAGCACGAAGGCGAACACGATCGG
>DATFRW010000223.1:0-10128 GCA_035262945.1 Solirubrobacteraceae bacterium
CCGACGGCGCGCGCGAGGTCGCGGCGCTCGGGGCGCAGCTCGACCGCGACGATCATCGCGGCGCCGGCGACGCGCGCGCCCTGGATCATCCACAGCCCGAGCGCGCCGGCGCCGACCACGGCGACCGACGAACCGGCCGCGACCTCGGCGAGGTTGAGCACCGCGCCGACGCCCGAGGTCACGCCGCAACCGAGCAGCGAGAGGTGCTCGTCGGGCAGGTCGGTGTCGACCGCGACGACGCCGACGTCGCGCAGCACCATCCGCTCGGCGAACGCGCCGACCCCGCCGTCGGCGTGGACGGCGGCGCCGTCGGCACGGGTCGCGACCACCCGCGGCGGGAGGATCCCGCCCAGCATCTCGACGCACTGGTCCGGCCGGTCGCGCACGCACCAGAAGCACTCGCCGCACTCGGGCGTGCCCGCCACGACCACGCGGTCGCCGACTCGCACCCGGTCGACATGCGCACCCACCTCCTCGACGACCCCCGCCGCCGCGTGGCCGAGAATGGTCGGCGGGGCGGCGGCGACGTCGCCGCGGGCGCTCAGCGCGTCGGTGATGCAGACATCGACGGCGGCGATCCGGACCACGACCTCGTGCGGCTCGGGCGCGCGCAGCTGCACCTCCTCGACCACGAGCGGCCGCCCGATCTCCTCGAGGATTGCAGCCCGCGTGGTCATACGGTATGACAATAACTGTGAGCAAGCTCGAGGGTCGCGTCGCGCTCGTCACCGGCGGCGCACGGGGGATGGGCGAGGCGCACGCCCGCGCTCTGATCGGCGAAGGGGCGCTGGTCGTCATCGGCGACGTGCTCGAGGCCGAGGGCGCGGCGGTGGCCGACGAGCTCGGCGATGGCGCCCGCTTCGTCGCACTCGACGTCACCGACGAGGCGGCCTGGCACGCGGCGGTTCGCACCGCCGAGGACGCGTTCGGATCGGTCTCGGTGCTCGTCAACAACGCCGGCGTCCTCGCGGTTGCCCCGCTGGCCGAGCTCCCGCTCGAGGAGTGGCGGCGGGTCGTCGACACGAACCTCACCGGCGCGTTCCTGGGCATGAAGGCGGTGCACCCGTCGATGCGGCGCGCCGGCGGCGGCGCGATCGTCAACGTCAGCTCGATGGCGGCCTACATCGCGGTCGGCCAGGCGTCGGCGTACACCGCTTCGAAGTGGGGCCTGCGCGGCCTGACCAAGGCCGCCGCGATCGAGTTCGGGCCCGACCGCATCCGCGTCAACTCACTGCACCCCGGCATGATCAAGACGCCGATGATCGAGGGCGCCGCCGACGAGGCGACGCAGGCCGCCCGCTATCCGATCCCGCGATTCGGCACGTCCGAGGAGGTCGCCGCAACCATGCTGCACATCGTCTGCGACGCCACGTACAGCACCGGCTCCGAGTTCTGCGTCGACGGCGGCATCCTCGCCGGCATCAGTGTGGGCGACTGACCGATGCGCGCCGCCCTGCTCGCCGAGCTCAAGCAGCCCTTCGTCGTCGAGGACGTCGACCTGCTCGACCCCACGCCCGGCCGCGTCATCGTCCGCACCGGCGCGACTCCCTTCTGCTCCACCGACTGCATCAACCAGCGCGGCGACCTCGGCAAGGTCCCGCCGACGATCCTCGGCCACGCGTCGATCGGCACCGTCGAGGAGCTCGGCGCCGACGTCACGCATGTCCGCGTCGGCGACCGCGTGCTCGTGCCCGGAACGCCCGAGTGCGGCCACTGCTTCTACTGCGCCGAGGGCCGGCCCGACCAGTGCTCGGAGCTCTTCGACGCCACGACGTACTTCCACGTCGCCGAGCGCGCGGACGGGGCGCCGATCACCGCGGCCGGGAACGTCGGCGGCTACGCGGAGCGGATGAACGTCACCGCCAACCAGGCCTTCCCGCTGCACACCGACCTGCCCGACGACGTGCTCTCGCTGCTGGGCTGCGGAATCACCTCGGGCGTCGGCGCGGTGTTCAACGTGGCCGAGGTCAAGCCCGGCCGCTCGGTCGCGGTCTTCGGGACCGGCCACCTCGGGCTGTGGATGATCCAGGGCGCGAAGGTCGCCGGCGCGGGGAAGATCATCGCCGTCGAACCGATCGCCTGGCGGCGCGAGATGGCCGGCAGGCTCGGCGCCACCGACCTCGTCGATCCCGCGGACGGCGACCCGGTCGAGCAGGTGCGCGCGCTCACGGAGGGCCGCGGCGCCGACTACGCGCTCGAGGCCGCCGGGCCGACGGTCGCGCAGGAGCAGGTGTTCCGCGCCGCGCGGCGGGCGGGCACGGTCGTGCTCACCGGCGTCGAGCGGCTCGGCGCGACGGTGACCTACTCGCAGACCGAGCTCGCGCTGCAGGGCCGGCGCCTGCTGAGCTGCCAGAACGGCAACGTGCGCATGCGGCGCGACCTGCCGCTGCTCGTCGGGATGCTCGAGGACGGGCGCCTCGACGCCGGCCCGATCATCACCGCGCGCTACGGCCTCGACCGGATCAACGACGCGCTCGCCGCCTCGGCCGAGAAGCGCGACCTCACCGGCGTGATCGTCCCCAACGGAAGGACCTGATGCACTCGTTCCCCCGCCCGGAAGAGCTCCACCTCACCGCCGAGCGCGAACCCGTCGACGGGACGTGCCCGGCGTGCGGGGCGCAGGCGCTGGCCGCCTACCGCGTGCTCAGCGAGGGCGGGCGCTGGGACGTCGTCAAGTGCCAGGAGTGCCTGACCTCGGTGTCGCGCGAGCGCGCGCCGCGGCTGGGCTCGCTGACGCCGCTCGGGCTGACGATCCGATGATCGGCGTCGACGTCGGAGGCACGTTCACGGACGTCGTCGCGGTCCGCGACGGCCGCATCGAGGTCACGAAGGTCCCGAGCGACGCGAACGAGCCCGCGGGCGCCGTGGTCGAGGGCGCGCGCCGCCTCGGCGTCGACGGCAGCGCGGTGTTCAACCACGCGAGCACGATGGGCCTCAACGCGGTGATCACGCGGCGGCTGCCGAAGGTCGCGTTCCTCACCACCGAGGGCCACCGCGACATCCTCGACCGCGGCACGATCCGCCGCCCGCTCGACGGGCAGACCGACCCCGCTTGGCGGCGCCCGTTTGGCGATGCGGCGCGCCCGCTGGTGCCGCGCTACCTGCGCCGTGGCGTCGTCGAGCGGATGCTGGCCGACGGCAGCGAGCTGTGCGCGCTCGACGAGGCGCAGGCGCGCGAGCAGCTCGCGGTGCTGCGCCGCTGCGAGGTGCAGGGCGTCGCCATCTGCCTGCTCAACGCGTACGTCAACCCGGCGCACGAGCTGCGCCTGCGCGAGCTGGTGCGCGAGGAGCTCGGCGACGACGTCGCGGTGTCGGTCTCGTCGGAGACCTCGCCGCTCGCGAAGGAGTACGCGCGCGCGTCGACGACCGTCATCGACGTCTTCATGAAGCTCATCTTCGGCCGCTACTCCGCGCAGCTCGACGCCCAGCTGCGCGAGCTGGGGTTCGAGGGCGAGCTGAACTTCGCCGACTGCGCCGCGACGCTGCTGCCCTGGCAGGAGGCGCTCGAGAAGCCGTTTCGCATCGTGTTCGCAGGGCCGGCCGCCGGCACGATCTCGAGCACGCGCCTCGGCGAGGCCCTGGGCACCGGCAACCTGCTGTGCGCCGACGTCGGTGGCACCTCGACCGACGTCTCGCTCGTCGTCGACGGCGCGCCGTTCGTCAACGACACCTTCGAGATCGAGCACGACCTGGTCATCAACGCGCTCTCGACAGAGGTATCGAGCGTCGGCGCGGGCGGCGGCAGCATCGTGTCGATCTCGCCCTCGGGCGACGTCCGCGTCGGCCCCGAGAGCGCGGGCTCGGATCCGGGGCCCGCGTGCTACGGCCGCGGCGGTATGGCGCCGACGCTCACCGACGCCTGCCTGCTCATCGGCATCCTCGACCCGGACGGCTTCGCAGGCGGCGAGATGCGCCTCGACAGCGACCTCGCGCGCGCGGCGTTCGAGCGGCTCGACACGCCGCTGAGCTTCGAGCAGCGCGTCGCCTTCGCCTACCGCCTCGCGGTGGCGAACATCGCCGAGGAGGTCACGAACGTCGCGGTCCGCCACGGCGTCGATCCCCGCGACTTCACGCTCGTCGCCTACGGCGCCGCCGGCCCCATGCTGTTGCCCGCGGCGCTCGACCTGCTGCAGGTCGCGCGGATCGTCATCCCGCCGCACCCTGGCCTCTTCTCGGCGATGGGGCTGCTCAGCACCGACCTCGTCTACTACGAGAGCCGCAGCTCGTACGTCGTGCTGTCGCCCGACACCGCCGAGCAGGTCGAGCAGGGCTATCAGGAGATGGAGCGCGCGCTGCGCGAGCGCGTCGCCGCGGCCGACGGACTCGTCATGCGCCGCAGCCTCGACGGGCGCCTGCTCGGCCAGAGCTGGGAGACGCCCTTCGTGGACGTCGGCGACGAACCGATCACCGCGTCGACGATGCCTGCGCTCATCGACCGCTTCCACGAGGCCTACGAGCGCCGCTACGGCAACCGCTTCCCCTACGTCCCGGTCCAGGGAGTGACCTACCGCGTGCAGCTCGTCGTACCCGCGGACAAGATCGAGCACGCGCCGCGCGACGGCTCCGGCGAGGCGCCGCCCGCGCGGACCATCGAGCTGCGCTACCTCGACGACGAGCCATTGCTCGCCGCCGAGTACGAACGCGAGCGATTGCCGGTCGGCACGGCCGTCGAAGGGCCCGCGGTGATCCGCGAGGCGCTCTCGACCACGTTCGTCATGCCCGGCCAGGTCGCGACCATCGGCCGCTTCGGCGAGATCGTCATCGAGGAGCTCAAGTGATCCGCGACCTCGACGACGCGCGGTTCGCCGCCCGCTACGGCTGCGACCGCTTCACCGCGACGGTCCTCGCGAACCGCTTCGACTACGTGGTCGAGCACATGTGCAGCCGCCTGCTCACCGCGGCGTTCTCGCCGATCCTGCGCGATTTCTACGACTTCGCCGGCACGATCGCCGGCCCGCCCTCGCGCGACTACGCCACCCCGGCGATGAGCAACAGCATCGTGCTGTTCACCGGCACGATGACCGACTCGGTCCGCAACACGCTCGAGGAGTACGGCCCCGACCGCCTCGAGCCCGGTGACGTCATCGTCGCCAACGACCCCTACCGCACGGGGACGCACGTCAACGACCTGCTGTTCATCCGCCCGGTCTTCCACGACGGCGAGCTGCTCGCCTTCGTGAACCTCAAGGCCCACCAGCTCGACATGGGCGGCGCGGTCCCCGGCGGCTTCAGCTGCACGAAGCGCACGGTCTACGAGAACGGCCTCGTCGTCTCGCCGCGCCCGCTGTACCGCGCGGGCGAGCCGGTGCAGGAGACGTGGAGCCTCATCTTCGACAACGTCCGCTTCGGCGAGATCCTCTTCCCGGACATGCAGACGATCGGCGCCGGCCTGCAGCTCGGCGAGCGCCTGCTCACCGAGAGCGCGGAGCGCTACGGCGCCGGCGCGATGCTCGGCACCATCGACTACGTCTGCGACGCCAACGCAGAGCGCATCGCCGACGGCCTGGCCCGGCTGCCCGACGGGCGCTGGGAGGGCTGGGACATGAGCGACTGCGACGGCGTCGACGACAGCGAGGAGTACCGCGTGCAGGTCGCGGTCACCAAGCGCGGCGACCGCCTCGAGGTCGACTTCAGCGGGAGCTCGCGCCAGGCGCGCACCTGCATCAACGCGACCGCGCTCGACGTCAAGACCACGGTCGGCGTGGCGGTCAAGTACCTCCTCGACCCGCGCGGGCCGTTCACCTCGGGGCTCTACCGCAACATCGACATCCTCCTGCCGGAGGGCACGGTGATCAGCGCGATGCCGCCCGACGGCGCGGTGTTCGCCTACTACGAGCAGAGCCAGGTGGTGCTCTCGGCGCTGCTGCGCGCGTTCGCGCGGTGCGCGGGCCAGGCGGCGATCGCCGGCGACCGCGGGGGCACGGACATCCACAACGCGTTCGGCCTGCGGCCCGACGGGACGCCGTGGGTGTCGGCCGCGCAATGCGGCGGCGAGGTCGGCCCGTTCGGCGCCACCCGCCACGGCGACGGCGAGACCCAGATGTTCTCCTACCAGGCCAACGGCATCGCGACCGCCATCGAGGCGATCGAGGCCGACGTGCCCGTGGTCATGCTCCGCCACGAGCCGCTGCCCGACACGGCCGGCGCCGGTCGCCATCGCGGCGGCGCGTCGGTGGTGCGCGACACGATGTGGCTGGCGCCGACCGAGCACCACCTGATGTCGCTGCGCGCCAAGCGCGCCGCGGGCTTCGGCGTCGAGGGCGGCCGCGACGGGCGCGCCGGCGGCGTGTGGGTGTTCGACCCGCCGCCCGAGGGCATCGACGGCGCGCCCCCGCCAGACGACTTTGCGGCGGCGACGCCGCTCGCGGGCGTCGTCGACGCGGACACGCACGAGCTCGACCCGGAGGGCAGCTACGTCTATCCGTTCCCGCCCGGCGGCCACGCGACGCCGCCCGGCGCGATCCTCCGATACGTCAACGCGAGCGCCGGCGGCTGGGGCGATCCGCTCGAGCGCGACCCCGAGGCGGTCAAGCGCGACGTGCGCGACGGCTACGTGACGATCGAGGGCGCGGCCCGCGACTACGCCGTGGTGATCAGAGGCGACCCCGACTCGGACCCCGAGGGGCTCGTGCTCGACATCGCCGGCACCGAGGCCCTGCGGGCCGAGCGCTCCGGCGCGAGCCGCACCTGAAACACCGACGTGAAGTCATTCATGAAGCCCCACCGCGCGGCGCGGAGGTAGAGCCGCCACACGCGGATGCGCTCCTCGCCGACGAGGCGCGTCGCCTCGTCGAGGCGATCGTCGAGCCGCGTGTACCAGTGGCGCAGGGTCTCGGCGTAGTCGGGCGCGAAGCCCTCGATGTGGTCGGGGACCAACCCGGCCCGCTCGCAGGCGAGGAGCATGCGCGAGAGCTGCAGCGGCGCGCCGTCGGGGAACACGTACTGCTGCGTGAACGCCCCGCCGGTCGGATCGCCGGTGTCCAGGCGCGCGATGCCGTGGTTGAGCAGCCGCCCGTCGGGCTTGAGCAGCTCGCGCAGCCGGACCGCGTAGGCGTCGATGCTGTCCTCGCCGACGTGCTCGACCATGCCGATCGAGGAGATGGCGTCGAACTGTCCGTCCGGCAGCTCGCGCCAGTCCTGCACGCGGATGTCGATCTTGTCGGCCAGCCCGGCCTCGGCGGCGCGCCGGCGCGCCCTCTCGGCCTGCGGCGGCGACAACGTGATGCCCACGACCGAGACGCCGTGGTTGCGCGCGGCGTGCAGCGCGAAGCTGCCCCAACCGCAGCCGACGTCGAGCACGCGCTGGCCCTCCTCGAGGCCGAGCTTCGTGCACACGAGCTCGAGCTTCGCCTCCTGGGCCTCCTCGAGCGTCGTCGCCCCGCGCGAGAAGATCGCGCAGCTGTAGGTCATCGACTCGTCGAGCCAGAGCTCGTAGAAGTCGGCCGGCAGGTCGTAGTGGTGGCGCACCGCCGTGCTGTCGCGCAGCAGCGAGTGCAGCCGCCCGTGCGAGTGCAGCTCCGCGGACGGGCGCGGCGGCGGGCGCCGGACGCCCATCGCGCGCAGGCCGGCGACCACGAGGCGGGCCTGCGTCCTGCGGTCCCATGCGGGCGGACGCCAGGTGCGGACGAGCTCGACGGCGGCGTTGAGGTCGTCGACCTCGAGCTCACCGGCGACATACGCGCGCCCGACGCCGAGCTCGCCGGGCGCGAGCGCGGCGTAGGCGACGCCCTGCGGCGAGCGCACGGTGAAGCGCGGGCCCGGCGCCGTGCCGGGCACCGTGGTCCCGTCCCAGAAGTCGACGCTGAACGGCCGGTCGGGGAACGCCTCGGCAAGCGCCTCGCGGAGGGGAGCGGTTCGTTCGAGGGCCATGGACTACGCGGACTCGGTGAGGAGCTTGCGCTGCTGGCGGGCCGGATCGATCCGCACGACGTCCCACACCAGCCCCACGCGCTCGAGGCCGCGGATGACGAGGCTCGAGATGTCGAGCTCCCACCAGCGCATGCCGTGCGCGGCCGAGGTCGGAAAGGCGTGGTGGTTGTTGTGCCACGCCTCGCCCATCGTCAGCAGCGACAGCCAGGCGAGGTTGCGCGACTCGTCGCCGGTATCGAAGCGCTGACGGCCGAAGTAGTGGCACAGCGAGTTGATCGAGTAGGTCACGTGATGCACGACCAGCATCCTTACAGCACCGCCCCAGAGCAGCCCGGTGAGCGCGGCCGTGAGCGTGCCGCCGATGAGCCAGCCCAGACCGAACGCCGCGACGAGACCGCCGATCGCCCAGACGAGGAAGGTGCGATCCACGAAGCTCACGACCGGATCGGCGATCAGGTCGGGCGCGTAACGCTTGCGCGCGCCGCGCTGCGTGTGGATGAACAGCCAGCCGACGTGGGCGTGCGCGAGGCCACGCAGGGCGCCGCTCCAGCCGCCGCCATGGTCGACGTGCGGGCTGTGCGGATCGCCCTGCACGTCGGCGAACGCGTGGTGCTTGCGGTGGTCGGCGACCCAGGAGATGACCGGGCCCTCGATCGCGACAGAACCGAGCGCCGCGAGCACGCCGCGGAACCAGCGCGTCGTGGCAAAGGAGCGGTGCGTGAGGTGGCGGTGGAAGCCGACCGTCACGCCGAGCGCGGTGGCGACGTACAGGACGGCGAACACCACGATGTCGCTCCAGTGCAGCAACTCGGCCCACACCTGCCAGCAGACCAGGCCCAGACCGATGAACGGCACCGCGGTGACGATCCCGGTGATGATGCGATCGCGCGTTTCGTGCGCAACCGGCTCGATGTCGTCTGCGCCTGGCTCCGGCATGCGGCCTCCCTCTCATCGTCGGTCGCCCCCGGGGGCGGGCGGCAGTCTATGCGACTGACAAACCCGAAGACACCCGGCGAGTTACCCGGTGCTAGCGTCGCGAATCAGCCACGACGCCTGAAAGGAGCCCAGCATGCAGGTCGGGATGGTCGGATTGGGCCGCATGGGATCGAACATGGTGCGCCGACTCATGCGCGCGGGCAACGACTGCGTCGTCTACGACGTCAGTCCCGACGCGGTGCAGGGACTCGCCGCCGAGGGTGCCGACGGCTCGTCCTCGCTCGAGGACTTCGTGCAGCACCTGCAGCCGCCGCGCTCCATCTGCCTCATGCTCCCCGCGGCGTTCGTCGACGACACGATCGACAAGCTCGTGCCGCTGCTCGACGCCGACGACACGATCATCGACGGTGGCAACAGCTACTACCGCGACGACCTGCGCCGGGCCGCCGCGCTCCGCGAGAAGGGGCTGCACTACGTCGACATGGGCACGAGCGGCGGGGTCTTCGGTCTCGAGCGCGGCTTCTGCCTGATGATCGGCGGCGACGACACCGCGGTCGCGCGCCTCGATCCGTTCTTCAGCGCGCTCGCCCCGGGCGTCGACGCCGCTCCGCGCACCCCGGGGCGCGAGGGCGACCCATCGCCGGCCGAACAGGGCTATTTGCACTGCGGCCCCGCCGGCGCGGGGCACTTCACGAAGATGGTCCACAACGGGATCGAGTACGGGATGATGGCGAGCTACGCGGAGGGCCTGAACATCCTGCACCACGCGAACGTCGGGTCCCAGGAGCACGAGTCCGACGCCGAGACGACGCCGCTCCGCGAGCCCGACGCCTACCGCTACGACCTGCCGATCCCCGACATCACCGAGGTCTGGCGGCGCGGGAGCGTCATCGCATCGTGGCTGCTCGACCTCACCGCGCATGCGCTGAGCGAGGATCCCGGGCTCGACCAGTTCTCCGGGCGGGTGTCCGACTCCGGTGAGGGGCGCTGGACCGCGCTCGCGGCGATCGACGAAGGCGTCCCGGCACCGGTGCTGACAACGGCGCTCTACCAGCGGTTCGTGTCGCGCGGCGAGGCCGAGTTCGGCAACCGCGCGCTGTCAGCGATGCGCTTCGCCTTCGGAGGGCACCTGGAGAAGAGCGTGACCTAGGCGTGTCGCCCGCAGTCCCGCCGGTGCCGACCATGCCCGAGGTGCGCGGCGCTGCGCGCCGTCGCGTGCGGCGCGTGCGCAGCCAGCTGTGGCCGATCGCGCAGACGACGATCGCCGCCGGGGCGGCGTGGGCGATCGCCTCGCTCATCCACAGCCAGCCGTTCTTCGCTCCC
>DATFRW010000224.1:0-7643 GCA_035262945.1 Solirubrobacteraceae bacterium
CTCGGGCGCGGGGACGTCGAGCGGCCCGGCGGCGTCCTCGGCGGCGAACGGGTCGGGGCCGTCGTGCGGGAGCCAATGCGGGCCGTTCCACCACGCCCGCGCGCGCGGGAGCCAGGTCAGGCCCGTGGGGGAGCCGGTGCCGAAGGCGAGGACGTCGAGCCCGTCGCCCGCCCCGACGATCGTGTGAGCCTCGGCGCCCGCGCGATGCAGGATGCAGTCGCCCGCGCCGACGGCGTACGTGCGGCCGTCCTGCCAGCTCAGGCCCTCGCCGTCGAGGACGTAGAACAGCTCCTCCTCGTCGGCGTGCACGTGGACGGGCATCGCCCGCTCACCGGGCGCCAGCCGGTAGCGGCTGAGGCCGACGGTTGCCGTCCCCGCGGCGTCGCCGAGCCGCCAGCGGGTGCCGCGCAGGTTCTCGCCCTCGATCGCGACCGGCGCGACGTCGTCCCAGTGGATCGGCGTCACTCCTCGCCGTCCCACACGTCGACGCGCTCGACCCGGAACGTGGCCCGCAGGCCCGGGATCGAGAGCTTGCCGGACCGGGGGTAGAGGCGGATGTCGCCGGGCTCGCGGGTGCCGTAGCAGAGGAGCGTGAGGCCCTCGTCACCGGCGCGGAAGGTGTGCGCGACGCCCGTGCCGGGCGGCCGCGCGACGACGCTTCCGGAGCGCACCGGATGCTCCTCGTCGTCGAGCAGCAGCGTGCCCTCGCCGTCGAGGACGAGGAAGACCTCCTCCTCGCTCGCGTGGCAGTGCGGCATCGACGAGAGCTTGCCCGGGAGCACCGTCGCGTGCTTGAGGCCGGTGCGCTGCGAGCCGACCGCGCGGCCGAGGTCGCGGCGCACCGCGCCGACGTCGCCGCGGCCGAAGTCGAAGGGCTCGACCTCGTCGATGTTCGCGATCGAACCCGGGCGCGTCTGCTCAGGCTCGGGGATCTCGAGCGGCCCGGCGGCGGCCTCGCGCGCCCACGGGTGGTCGCCGCCGCCGAACTCGCCCCACGAGCCGCCGATCCAGGTGACGCCGGCGCGCGGTAGCGGGCCGGTCTCGGTGCGCTGGCGAGGCCCGAAGGCGATCACGTCCATCCCGGCGTCGCCGGCGATCAGCGTGTGGGCCGGGCCGCGCGCGGGGTGGAAGAGGCAGTCGCCGGCCGCGACGGCGTACGTGCGGCCGTCCTGCCAGCTCAGCCCGGAGCCGCCGAGGACGTAGAAGATCTCCTCCTCGCCGGTGTGCGTGTGCACCGGCGTCGAGCGGGCGTGCGGCGGCAGGTCGATGCGGTTCGCGCCGACCCCGGTCGCGCCGGCCGCGCGCCCCAGCCTGCGCCACGTCCCACGCAGCTCACCGACGTTCGTTGTCACGCCGTCGACGTCGTCCCAGTGGATGACCATCCGGCGGCGATGCTAGTCATCCCGCACGCGTGAAGGATTCGCCCACGGCCGGGCGAATACGGCGCTGGTATGGAGAGCGCACCCCAAAAGCAGAAGGTCATCGCGTTCGCGAACCAGAAGGGCGGCGTCGCCAAGACGACGACGGCCCTCAATCTGGCCGTGGCCTTCTCCGAGAAGGGCTACCGCGCCCTGTGCGTCGACATGGACCCCCAGGGCAACCTGACGATGTCGCAGGGGATCGACCCCGACACGCTCGAGATGTCGATGTACGACGTGCTCGTGCATCACGTCTCGATCCGGGAGGTGATCCGCAAGCGCGAGATCGACGTCGCATGCGCGTCGATCGACCTCGCCGGCGCCGAGATCGCGATGAGCACGATGATCGGGCGCGAGCGCTCCCTGGAGAAGGCGCTGAAGCCGATCGTGGACGACTACGACTTCGTGTGCATAGACACACCGCCGAGCCTCGGCCTCCTGACGATCAACGCGCTCACGGCAGCCGACAAGGTCATCGTGCCCGTCCAGTGCGAGTACCTGTCGATGCGCGGGCTCATCCAGCTGCAGAACACGCTTCACATGATCCGCGAGAACCTGAACCCCGACGTGGAGATCGAGGGCATCCTGCCCACGCTGATGGACACGCGGACGGTTCATGCCAAGGAGGCGATCGAGATCCTCGAGGAGAACTTCGGGGACCGCGTCTTCGCCTCGCGCATCAAGAAGACCGTCCGTTTTGCGGAAGCGCCCGTGAAGGGCATGTCGGTGCTGAAGTACGATCCGGACGGGATCGCCGCACAGTCCTATCGCGATCTCGCGAAGGAGGTTCTCGCCAATGGCCAGCGGTAAGCGCGCGAGCATGAGGGAGGGACCGCTCGCGGACCTGTTCCGCAAGACCGAGCGGGCGCCCGAACAGACCGACGAACCCGGCGGTCAAGCCGACGAGGGTCAGGTCCCCGGGCCCGCGACTCCCGCCGCGCGCGAGCGCCGCGCACCGGAGCCGCCGCCGCCCCATCCGCGCGAGACCGGCTACCCGCATCCGGCGCTGGGCACGCCCGAGGAGGCGCCGCCCGAGCCCGAGACGCGTGTGCCCACGCCGACGGAGCGTCTGCGCCACGCCTTCACGACCGACATTCCCGACGACGTCATGCAGCGCGGACCGCGCGAGCCTGCGCCGGCCGACGAGCGCGATCCGTATGCGCGCGTGGCCGACGAGCCCGAGCCGTGGGGCACCGCCAAGGCCGCCGGGCAGCCCATTCTGCGCGTCGTCGGCGTCGGCGGCGCGGGCGTCAACGCGGTCAACCGCATGGTCGAGGCGCAGGTCGAGGGCGTCGAGTTCCTCGCCATCAACACCGACCTGCAGTCCCTGCAGCAGTCGACCGCCGACATCACGCTGCACATCGGCCCGAACGTCACCCGTGGGCTGGGCGCCGGCTCGAACCCCGACCTCGGCCGTCAGGCCGCGATGGAGGAGTACGACCGGATCAAGGCCCTGTTCAAGGGCTCGGACATGATCTTCATCGCCGCCGGCGCCGGCGGCGGGACCGGCACGGGGGCGGCGCCGATCATCGCGCGCATCGCCCGCGAGGTCGGCGCGCTGACCGTGGGCATCGTGACCAAGCCGTTCGGCTTCGAGGGCTCCAAGCGCGCGTCGGCCGCCGAGCAGGGCATCCAGGCGCTCGCCGACGAGGTCGACACCCTCATCGTCGTGCCCAACAACAAGCTGCTCAGCGTGCTCGACAAGCAGACCTCGATGGTCGACGCGTTCCGCGTGGCCGACGACGTCCTGCGCCAGGGCGTCCAGGGGGTCAGCGACCTCGTCACGCTGCCGGGGCTCATCAACCTCGACTTCGCCGACGTGCGCACGATCATGTCCGAGGCCGGCAACTCGCTTCTCGGCATCGGAATGGGCCACGGCGAGGACCGCGCGGTCGACGCGGCGCGCGCGGCCACGGAGTCGCCGCTGCTCGAGACCTCGATGGAGGGCGCGCGCAAGATCCTGCTCTCGATCACGGGTGGGCCCGACCTCTCGCTCTGGGAGATCAACGAGGCCGCGAAGGCGGTCAGCGAGGCCGCGCACCCCGACGCGAACATCATCTTCGGCGCGATGGTCGACGAGAAGCTCGGGGCCGAGGTGTGGGTCACCGTGGTCGCGACCGGCTACTCCGAGGACCGCCCGCGTCCGGTACGGCGCGACTTCGAGGAGCCGCGCGGCGAGGTGCGCGTCGAACGGCGCACGCGGTCCGGCTCGTCGCGGCAGGGCGGGCTCGGCGTCAACGAGATGGACGTGCCCGAGTTCATCCCTCGGGGGTAAGTACGCTCCGGGTGCAGTGAGCCGGGCCGCCGAGGAGTCCAATCGCAGGATGCTCCGCGCTCGCGACGCGATGGACCGCAGCTACGCGCAGCCGCTGGACATCCCCGCGCTGGCCCGCATCGCCCACGTCTCCGAGGCGCACTTCATCCGCACGTTCCGGGCGGCGTTCGGCGAGACGCCGCACCGCTACCTGCAGCGCCGCCGCGTGAAGCGCGCGATGTTCCTGCTCGTGCAGACCGACCGCACCGTGACCGAGATCTGCTTCGACGTCGGCTTCACGAGCCTCGGCACGTTCAGCCGGACGTTCAGCTCGATCGTCGGCGAGTCGCCGAGCGCGTATCGCGCGCGGGCGCACCGTCCCATCGACGTCCCCAACTGCTTCGCGATGGCGTGGACGCGACCGAGCACTTTCGGAGAAGCGCCGGTGGGCGCGGTCGACTAGCGTCGTCTCATGCTCACCATCACCCACTCGTCGATCTTCGTGCTCGACCAGGACGAGGCGCTCGACTTCTACGTCGGCAAGCTCGGGTTCGAGGTGGCCGCCGACTTCGATCTGGGCTTCATGCGCTGGCTGACCATCAGGGCGCCCGGCGACCCCAGCCGACAGGTCCTGCTCGAGCGGCCGGGGCCGCCGTCGACCGACGACGCGACCGCCGAGCAGATCCGCGAGCTCGTGACCAAGGGCGCGACGGGGTTCACGCTCGGGCTGGAGACCGACGACCTCTACAAGATGTACGAGGAGCTCAAGGCCAAGGGCGTCGAGTTCACCGACGAGCCGACCGAGCGCTTCTACGGGATCGACTGCGGCCTGCGCGACCCGTTCGGCAACCACATCCGGCTCGTGCAGCCCGTCGAGGGCCCGGTCGAGCCGCCCGACCCGGCCCAGCTCGCGGACTGACCGGCGAGCGCTACGAGCTGCCGCCGGCGCGCCTCGCGCGCTGGCTCGACCGCTGGGCTGAGGCGCATGCGCCCGTCGCGCTGACCGTGGTCGGCGAGCGCGAGGTGGTGTTCGTGGGGGCCGAGGGCGCGCGCGTCGTGTGCGACCCGCCGTTCCCGCCGCTGGCGGACGCCGTCGGCGAGCTGGACGGCTACCGGCCCGGGCCGCTGCTCGCGCACGTCGAGCGGGAGCGCATCGTCGGCGTGCTGCTCGTGCGCCTCGGGGGCCACGCCGCCGGCGTGTTCGAGGGCGAACGGCTGGCCGCGTCGAAGGTCGGCAGCCGGCTGGTCCACGGCCGCCATCGCAAGGGCGGGTCGAGCTCGGGCCGCTTCGCGCGGCGCCGGGCCGGGCAGGCGCGCGTGGCCCTGCAGGCGGCGGCCGACGTCGCGGCGCGGGTGCTCCTGCCGTGGGAGGGGCGGCTCGAGGCGCTCGTCCTCGGTGGCGATCGCCGCGCGCTCGACGAGGTCCTCGACGACCAGCGCCTTCAGCCGCTGCGGCCGCTGCTCGCCGGGCGCGTCTTCGACGTGCCCGACCCCCGCCTGAACGTCCTGCGCGCGATGCCCGAGCGGTTCACGGCGACGGTCGTGCGCCCCTCTGGCACGATCATCGCGTGAGCGACCGAGGGATCGTCGCCGCCGGGCACCCGCTGACCGCGGAGGCCGGCGCGCGCGTGCTGCGCGAGGGCGGCAACGCGGTCGACGCCGCGGTGGCGGCGGTGCTCGCGTCCTGGGTCGCGGAGCCGCTGCTGACCGGACCGGGCGCCGGCGGCTACATGCTCGTGGCGGGCGCGGGGGAGGAGCCGACGCTGCTGGACTTCTTCGTCGAGGCGCCCGGCCGTGGCGCCGACGAGAGCCGCCGCGCGGACCTCGTGCCCGCGGAGGTGTCGTTCGGCGACGCCGTGCAGATCTTCAACTGCGGCGCCGCGTCGTGCGGGACGTATGGGTCGCCGGCGGGCCTCGCGGCCGCCCTGGAGCGCTGGGGCTCGGTCGACACGGCCGCGCTCGCGGAACCGGCCGCCGCACTGGCGCGCGCCGGCGTCCCGCTCAACGAGCCCCAGGCCTACGTGTCGAAGATCCTCGAGCCGATCCTCGTCACCACCGAGGAGTCGCGGAGGGACTTCGCGCCGGGCGGCCGCGCGCTGCGCGAGGGCGAGGTGTTCCGGTCCGATGAACTCGCCGAGGCGATCGAGCGCTTCGGCGCCGAGGGGGCCGAGCCGTTCTACACGGGCGATCTCGCCGACGCGGTCGTCGACTGGCTGGAGGCCCGCGGCGGGCAGCTCACGCGCGCCGACCTCGCCGCCTACGAGGCGGTCGAGCGCGCGCCGGTCCGCGCCGCCTATCGCCGCCGCGAGGTGCTCACCAACCCGCCGCCGTCGGCCGGCGGCACGCTCCTCGCGCTGGCGATGGCCCGCCTCGACGCGCGCACCGACGGGCCGCCGAGCGCGGTCGACGTCGTCGCCGTCATGGCGGAGACCCAGGAGCTGCGCACGCCGGAGTTCGCGGCGGGCCTCACCGAGCCGGGGTTCGCCGAGCGCCTGCTCGCCGCCCGCCTGGGGTCCACCACCCACGTCGCCGTCCTCGACGCCGACGGCCGCGCGTGCTCGGTGACGTGCACGAACGGCGAGGGGTCGGGGATCGTCGTCCCCGGGACCGGGATCCACGTCAACAACGTCATGGGCGAGGGCGACCTCAACCCGCTCGGCTTCTTCGCCTTCGAGCCGGGACGGCGGATGCCGTCGATGATGGCGCCGACCGTCGTGCTCGCCCCCGATGGCTCGGTCGAGCTCGTGCTCGGCAGCGCCGGGTCAAACCGCATCCGCTCGGCGATCCTGCAGGTGATCGTGGGCGTCGTCGACCACGGCATGCAGGCGCACGAGGCGGTGCTGGCGCCGCGCGTCCACTTCGAGGACGGGCTCGTCTACGTCGAGCCCGGCGCCGACGCCGACGCCCTCCGCCACGCCGGCCGCCAGCTCGTCGCCTTCCGCTCGCGCAACCTGTTTTTCGGCGGCGTGCAGGCCGTCGAGCGCGACCGCGCGACCGGGGAGCTGTCGGGCGCAGGCGACCCGCGCCGCGGCGGCGCGGCGGTGGCCGCGTGAGGGTGGCGCTGGCGCTGGCGCTCGGCGCGCTCGCGCTGGGCGGCTGTGGCACCGAGGCGCACGACCTCTTCGTCGTCGACCGCACCGGCGCGATCCCGGGCGCGCAGCTCTCGCTGCGCATCACTGACGACGGGCGCGCGTCGTGCAACGACAGGCCGCTCGTCGACATCACGAGCGCGCAGCTCATCAACGCCCGCAACGCGCAGCGCGACCTGAAGGACCCCGCCGAGGCGCACGTTCGCCTCGCGCCCGGGCCGCAGCCGGTGCTCTCCTACCGCGTGCGCACCGAGGACGGCGTCGTGACGTGGAGCGACGATTCGGCGCGCCAGCCGCCCGTGCTCTTCGATCTGGCGAAGCTCACGCGCGACATCGCCAAGGGCGCGTGTCACCTGGCGCGTTAGCCTCGTGCGAATGGACGAGCTGCTCGAACGCCTCGCCGAGGTCTCCGACCTCGAGCGCACCGCTGTTGTTCTCGGCTGGGATCACGAGGTCGTCATGCCCCCCGCCGGAGCGGAGTCGCGCGGCGAGCTGCGCGCGACGATCGGCCGCTTGGCCCACGAGCGCTTTACGGACGACGATGTCGGCGAGCTGCTCGACGGCGCGCAGCCGCGCGACGACCTCGAGAGCGACGTCGTGCGCATGGTCCGGCGCGACTTCGACAAGGCGCGGCGCGTCCCGGGCGACCTCGTCGCCGAGCTCGCGCGCACCGCGACGGCCGCGCGCACGGCCTGGCTCGACGCGCGCGCCCGCGACGACTTCGGGGTCTTCGCGCCCTTGCTCGAGCGCAACCTCGAGCTGCGCCGCCGCTACAGCGCCTGCTTCCCCGACGCCGAAGACCCGTACGACCCGCTCCTCGACGACTACGAGCCGGGGCTGAGCACCGCGGAGCTGCGCGACGCGCTCGCGCGCCTGCGCGAC
>DATFRW010000225.1:0-5591 GCA_035262945.1 Solirubrobacteraceae bacterium
TCGCGATTGCCTTCCTCGGCCGCGCCCGGGGACGACGCTGCGTCGAGGTGTAGGCGACTCATGTTCCGATCCCCTCCATCCGGTTGGTGCCCCTGCGTGTCACCCGCACCGTCGCAGCGCGCGGTTTCTGAACGGCTTCACTGCGCAGCGAGCTGGAGATGTCAGGGCTCGAGCACGACCTTGCCGACGATCCCACCCTGTTCGGCGTAGCGCAGCGCCTCGCCGGCGTCGCGCAGCGGGAACCGCCGCGCGATCTGGGCCGTGATCGCGCCATCGTGCAAGAGGCGCAGCACCTCGCCGAGGTCGTGGCGCAGGTCGGAGCGGAAGCGGTCGCGCTTGCGCGCGCCGGCCCACAGGTTGAAGAACGTGGCCCGCCGCCCGTTGGGCAGGACGTTCCACAGCCACAGGCGGGCGAACAGCTTGAGGACGGGGAGGCGGGGGTTGCCGGGAGCGTCGCGGGTCGACGCGGTCCCGTAGGAGACGAGTGTTCCGCCGGGAGCGAGCATCCGCCAGGAGTCCGCGATCCCGGGCCCGCCGATGTGATCGAAGACGGCGGCCACGCCATCCGGGGCCAGCTCGCGCACGCGCGCGGGGACGTCCTCGCCGCGGTAGTCGACCGGGATCGCGCCCAGCTCGCGGACGCGCTCTTGTGCGTCCGGGCCGGCGGTACCGATCACGCGGATGCCCGCGTGGCGGGCGAGCTGGACGAGCGTCGAGCCGACGCCGCCGGCCGCGCCGAGCACGACGATCGTCTGACCGGCCTGCACGCGCGCGCTGCGGTGCAGCATCCGCCACGCGGTCACGCCGTTGACGACGACGGTCTCCGCCGCCGCGGCGTCGACCCCGTCGGGAACCGGGACCAGCTCGGCGGCATCGAGGACGACGTGGTCGGCCCAGCCGCCGGTCTTCGTCAGCGCGGCGACGCGCTGCCCAACCGCGATGCCGCCGTTGGCTCGATTCCCGACGCGCTCGACCGTGCCGACGAGGTCGTACCCGGGGACGAACGGGAAGGGCGGCTGGTCGTAGTACTTGCCGCGGCGCATCTGCTGCTCCGCGAAGGACACGCCGGTGGCCTCGACACGCACCACGGCCTGCTGTGGTCCCATGTCGGGGAGCTCACGCGTGCGGACCTGCAGCTCCTCGGGCTCGACGGCGGCGGGCAGGACGATCTCTGTGGCGTTCATGTGATCTACTCCTGTTATAGGATCTAACTAGAGTATGATCATGTTGCGATTCCGCGTCAAGCGGGACCGGCCGCGGCTGAGCGCCACCCGGGCGCGCTACGCGGCAGCAGCGAGCGCCACGGTCGGGGCGGGCGCGGCGTGCACCGCCGCGGCCAGCCCGTCGTGGTAGTGGTCGGCGAACATCTTCGCGACCAACTCGCCGCGGCTCGAGACGCCGACCTTCTCGTACACGGACTTCAGGTGATCCTGGACGGTGTAGCGGGAGAGGTGCAGCTCGCCGGCGATCTCGCTCGTGCTCAGGCCGCGCGCGAGCGCGCACGTGACGTCGACCTCGCGCGGCGTGAGCTCGTAGGCGTCGACGATCAACGGCGCCACCTCGCTGGCCTTCGCCGGCTCGATGACCACGGCCACGTCGGCGACGGACCCGTCGGCGCGATGGAGGACCGAGGCGTGGATGAGCAGCCAGACGCCGCTGTCCGTCCGGGCGCGCGTGCGTGTGGGGGCGACCGTCGCGCCGGCGATGGCCCGCGCTCGGGCCTCCACAGCGGCGACCGTGACCTCGCTGGGCACGTCGCGGCCGAGCACGGGGTCGGGCAGGCGGAAGATCGATTCGAGCTCGTCGAACCAGGCCAGCGCCTCGGGGGTGGCGGAGACGAGGCGGTTCTCGGCGTCGACGATCGCCATCCCAGGGCCGGCGCCCGCGGCGCCCCGCGCCGGGTGCGAGACGAGCGAGCAGCGCAGCGCGCGGCCGACGACCGGAGCGATCCTCTCGACGAACCCCACCTCCTCGGCGCTGAAGCCGTTCGTGGTGCCCGCGCGGTTGAGGTGCAGCAGGCCCCAGCCGCGGCCGCCGGCGGTGAACGTCGCGCGCAGCTCGGCGTCGGCGTCCAGCAGCGTGCGCAGCTCGCGCCACCGCGCGCTGCGCTGGGGGCGCCCGCCGGTCGCGGCGTGGAGGTCGGCCGCGTGCACCGGACCCCGAGCGAGGTCGCTGAACTTGTTGAAGTCGGGGACCTCGAACTCGTACTCCCAGAACGGCGCGCACGCGGCGGGCGGCATCCCGTGCACGACGCCGGCCCCGAGCGCGAGCAGCGTGTCCGGGTCCGTCGCGGCCATCACCAGCGCGTCGATCGGCATCGCCGCGCGCAGCTCCTCGGCGACGCCCTCGATGAGCTGCTGGGTCGGCAGCCGGTCGGCGGCGAGCGCATCGATGTGGCGCGCCGCTCGGGCGAGGTTGCGGGTGGCCGTGGTCGACATGGCGAGACGCTACGGGGACCAAGAGGCCGACGCGGTGTAGGTAGCTCCACATCGGCGGGAGGGTGAGCCGATCCCCCCTGAAACGAGGGGGTGCGCGCCCCGCGATCACCCAGCTTCGCGGGATCGACGCCAGGCGCACTGCGCCCCACCATCGGCGCATGCTCACGACCACCCACTCACCTCTCTCCGAAGCCCTCACCGGCGCAGTCGTCCTCCCCGGCGATGCTCGCTGGGACGAAGCACGGTCGGCGTTCAACCTCCTGCTCGACCAGCACCCCGCCGCGGTCGCCTTCCCCGCCGACGCCGACGACGTCGTCGCGGCGGTCGCCTACGCCCGCGCCGCGGGACTCCGCGTCGCGCCCCAGGCGACCGCCCACAACCAGGGGCCGCTCGGCGGCCTCGAGAACACCCTGCTGGTGAACGTCAGCGCGCTCCAGGAGGTCCGCGTCGACCCCGCGACCCAGCGCGTGCGCGTCGGCGCCGGCGTCAAGTGGGACCGGGTCGCCCCGCGGCTCTCCGCCCACGGCCTGGCCGGCCTGCACGGCTCGTCACCGGACGTCGGCATCGCCGGCTACTCGCTCGGCGGCGGCATGGGCTGGCTGGCCCGCAAGCACGGCCTTCAGGCCAACGCCGTCACCGCGATGGAGCTCGTGACCGCCGACGGCAGCCTCGTGCGCGCCGACGCCGAGCACCATGCGGACCTCTTCTGGGCGCTGCGCGGCGGGGGCGGCAACTACGGCGTCGTGACCGCGATCGAGTTCGCCGTCCATCCGGTCGACGAGCTCTACGCGGGCGCGCTGTTCTTCCCGTTCGAGCGCTCCTCCGAGGTCCTCCACGCGTGGAGCGACCTGCTGCCGACGCTGCCCGACGAGCTCATGTCGTGGGCGTCGGTCATGCACTTCCCGCCGGTCCCCGACGTGCCGGCCTTCGCCCGCGGGCGCTCGTACGCCGTCGTGATGGCGGCCTATCTCGGCGACGAGGCCGAGGGGCGCGCGCTGCTGAAGCCTCTGCGGGACCTCGGGCCGGAGCGCGACACGTTCGCGACCGTTCCGCCGGTCGTGCTCGGCGACCTCGCGATGGACCCGCTCGACCCGGTGCCGTTCCATCTCACGCACCAGCTCATGGACGACCTCCCTGCGCAGACGATCGACGAGCTCATGGCGAAGGTCGGCCCGGACTCGGGCCGCGGCCCGACGGTCACGATCCTGCAGTTCCGCCACATGGGCGGAGCGCTGGCGCGCGCGACCCCGGGCGCGGGTGCCCGTGCGACGCTGCCCGGCGAGGTCTGCATGATCGCCCTCGGCGCGGTGTTCGACGAGCCATCGGACGTCGCGGTGCGCGAGGCACTCGCGGACATCGACGCCGCCGTCCTGCCGCATGCAGCCGGCGAGTACCCCAACTTCGTCGAGGTGCCCGCCGACGCGAGCCGCTTCTTCGACCCGGCCGCGTGGGACCGCCTGCGCGAGGTCAAGCGCCGCTACGACCCCGCCGACCTGTTCGCCGGCAACCATCACGTCCCCCCGGCGGGTGATGCCTAGCCCTAGCCGAGCTCGCGCGCCACGTCGCCCATGCGCGCGAACTGGGCGCCGGCACCCGCGCAGTGCTCGACGAACCGCTCGAGCATCGCGATGCGGTGCCCGCGACCGATGACCTGCGGGTGCATGCAGACGGTGAGGAGGCCACCGTCGACGTGGCGGTGCATCCAGTCGAACTCCTCCGTCCAGATCTCGAGCACCTTGCTCGGCGCCGACAGCCCGGCGCGATAGGGCGGCCCGAACGCGAATTGGAAGTGCGGCCAGTCGTCGAGCTCGAAGCACATCGGCAGCTCCCACAGGCGGGCCTCGCGTCCGCGAACCAGAGGCTGCTCGCGCGTGACGCGGTCGCCGATCCGCGGGCGGTAGGGACGGAAGTCGTCCGCCATCAGGCTCGAGTCGTAGAGGAAGCCGCATTCCTCGAGCAGCGGGAGGGTGGCGGGCGACATGTCCGCGGACGGCGAGCGGTAGCCCAAGGGGCGCACGCCGAGCCCTTCGAGCGCGGCCAGCGCGCGCTCCATGTCCGCGCGCTCCTCGTCCGGCGTCTGGCGGCTGGGATCAACGTGCGCATAGGAGTGATGGGCGACCTCGTGGCCGGCGGCGACGATCGCCTCGCACTCGGCCGGGAACGACTCGATGGTGTGCCCCGGGACGAAGAACGTCGCGGGCAGGCCCAGCGCGGCGAGGCGCTCGAGCAGTCGCGGCACGCCCACGCGCGCCCCGTACTCGCCGCGCTGCAGCATCGCCGGGGTCACGTGGTCATAGCCGAACCACACCGACAGCGCATCGAAGTCGAACGTCAGGCAGACGCGGCTGGGCGGCATGGCCGGTGACCGTATCCTCTCGGGCCGGTGGCGGCTGAGACGAACGTCCTCGTCGGCGGGAGCGTCCGCACGCTCGATCCCGAGCGCCCGCTCGGGGCCGGGCTCGTACTCGAGGGCGAACAGATCGTCGGCGTGCTCGACGACCCCGCGGACGCGCCCGCGGGGGCGCACCGGATCGATCTCGCAGGCGCCTGCGTGCTGCCGGGTTTCGTCGACGCGCACGTGCACTTTCCGAGCTGGGCGCTCGCCCGCCGGGAGCTGCGTCTCTTCGGCTGCGCGTCGCTCGCCGAGGCGCTCGAGCTCGTGCGCCATGCGGCCGGCACCGTGCCGCGCGGCGGCTGGCTGCGCGGCCGCGGCTGGCGCGACGAGCTCTGGAGCGAAAAGCCGACACGGCAGGCCCTCGACGCGGTTGCACCCGGGGTGCGCATCGCGCTGCGCGCGCACGACGGCCACTCGCTGTGGCTGAGCTCGGCCGGGCTCGCCGCGGCCGAGGGCGACCTCGCGGTGCCCGGCGGCGTCGTCGAGACCGACGACGCGGGCGAGCCGACCGGCATCCTGCGCGAGGAGTCGGCCTGGCGGTTCGAGGCCGCGCACGCCGGCGCAAGCCACTCCGAGACGCTCGACGCCATGCGCGCCGCGCTGCCCGCGGCCGCTGCCGCAGGCGTCACCGGCGTGCACGACAAGGACGGCGGGCGCGGCGCGCTCGAGCTGTTCGAAGCCCTGCGGGAAGCCGGCGAGCTGACGCTGCGCGTCTGGCAGTCACTGCCCGCCGACCGGCTCGCACACGAAGCCGTCAC
>DATFRW010000226.1:0-2401 GCA_035262945.1 Solirubrobacteraceae bacterium
AGGGCCGCACGGTCGACTTCAAGAACGTCGTGCTCATCATGACCTCGAACATCCCGGGCGGCCGGGCGGGCGCCGAGACCCACTTCAAGCCCGAGTTCATCAACCGCCTGGACGACATCGTCGAGTTCCACGCGCTGGACCGCGCGCAGATCGGCAAGATCGTCGACCTGCAGGTCGACCAGCTCGTGCGCCGCGTGCGCGAGCGTGGCATCGAGGTCGACCTCACCGATCGCGCCCGTGAGCTGCTGGGCAACCTCGGCTACGACCCGACCTACGGCGCGCGCCCGCTCAAGCGCGTGATCCAGAAGCGGCTGGTCGATCCGCTGGCGCTCGCGATCCTCGAGGGCGACTTCCGCGAGGGCGACACGGTGCGCGTGGATGCCGGCGACGGCGACCTCGTTTTGGCGGTGGCCGAGAAGGTCGCGCCGGCAGCGGTCTGAGGTAGGCTGCCGGGGCCCTCAGTCTCCCCTCAGGAGGTCCCAGATGACCGCTCTGGCCGACATCGAAGGCATCGGCCCCGTCTACCGCGACAAGCTCGAGGCCGGAGGGATTGGCAGCGTCGAGCAGCTGCTCGAGGCGGGCGCGACCCCGTCAGGCCGCGAACACCTCTGCGAGAGCTGCGGCGTCAGCCATAACCTCATCCTCGAATGGGTCAACCACGCCGACCTGTACCGGGTCAAGGGCATCGGCAGCGAGTACGCCGACCTGCTCGAAGAGGCCGGCGTCGACTCGGTGCCCGAGCTCGCGCAGCGCAACGCCGAGAACCTCTGCGCGAAGATGGCCGAGATCAACGAGAGCAAGAACCTTGTCCGTCAGATGCCGTCGGAGTCCACGGTGCAGCAGTGGGTCGCGGAGGCCCAAAGCCTGCCGCGGGTCGTGATGCACTAGGCGCCCCGGGCGCCGACGCGATAGAACGCTCGGCATGCCCACCTACATCATGCTGTCGACGCTCACGCCCGAGGGCGTCCAGACGATCAAGAACAACCCGCAGCGCATCCGCGAGGTCAACAAGGAGATCGAGCAGCTCGGCGCGACGGTCAAGGCGCAGTGGGCGACGCTCGGGCGGTTTGACTTCGTGAACGTCGTCGAGGCGCCCGACGAGCAGACGATGGCCCGCGTGTCGCTCGAGCTGGGGTCGCGCGGGACCGTGCACTACGAGACGCTCTCGGCGATTCCTGTCGACGACTTCATCGCCTCGCTGTGAGGGGCGTCTCGTCGCCCCTGGCGGCGTCGCTGCGAGCGAGTCCGTGCCGAGCACTGTCCTCGCTCGCGCTCCTTGCCAGGAACGACGATCCGCGCCTCACAGCTTCGGCGAAGGCGCTGGGGGTGGCCCGATGAAGGTCCTCGTCGTCGGCTCGGGTGGGCGCGAGCACGCGATCGTGCGTGCGCTGCGCCGCTCGCCGCAGGCGCCCGAGGTCCTGTGCGCGCCGGGCAACCCGGGCATCGCGCGCGACGCGAGCGTCCTCGACATCAAGGTCGACGACCTCGATGGGCTCGCCCAAGCCGCCGAGCGCGAGGGCGTCGGGCTCGTCGTCGTCGGCCCCGAGGCGCCCCTGGTCGGCGGGCTCGTCGACCGCCTCGCGAGCCGCGGCATCGACGCGTTCGGCCCGACCGCCGAGGTCGCGCAGCTCGAAGGGTCGAAGGCCTTCGCGAAGGAGGTCATGGAGGCCGCCGGCGTGGCCACCGCGACCTGGCGCGCGGTGACGACCGTCGAAGACGGGATGGGCGCGATCGAGCGCTACCCGGTGGTCCTCAAGTACGACGGCCTCGCCGCGGGCAAGGGGGTCGTCATCGCCGGCGACGAGGACGAGGCGCGCGCCACGCTCGAGGCCTTTCTGGTGGAGCGCCGCTTCGGCGACGAGCGCGTCGTGGTCGAGGAGGCACTCGAGGGCGAGGAGCTCTCGCTGCTCGCGCTCTGCGACGGCGAGATCGCCGTCCCGATGGCCCCGGCGCAGGACTACAAGCGGATCTTCGACGGCGACCGCGGCCCGAACACGGGGGGCATGGGCTCGTACTCGCCGGTGCCGGGCATCGATCGCGCGCGCATCGAGGAGCTGGTGCGCACGATCCATCAGCCGGTCGTTGACGAGCTGCGCCACCGCGGCACGCCGTTCCACGGCTGTCTCTACGCGGGCCTCATGCTCACCGAGGCGGGCCCGCGCGTGCTCGAGTTCAACGTCCGCTTCGGTGACCCAGAGACGCAGGCCGTGCTGCCGCGGCTGCGATCGGACCTGCTCGAGGTGCTGCTGGCCGCGACCCGCAGCGGCGGGCTGAGCGGTGTCGAGCTGGAATGGGATCCGCGCTGGGCGGTGACGCTCGTGCTGGCCAGCGCGGGTTACCCGGCGTCGTCGTCGAGCGGCGACGTGATCTCGGGCCTCGACGCCGTGCCGGCCGGGATCGA
>DATFRW010000227.1:0-7598 GCA_035262945.1 Solirubrobacteraceae bacterium
CACCCGCGCCACCCCGCGCCCCCGTCGCCCACCCGCCGCACGCGACTCCCGCCCCGCGCCACCTCCCGATCGAGCCCGACCACGTCCGCGCGCTCCTGCGGATCGCCAGCCACCGCGGTCAGGCGCAGGCGCACCTGACCCTGCACCCCGCCGAGCTCGGCGGCGTCGAGGTCAAGCTGCGCGTGACGACGCAGGGCCTCGTCGCCACCGTCACCGCCGACCGACCCGACGCCGCCCAGGTTCTCCAGCAGGCCGGCGCCGACCTGCGCCGCGCCTTCGAGGCACACGGCGTCGAGGTCGCCGCGCTCGACATCGGCTTCGCGGGCGATCACGACGGGCGCCGCGCCACGGAGCGCCGCGCCGAGCGCACAGCGCCCGCCGCCGCACTGGACCCCACAGAGCTTCCCCCCACCGATGACCCGTCCCCGAACACGAGGACGATCGCGCTCGGCGCCCTCGTCGACGTGCTCGCCTGAGGAGCAACAGCAATGTCCACCGCCAACCCCATCAGCGTTCCGCCGGCGCCGCAGCCGAAGTCGACCAACTCGGCCCTGAACCCGGCCACGTCGACGGACCAGAGCTTCGGCAAGGACGCGTTCATGAAGCTGCTCGTCGAGCAGTTGCGCAACCAGTCGCCGGACAACGCGAGCGACCCGAACGCCTTCATGAACCAGATGACGCAGTTCTCGATCCTCGAGCAGCTGCAGAACCAGTCGAAGGTGCAGGCGCAGCAGAGCGCCGCCGGCCTCCTGGGCCACACCGTGAGCTACCAGGACGACGACGGGAAGGCGGTCGACGGCACCGTCGACGCCGTCGACTACACGGGCGGCAACCCGACCCTGACCATCGCCGGCAAGGACGGCATCGACCCGGCCAAGGTCTTCAACGTGCGATGACGCCCGTGCCGCACAACCCGGCGCTCGTCCCGCCCATCGGCGCCCCGGCGCCCGCCGCTGCACCGCAACAGCCGGCGCCGGCGGCGAAGCGCGACGGCCCCTCCTTCGCCGAGGTCCTCGGCCACAAGGCGGGCGCCGTCCAGCTCAGCGGCCACGCGAAGGCGCGCATCGAGCGCCGCGGGATCGACCTCGATCCCCAGACCCTCGCCCGCCTGGAGCACGGCGTCGATCGCGCCGCCGCCAAGGGCTCACGCGAGTCCGTCGTCCTCGTCGACGACGTGGCCTTCGTCGTCTCCGTCAAGGCCCGAACCGTCATCACGGCGGTCGATCGCGCGTCGATGCGCGATCACATCTTCACCAACATCGATTCCGCAGTCATCTCGTAAACGACCACCCCACCCGGCCGGACCTCACGGAGGAGGCCGGAGTCCACCGAAAGGACACACCTCCCATGATGCGAGGCATGTACTCCGCGATCAGCGGACTGAAGAACCACCAGATCATGCTCGACGTCACGGCCAACGACCTGGCCAACGTCAACACGGTCGGCTTCAAGGCCAGCCGCGTCTCGTTCCGCGACTCGCTCGCCCAGCTGCAGCGCTCCGGCGCCTCGGCGACGACCGGCTCGGCCGGCGCGAAGTCTGCCCAGATCGGCCTCGGCGTCCAGCTCGGCTCGATCGACAACCAGATGACGAACGGCGCGTTCCAGTCGACGGGCAGCCCGTACGACGTCGCCATCCAGGGCACCGGCTGGTTCCGGGTCTCGAATTCGACCGCCCCCGGCGCCACCGACGAGTACACGCGCGCGGGCAACTTCACGCTCAACGATGCGGGCGACCTCGCCACGCAGGACGGCTGGCGCGTCGTCGGCTTCGGCGACGACGGCACCGGCAACGCCGACACCGCCGGCGGCCTGCAGTTCATCAACATCCCGACCGGCGCGACCGACGTCGCCATCAGCCCGAACGGCGCCATCACCTACACGCCGTCCGGCGGCGGTACCCGCCAGTACGCCGGGTTCCTGGCCCTCACCTCGTTCCCGAGCGAGGCCGGCCTCGAGCGCTCCTCGGCCAACCGCTGGCGCGAGAACGCGAGCTCGGGCCTCGGCAGCACGAACCCGCCCGAGAGCAACGGGCTCGGCTCGACGATCGGCGGCGTGCTCGAGATGAGCAACGTCGACCTCGCCACCGAGTTCACGAACATGATCACCGCCGAGCGCGGCTTCCAGGCCAGCTCGCGGGTCCTGTCCACGGCCGACGAGATGCTGCAGGACCTCGTCAACCTGAAGCGCTAGGGCAGGTGACGCGCGGGGCGGCGGAGGGCCGTCCCGCGCACAACCTGCCTGCGGAGCACGACCATGATCCGACTTCACCGCCTCGGCTCCACGTACGAGCCGTTCCACGTCAACCCCGACGTCATCGCGACGCTCGAGGGTCATCCCGACGTCGTCCTCACGCTCACCAACGGCACGAAGATCGTCGTCGCCGAGAGCGCCGAGGAGGTCGTCGCCGCCGTCCGCCGCTGGCGCATCGACGTCATGGCGGACGCGATGGGCGCGCACTAGCTCAAGCGCCGCGCCGAAAATCCGAATACGGGGGCATGTCCGCGGGTGCTGCGCTGCGATGAACGATTTCCTGTCCGCAGACGAGATCGACGCCCTCTTCGAGAAGGCCAGTCAGGGCAAGCTCCCGACCGAGCCGGCGCCGAACTCTGGCGCAGGCCGTCGCGCGCGCTGGCTGCGCACCGTCGACTTCACCCGCCCAAGCAAGTTCGGCACCGACCAGCAGCGCCGCCTGCGCCGCGTGGTCGAGATCTTCTGCGCGACCGCCGCGACCCGCATGGGCGGCGAGCACCGCATCGACCTCGACCTCGAGGTCATCGACGTCGGCCAGTTCACCTTCGCCAACGCGCTGGAGTCGGTGCCCGAGGCCTCTGTCGGCGTGGTCATCGAGACCGCGGGCGCCGAGACCAAGATGGTCATGAGCGCCGAGCTCAGCCTCGTGCTCGAGGTCGTCGAGCGGCTGCTCGGCGGCAACGGCGACGCGGTCACCGAGCGCCCGCTCACCGACATCGAGAAGGTGCTCGCCCGGCGCATGTTCGGCGCGTTCGTCGAGTGCCTGTCGGCCACGTGGTACGACGTGTGCGGCGCCAACCTCGAACTCGGCCGCATCGACCCGCTCGGCGAGGGCCCGGCGATCGTCCTCGGCTCCGAGCCGACGCTCGTCATCACGGTCGAGGCGCGCATGGGCCGCCGCTCGACGACGCTCGCGCTGCTCGTCCCCTACGAGGCCATCGCTCCGTACGCGGCCGCGTTCTCCAGCCGCGAGCAGGCGGCGGGCGTCGCCGCCGATCCGCGCGCCGCGGCCGCCGTGCGCGAGGGCCTGCGCAGCGTCGACGTCGTGCTGCGGGCCGAGGTCGGTGACGCACGGATGTCGCTCGAGGACGTCCTCGCGCTGCGCGCAGGCGACGTCGTCAAGCTCGACGGCCACGGCGGCGGCGAGGTCGTCGTGTACGCCGATGGCACGCCGGTGCACCGCGCACGCGCCGGGCGCTCGGGCACGCGCCGCGCCGTCCAGATCCTCGGACCCGAAGGAGGCGCGTCGTGACCAACGACGCTCCGCTCCTGCGCCTGGGCTGCTCCACCGCGGAGGCCATCGCCGGCGCGCTCGAGAAGCTCGCCCCCGGTCGCGTCCGTCAGGGCGCCGTGCAGGTGCGCCGCAGCGCCGAGGAGGCCGTCGCCGGGCTGGCCGTGCCGGCCGTGGTGGCCGAGGTCTCCTACGTCGACGGCGTCGCCGGCGGCAACCTCTTCATGCTTCCGGTCGAGGGCGCCCGGCGCCTGGCCGCGGCGATGAAGGGCGACGAGACCGTCGCCGGCGGTGAGCTCGGCGAGCCCGAGCTCAGCGCCATCGCCGAGGCGATGAACCAGATGATGTCCGCCGCGGCGCACGCCACCTCCGGCGCCCTCGGCCAGGAGGTCGAGATCGCCCCGCCGGAGGTCAAGGTCGTGCAGGACGAGGCCGAGGCGGCCGCGATCCTCGCCGCCGCCGGCTCCGCGCACATCGTCGCCACGGACTTCGCGGTCGACGAGGCGCCGGCGCGGCTCGTGCAGCTCGTCCCCAACGCGTTCGTCGTGCGCATGACCCGCGCGCTCGACGAGATCACCCAGGAGTACACGAGCGCCCCGCTCGGCGACTTCCTGCGGACGGTGCCGGTGCGCGTCTGGGCCGAGCTCGGCCGCGCGCGGATGGCCGCCGGCGCGTCGCTCGGCGTCGCGACCGGCTCGGTGCTCGAGCTCGATCGCGAGGTCGACGAGCCGATCGACCTCTACGTCGACGGGATGCGCTTCGCGACCGGCCGCCTGCTGGTTGCCGAGGACGGCAGCCTGCAGCTCGAGATCGAGGAGATCCTTGGGCCACGGCAATCGGACACGCGCACCTAGAACGAACGTCCAGGCCCGGCGGCCGGTCTCAAGACCGCCCGGACCGTGCCGTTAAGGGGAGCACACCCCTAAGCAGTGCCTTCCCACCCCACCCCCCTCGTTGGACCTCGAGCGCCCCGGCCCCCCGGGGCGCTCCGCGTTTAACGATCGCTGTCCAACACCCGGTGGACTCTCGGCGAAAGATCCGCCGCCCCCGGCCGATGACCGGACGGTGAAGGCCGCTACCGCCATCGGCATCGTCGCTGCGTGCGTCGGCATCCTGGGTGCCGCGTTCATGGAAGGCACCTCCCCGGCCGCGTTCCTGAACATGCCCGCAATGATCCTCGTGTTCGTGGGCACCTTCGGTGCCACGTGCGCGGCCGCGGGCATGGAGGGGATGAAGAAGATCCCGGCGCTCTACAAGATCGCCTTCGCGGGCAACGAGAGCCATCTCGCGGCGAGGGTCCGCGAGCTCGTCGGCCTCGCCGAGAAGGCGCGGCGCGACGGCCTGCTGGCGCTCGAGAACGACGTCGAGAAGGTCGAGGACCCCTTCACTCGCAAAGGCCTGCAACTCGTCGTCGACGGCACCGACCCGGACCTCGTCCGCGACATCCTCGAGGTCGAGATCGACGCCATGGCCGCTCGCCACAAGGAGGGCGCCGAGGTGTTCAAGACCGCCGGCGGCTTCGCCCCGACGATGGGCATCATCGGCACCGTCATGGGGCTCGTGCACGTGCTCGAGAACCTGAGCGCGCCCGAGACCCTCGGCCCGGCGATCTCCGGCGCCTTCATCGCGACGCTCATGGGCGTCGGCGCGGCCAACGTCGTCTTCCTGCCCGTGGCCGGGCGGCTCAAGGGCCTGTCGGCCGCCGAGGTCCACGAGCGCAACCTCGTCCTCGAGGGCATCTTGTCGATCCAGTCCGGCGACAACCCGCGCGTGGTGGAGGAGAAGCTCATGAGCCTCGTCCCGCCCGCCGAGCGGGTGGCCGCGGAGGAGGCCAAGCCGAACCTGCGCCTCGCCGACGCGCCCGCCGAGGCGGCCGCGTAGCGCCATGGCCGCGTCACGGAGCCGGCGGCGGCGCTTGCACGCCGAGGAGGAGCACGAGAACGACGAGCGCTGGCTCCTCACCTACGCGGACATGATCACGCTGCTCATGGCGCTGTTCATGGTCCTGTTCTCGATCTCCTCGGTGAACATCTCCAAGTTCGTGACCCTGCAGCACTCGCTGCAGGACGCCTTCTCCGGGCGCATCCTGCCCGGCGGGCGCGCCCTGAAGGAGAGCGGCGGGTCGACGACGTCCCCGCAGGTGGCGGAGAACACGCCGTCGATCAAGCAGAGCGCAGCCGACGCGGCCAGCTCCGCGGCGAAGGCCGAGCGCGAGAGCTTCGCGCGCCTCAAGGAACGCGTCGACGCGTACGCGCGCGAGCACAAGCTCGACAACCAGGTGACGACGATCGTCACGAAGGACGGGCTGGTCATCCGCCTGCTCACCGACAAGCTGCTGTTCGACAGCGGCTCGGCCACGGTCCGCCCCGGCGGGCGCGGCCTGCTCGCCGAGGTCGGCGGGCTGCTTCGCGCCGAGAGCCGGCACGACATCCGCGTGCGCGGCTACACCGACACCGTCCCGATCCGGACGTCGGTCTTCCCGTCCAACTGGGAGCTGTCCGCGGCGCGCGCCGCGTCGATCGTGCGCGAGTTCATGCACGCGGGCGTCGCGCCCGAGCGCCTGGAGGCCGCCGGCCGCGCCTCGCTCGATCCCCTGTCCAGCAACGCCACCGCGGCCGGCCGCGCGCGCAACCGGCGCGTCGAGGTGCTGCTGCCGCGCATGGCGCGCGCGAAGGCCGCGCCGGCCGACCAGCGCCCGCGCTTCGCGCCCGATTTCGGTCCGGAGAAGCTCAAGTGAAGTCCAAGCTCAAGTTCATCGTGCCCCTCGTGCTGATCCTGCTCGGCGGCGCGTACAAGTTCGTCCTCGCCAAGCCGGCGCCCGCCGCCAAGCCCAAGGTCGACGGCGAGGTGTACGTCCTGCCCAAGGACTTCCTCGTCAACCTCTCCGACGGCAAGTTCGCCAAGCTCGGCGTCGGGCTGGTGTTCGACGAGGGCTTCAAGGCCGCGGCCGCGGGCGGTGGCCACGAGGCCGGCGCCGCGCCGCCCGACGGCTACGGCGTCCTGCCCCAGGAGGCGGTGGTGCGCGACATCGTCACCGACGTGGTGACCGACGAGAGCGCGTCGGATCTCACGAGCCGCCAGGGCCGCGAGGACATCAAGGCCAAGATCCTCAAGCGACTCAAGCAGCAGACCGACGTCAAGGCCCACGAGGTCCTGTTGACCGACGTGGCCGTGCAGTGAAGGAGCGTTTTCGGATGTCCAACGAGATCGAGTTCGCACCCCTTGAGCCGGTGGGCGCCGCCGGCGCCTCCGGGTCCGCCGACCTGGAGCGCCTGAACGACGTGATGGTCGAGCTCACCGTCGAGGTCGGCCGCACGCGGATGACGCTCGGCCAGGCGCTCGCGCTCGGGCCGGGGTCGGTGGTCACGCTTGACCGATTGGCGGACAAGCCCGTCGATCTGCTGGTGAACGGGCGCCCGATCGCGCGGGGCGAGGTTGTGGTGATCGACGAGGAGTTCGGGCTGCGGATCACCGAGGTGGCCGGCTCCGCCGACGTCGCCGAAGCCGCGTAGCCGGGCACCCGAGGGCCCGAGTGTCGACTTCGTCGGCCCAGGGGCCACAAACCCGACACTCGCGCCCGCGCCGCCGCGCACTGCTTCCCCTCATTGCTCGGCCGGCACCCAAGCGAGCGATGTCGGACCCTGGACAGTCGTCCTAAAGCCACCGCAAGCCCGGCCGATCAAGACGAGCGACTCGCCCCTCCCGAGTCGATCCGTCTCCAGTGCGAATCCCCCCTTTCATCTACGGGGCCGCGACCGCGGCCCTCGGCCTGGTGCTGCTCGCCCCCGCCTACGCGTTCGCCGCGTCGGGGGGCGGTGAGGACACCCCGCTGAACCTGCCCGCCGACGGCGGCGCCAAGAAGGTCACGGGCGCCGGCGGCGGGTCGATCGTTCGCACGGTCGTCGGGCTGGCAATCGTCCTCGCCGTCATCTACGGCGTCGCGTGGGTGCTCAAGCAGGTCAAGGCCTCCAAGGAAGAACGCAAGGTCGGCAACGGCCTCGAGTCCACGGCTGTCGTCCCGCTCGGCCCCAACCGCGCGCTGCACCTCGTGCGCGCCGGCCGCGAGCTGGTCCTCGTCGGCGTCGCCGAGCACGGCGTCACGCCGATCCGCACCTAC
>DATFRW010000228.1:0-17060 GCA_035262945.1 Solirubrobacteraceae bacterium
GCAGCGGCGCGGGAGGACGTCGCGCTCCCAGACGTCGGCGGGGAGCGCGAGGCCCTGCAGCGGCACGAACACCTCGCGCAGCCGGTCGACTCCGGCGCCCGCCGCCGGATGGCGGTCGACGCCCTGCCACGACGGCAGGAACGCCGCGAGGGCGCGCTGATCGGCGGCCTCGATCTCCTTGCGCAACACCGCGAGCGACGCGCGGCGCAGGCGCCGCAGCACCTCCGGATCGCACCATTCGCGCTCGCTGCCGTCGGGCCGCAGCTCGCCACGGACGAGCACGCCCTCGCGCTCGAGCGCGGCGAGCGCGCTCGAGAGGTCGACGCCGTAGCGCGTGCGCAGCTCGGCCGTCGTGAACGGGCCGTGGGTGCGCGCGTAGCGGGCCGCGAGCTTCTCGTGCGGCGCCTCGACGTCGGCGATGAACGCCTCGGGCAGGCCGCTGGGGGGGACCGCGCCGAAGGCGTCGCGGTAGAGCCCGGCGTCGTCGGCGGCGATCCAGCGCTCCTCGCCGGCGAGGCGGATCCGGACCGCCCGCCGCTCGCGCTCGAGCTCGGCGAGCATCGAGGCCGGGTCCAGGCCGGGCAGGACGCGATCGGCCGCCTCGACGTCCGTGAGGTCCCCGAGACGCCGCAGGATGTCGGCCAGCGCGTCGCGCGAGTCGGCGCGCGTGCGGTCCGAGCGGTGCTGAAGGTCCGCCTCGACCTGCGCGAGTGCCGCGGGGTCGATGAGCTCGCGCAGCTCGTCCTGGCCCAGCAGCTCGCGCAGCAGCTCGCGGTCGAGCGAGAGCGCCGCCGCCCGGCGCTCGGCGTTGGGCGTGTCGCCCTCGTACATGTAGGTGGCGACGTAGTCGAAGAGCAGCGACGAGGCGAACGGCGAGGCGGTCGGCGTCTCGACCTCGACCACCGACAGCTCGCGGCGGTGCAGCGCACGCAGCAGCTCGGTCAGGCCCGGCAGGTCGAGGACGTCGCGCAGGCACTCGCGGTAGGTCTCGAGGACGATGGGGAACTGGGCGTAGCGCCGGGCGACCTCGAGCAGCGACTGCGACTTCAGGCGCTGCTGCCACAGCGGCGTGCGCTTGCCCGGGTAGGCGCGCGGGATGAGCAGCGCCCGGGAGGCGTTCTCCCGGAAGCGCGCGCCGAAGAGGGCGCTCGTCCCGAGCTCGGCCACGACGATGTCCTCGAGCTCGTCGGGGTCGATGAGCACGAGGTCCGCGCCCGGCGGCTCATCGGCGTCGGGGAGGTGGACGATGATCCCGTCGTCGGACCAGATCGCGTCGGACTCGAGGCCGTACTCCTCGCGGATGCGGCGCGAGAGCGCGAGGCCCCACGCGGCGTGCACGCGGCCGCCATAGGGGCTCAGCACGCAGAGCCGCCAGTCGCCGATCTCGTCGCGGAAGCGCTCGATGACGATCGTGCGCTCGCTCGGGACGACGCGCGTCGCGTCCTGCTGCTCGCGCAGGAAGGCGACGAGGTTGCGCGCGGCGAGCTCGTCGAGGTCGTAGTCGCGCTCGAGCACCTCGGCCGGCTGGTCGACCGCCCAACGCGCGAACGCGCCGATCTCGCGCCCCAGCTCCTTCGGCCGCCCCACGCTGTCGCCCTTCCAGAACGGCACGGCGCCGGGCACGCCGGGTGCGGGCGTGACGATGACGCGGTCGCGGCCGATCTCCTCGATCCGCCAGGTCGAGGCGCCGAGGAGGAAGGTCTGGCCGGCCCGGGCCTCGTAGACCATCTCCTCGTCGAGCTCGCCGACACGGCGGCCGTCGGGCAGCACGACGCTGTAGAGGCCGCGGTCGGGGATCGTGCCTGCGTTCGTCACCGCGAGCTGCCGCGCACCCTTCCGAGCACGGATGGTGCCCGCGACGCGGTCCCACACGATCCGCGGGCGCAGCTCGCCGAACTCCTGCGACGGGTAGCGCCCGTCGAGCATGTCGAGGACGTTCTCGAGCAGGTCGCGGCTGAGCTCGCCGTAGGAGTGCGTGCGCGTGACGAGCGCGAAGAGCTCGTCGACCGAGATCGCCTCGGGCTCGGCGGCCGCCGCCATCGACACGATCTGCTGGGCGAGCACGTCGAGCGCGTTGCGCGGCACGACCGTCGGCTCGATGCGCCCCTCGCGCATGAGCTTGGTGACCACCGCGCACTCGAGCAGGTCGGCACGGAACTTGGGGAAGATGCGGCCCTCGCTGGTGTCGCCCACCGAGTGGCCGGCGCGGCCGATGCGCTGTAGCCCGCGAGCGACGGACTTCGGCGACTCGACCTGGATGACGAGGTCGACCGCGCCCATGTCGATGCCCAGCTCGAGGCTGCTCGTCGCGATGAGGCACGGCAGCTCCCCCGCCTTGAGCATCTCCTCCACGACAAGGCGCTCCTCGCGCGCCAGCGAGCCGTGGTGGGCGCGGGCGATCTCCTCGTCGGCGACCTCGTTGAGGCGCAGGGCGAGGCGCTCGGCGCCGCGGCGGTTGTTGACGAAGACGATCGTCGAGCGGTGCTGGCGGACGAGCTCGACGATCTCGGGGTAGATCGCAGGCCAGATCGAGCGGCGGCTGACGTCGCCGCGCTGTGCTGGTTCGAGGAAGTCGCTTTCGACGCCCTGATCTGGCTCGACCATCGACTCGACCGGGACGTGGATCTTGAGGTCCAGCGGCTTGCGGATGCCGGCGTCGACGATCGTCGCCTTGCGCCGCGGCCCGACCATGAACCGCCCGACCTCCTCCAGCGGGTTCTGGGTCGCGCTCAAGCCGATCCGCTGCGGGTCGTGGTCGCTGAGCTCGGACAGGCGCTCGAGGGTCAGCGCGAGGTGGGCGCCGCGCTTCGTCGAGGCGACGGCGTGGATCTCGTCGACGATGATCGACTCCACCCCGCGCAGCATCTCGCGCGCCTGCGAGGTGAGGATCAGGTAGAGCGACTCGGGCGTCGTGATGAGGATGTCCGGCGGGTTGCGGCGCATGGCCGCGCGGTCGCGCTGGGGCGTGTCGCCGGTGCGGATCCCGATGGAGACATCGGCGCCGATCCCGCGCAACGGCGCGCGCAGGTTGCGATCGACGTCGTAGGCGAGCGCCTTCAGCGGCGAGACGTAGACCAGGCGCGTGTGGTCGGCGGGCTCGCGCGACAGCGCGTCGAGCCCCCAGAGGAAGGCGGCAAGGGTCTTGCCGCTCCCCGTGGGCGCCGAGATGAGGACGTGCTCGCCGGTGGCGATGGCCGGCCAGGCCTTGGCCTGCGCGGGCGTCGGAGCCTCGAACGCGCCCTCGAACCAGTCGCGGACGGCGGGTGTGAACTGTGACAGCGGCAACGAACCCGAGGGTACCTCTCGGGTCGCCGCGGTCCGGTGCGGCTAGCCCGCATCGGCGGCGCGCCCGACGACGACGTCGATCGCAGCCTCGTGGCCGCGGAGCTGCAGCGTTCGCGGCACCGCGCCCGGCAGGACCGAGTCGAGCCCGTCGTGAACGCCGGCGGCCACGACGATCTCGCCGCCACGCGCAGCCTCCTGCAGGTGCGCGGCCAGGTTGACGCAATCGCCGAGCGCGGTGAAGTCGACGACCGCAGTCCCGACGTTGCCGACGTACGCCGTGCCGGCGTTGACGCCGACGCCGACGTCGAGCCACGGCCCTTCGGCCGAGCCGTACCCCACGCCGCGGAGCACGGCGGCCGCGGCCTGGACGGCCTTGCGGCGGTAGTCCGGGCCGGCGACGCCGGGAATGAACAGCGCCATCGCCTCGTCGCCGATGAGCTTGTCGATGAGCGCGTCGTGGCGCAGGAGCGCGTCGGTCGCCACGGCGTAGAAGCGGTTGAGCAGTGCCGCGTAGGCGCTGGCGTCCGTGCGCTGGCCGATCGCCGACGAGCCACGCACGTCCGCGAAGAGGACGCCGATGTCGACCTCGGCGCCGCCCGGTGGCAACGCATCGCAGCAGCGGTTGCAGAGGTTGGGGTTCTTGCGCGACGGCGAGTAGCCGGCGAGGCGCGCGACCCGTCCGCCGATGCCGCCGAACGGGTTGGCACAGACCTTGCAGCGCGGCGCCGACGGCACGTGCCGCCACACGTGGCGGCTGACCGCGAGCGGCCGGTGGCCGTTCTCGAGGATCTCCCGCCACTCGGCGTCGACAGCGCTCACGCCGCGATCCTCTCACGCGTCTTTCGCAAGCTCGCGGGCCCTCGCGAACACCGCGTCGAGCATCGGCTCGGTGAGCTTGCCGGTGAACGTGTTCTGCTGGCTGGGGTGAAAGCAGCCGAGCATCGTGAGCCACTCGCCGTCGTCGAACTCGGCGCCGTGGCCGAACCGGGGGCGCGGGCGCGGCGCCGGGTGGCCGAGCGCCGCGCGCAGGCGCAGCGCCGCGTCCCAGGCGAAGGCTCCGAGGCACACGACGACGCGCAGATCGCTCAGCAGACCCAGCTCCGCGACGGTCCACGGCAGGCAGGCATCGCGCTCGGCGGGCGTGGGCTTGTTGGCGGGCGGGGCACAGCGGACCGCGGCGGTGATCCAGGCGCCGATGAGCGTCAGCCCGTCGTCGGCGCCGACCGACGTCGGCTGGTTGGCGAAGCCGGTGCGATGCAGGCCGGCGAAGAGCCAGTCGCCGGAGCGGTCGCCGGTGAACACCCGCCCGGTGCGGTTGCCGCCGTGCGCCGCGGGCGCCAGCCCCAGGATCAGCACCCGGGCCGCGGGGTCGCCGAAGCCCGGCACCGGCCGTCCCCAGTACGTCTCGTTCGCGAACGCCGCGCGCTTCTCGCGGGCGACCTGCTCGCGCCAGGCGACGAGGCGCGGGCAGCGCCGGCACTCGACCACCTCGGCCTCGAGGCGCGCGAGCTCGTCGGTCACGCGCGGTCGAGAGCGCCGAGCATGAGCCGCGTGATCACCGGCTCGAGCGCGAGCAGGTCCTGCGGCTCGCCGGTGCGCAGCGAGCGCGAGGCGAGCTCGACGGAGGCGCCGATGACCGCGAACGCGTCGTCGCGCGAGGCGAAGGACTTGGCGCCGTACTGCGGGGCGGCGCGGAGGTTGTCCCGATAGAGCGAGTCAGCGAACGCGTCGAGGATCGCGTCGCGGCGCGCGGCGGCCTGCGGCCCGGCGCCGATGATCTGGACGAGCAGCGTCTGCGCGGACGCCGGGTAGTCGGCCAGCGTCTGCAGGAACGCGCGCACGCCGGCGGCGACGCGTTCTTCGTAGGAGGCGTGGCCCTCGGCATCGGATGCCGCGGCCATCGCGCGCATGACCTCGGTTGCAGCCTCGTCGAACAACGCGAGGATGCACTCCTCCTTGTTGCCGAAGTGCTCGTAGAACGTCGCCTTCGACATCCCGGCCTCGCGGGCGATCGCCTCCGCGCTGGCCTCGGCGTAGCCCATGCGGGCGAAGACGTCGGCCGCGGCCTCGAGCAGCCGCCGGCGCTGCACGCTGAGACGCACCTCGAGCGGAGGAGCGTGACGACCCCTTGGGACGGTCGGTACGGGGCGCTCAGCGGCGGCCATGGGCCCAATGGTATGTACGCTCACGGTCCCCATGCTGCATCGAGTCGTTCCCATCGCCCTGCTCGCGACCATCGCGCTCGCCGGCTGCACCACGCAGGCGAGCAACAACGACTCCTCCGGGAAGTTCCAGGGCGACCAGCGCCTGGTCGCCAACACGGTCGAGGACTTCGAGACCGCGGCGTCGAAGGGCGACCAGAACAAGATCTGCCGCGACCTGCTGGCCAAGTCGCTCGTCGACCAGTACGCGCAGCACGGCGGGACGTGCGAGACGGCGGTCGACGGCGCGCTCAAGGACACCGACTCGTTCGGCCTCACCGTCGAGTCGGTGGCGATCAACGGGCAGGAGGCCACCGCGCGCGTGAAGGCCGACCGCGGCAAGCACGACGTCATGCAGAACATCGCCCTGACCAAGCAGGGCGCGGGCTGGCGGATCAGCCAGTTCGGCTGAGTTAGCTCAACGCCCGGCCGTACTGGCGCTCGTAGTAGGCGCGATAGTCGCCCGAGCGGATCGGCTCCCACCACCACGCGTTGTCGCGGTACCACGCGACGGTCCGCTCGAGGCCCTCGGCGAACCGCACCTGTGCCTCCCAGCCCAGCGCGCGGATCTTCTCGGAGCCCAGCGAGTAGCGGCGGTCGTGGCCGGGGCGGTCGGTGACGTACTCGATGAGGTCCTCGTCCGCGCCCGCGTACTCGATGATCCGCTTGACGACCTCGATGTTCGCGCACTCGTCGGGGCCGCCGACGTTGTAGACCTCGCCGGGCCGCCCGTGCTCGAGCGCGTGGCCGATCCCGCGCGCGAAGTCCTCGACGTAGAGCCAGTTGCGCACGTTCATGCCGTCGCCGTAGACCGGAAGGCGGTCGCCGTGAAGCGCGTTGAGGATCATCAGCGGGATGAGCTTCTCCGGGTACTGGTAGGGCCCGTAGTTGTTCGAACCGCGGCAGATGACGGTCTCGAGGCCGTAGGTGTGGTGATAGCTCGAGACGAGCAGGTCGGCGCCCGCCTTCGTCGCGCTGTACGGCGAGGACGGCGCCAGCGGCGACTCCTCCGTGAACGACCCCTCGGCGATCGAGCCGTACACCTCGTCGGTCGAGACCTGCAGGTAGCGCAGGCCGCGCGCGCGGGCCGTCTCGAGCAGGACGTACGTGCCCTGGGCGTGCGTCGTGACGAACGCGTCGGGCTCGGCGATCGAGCGGTCGACGTGGGTCTCGGCGGCGAAGTTGACCACGGCGTCGGCGCCGTCCATCGCCTCGGCGACCGCCCGCGGGTCCTCGATCGCCGCGTGTAGGAACTCGTGCTCGACGTCCTGGAGGTTCTCGCGGCGCCCGGCGTAGGTGAGCTTGTCGAGCACGACGACCTCGTCGCCGTGGTCGCGCACCCGCACGCGCACGAAGTTCGAGCCGATGAACCCGGCGCCGCCGCACACGAGCAGCCTCATCCCGCCACCACCGTCCTGTCCGCCAGGTACGCCGCCACGCCGTCCTGCCAGCGCGGCAGCACCGGCGCCTCGTCGCGCTCGCTGCCGAGCACCGAGTACGCGGGCCGGCGCGCCGGCCGCGGGAAGCGATCGGAGGTCGTCGGCAGCGTGCGGCAGCGCACGTTCGCCCGATCGAAGACCTCGACCGCCAGCTCGTACCACGAGCACGCGCCGCGGCCCGCCGCGTGGAAGATCCCGACGTCGCCGCCGCGCTCGGCCAGCTCGACGAGGGCCTCGGCGAGGTGCCCGCTCCAGGTCGGGCTGCCGACCTGGTCGGCCACGACCGTGACCTCGTCGCGCTCCTCGCCGAGCGCGAGCATCGTGTCGACGAAGTTGCGCCCGCCGGCCCCGAAAAGCCACGCGGTGCGGACGATCGCGTACTCGTCGCCCGCCTCGGCGACGGCGTCCTCGCCGGCGAGCTTCGAGCGCCCGTACGCGCCGATCGGCGCCACAGGGTCGGACTCGACCCAGGGCTCGCCCTTGGCGCCGTCGAAGACGTAGTCGGTCGAGACGTGGACGAGCCGGGCGCCGTTTTCGACCGCCGCGCGCGCGACGTTCCCGGCGCCGCCGCCGTTGACGGCGGTCGCCGCGGCTTCGGCGGTCTCGGCAGCATCGACGTCCGTCCACGCCGCGCAGTTGACGACTGCGCGCGGCTCTGCGGCCGCGATGACGCGGCGCACGTGGTCTGCGTCGGTGATGTCGAGGTCGGCGCGGGAAAGGGCGACGACGTCGTGACCGAGCCTGGAGGCGGCGGTGGCGACGGCCTGCCCGAGCATGCCCGCGCCTCCGGTGACCAGCAGGCGCATAGGCCGACCATCTTGACGCAAACGGCAGTGCGTAGGCTTCGCGGCGATGGAGCTCGACCCGCTGCCGATGGCGCTCGACTGGCAGGTCGAGCCGGACGACTGGAGCGTCGGGCCCGACGGCTCGCTGCGCATCGCCGCCGGCCCGCGGACCGATCTCTTCGCCGATCCCGGCGGGCAGCCGGCGATCGCCAACGCGCCACGTCTGCTCGGCCCGGTCGAGGGCGATTTCCTGCTCAGCGCGCGCGTGACGCCCCAGCTGCGCGCGACGTTCGACGCCGGCGCGCTGCTGCTCTACGCCGCGCACGACGCCTGGATCAAGCTCGCCCTCGAGCGCTCGCCCGAAGGCGCCGCGACCATCGTCTCGGTCGTCACGCTCGGGGTCTCGGACGACTGCAACAGCTGGACCGTCGACGGCGACGGCGTCTGGCTGCGCATCGGCCGCGTGGGCCGTGCGTGCGTGTTGCATGCGTCGCGCGACGGCGCGCAATGGGACCTCGTCCGCCACCTGGCGTTCGACGTCCGGGGCGACCTCGCCGCGGGCTTCCTGGCGCAGTCGCCCACGGGCGACGGCGCGGCCGCGCGGTTCGCCGACGTGCGCTTCGCCGCGGCGACGCTCGTCGACGTGCGCGACGGCTCCTAGGCGGCCGCCCGCGCAGCGAGCACGTCGTCCATGTGCTCCTCGGCCCATGCCTTGATCTGGCCGACGAGCGGCACGAGGCTCTGCCCGAGCGGCGTGAGCGCGTACTCGACGCGCACTGGCACGGCCGGTGTGATGGTGCGCTTCACGAGGCCGTCGCGCTCGAGCGCGCGCAGCGTCTGGGTGAGCATCTTCTGGCTCACGCCGGCGATCGTGCGCGACAGCTCGCTGTAGCGCTGGGGGCCGTCGGCCAGGGCGGAGACGATGAGGGTGACCCATTTGCTGCTAAGGGTGTCGAGCAACTGACGCGACGGGCATTCCGCGAGGTACGCGTCGTAGGCCTCACGCGCCTTCGCGCGGCGCTCGGCGGCGGTTATCGTCGACATCTGCGCTCTCCTGCGGGTGGTGTACGCACTTTCGGGTGCCTTCTTCCCAATGGAGAGTAGCTCACCTAGCGTATGGCGCATGAAGGCCATCCTCGCTCCTCATCCCGGCGGCCCCGAGGTCCTCGAGCTCGCCGACCTCCCGGTCCCCGAGCCCGGCCCGGGCCAGGTGCGCATCCGCGTACAGGCGGCCGCGGTCAATCCCGTCGACGCCGCCACACGCGAAGGCCACCTCACCGACGCCGGCCTGGTCGCGGCGAATGGCCCGCTCGCGATCGGCTGGGACGTCGCCGGCGTCATCGACGCAGTAGGCAGCGCGGTCGGCCGCTACGCCTTGGGCGACGCGGTCGTCGGGCTGCGCGACGTCCTCTCGGCTCCGTTCGGCACGCAGGCCGAGTTCGTCGTCCTCGACGCCGAGGCGATCGCCCACGCGCCCCGCCACGCGACGCCGGCCGAGGCATCGACGCTCCCCCTCAACGGCCTCACGGCGGCGCAGTCGCTCGACCTCGTCGGCCTGCGCCCCGGCGAGACGCTGCTGGTGACCGGCGCCGCCGGCAGTCTCGGAGGGTTTCTCGTCGAGCTCGGTGCCCTGCGGGGCCTCCATGTCGTCGGCGTCGCCCGGCCCTCCGACGAGCACCTGGTCCGGGGGCTCGGCGCTTCGACCTATGTGGCGCGAACGGACGCGCTCGGTGCGGCCGTGAGGGCTGCGATCCCCGGCGGCGTGGACGGCGCCATCGACGCAGCCGTCGTCGGGATCGCGGCGCTGGATGCCGTTCGCGGCGGCGGGTCCTTCGTGTCGGTGGTGGCCGGCGCGGCGCCCGTCCCGCTGCGCGGGACGCGGGTGCAGAACGTGTGGATCCGCGCCGACGGCGCGCGCCTGGCGGAGCTCGTCGCCCTGGTTGACGCCGGGCGCTTGACGCTTCGCGTCGCCGAGACCCTCCCGCTCGGCGAGGTCGCCCGCGCCCACGAGCGATTGGCCGCCGGTGGTCTGCGCGGGCGCCTCGTGCTCGTGCCGGCTGCGGACTACGGAATCCCGACCTCGGAGTTGTCCCCGACCATGAAGCGGTAGGCGCGCGGCTGGCGGTTGTCACGGCCGATGTGGACGTTGCGGCCGAGCAGCGACGACTCCATGCGCCCGTCGAGCTCGCGCACCGACGAGCCGGCGAGCAGGATCGAGTGCTCGACCTCGGCGCGCTCGATGACGCAGCCCTCGCCGATCGCCGAATACGGGCCTACGTAGGCGTCGATGAGCCGCGCGCCCGCGCCGATGACCGCCGGCCCGCGGACGGTCGAGCGCTCGAGTCGTGCGCCCGGCTCGATGACGACGCGCCCGTCGCACTGCGAGTCGACGAGCTCGCCCTCGACCCGGCCGGTGATCGTGTCGAGGATCAGGCGGTTGGCCTCGAGCATGTCCTCGAGGCGACCGGTGTCCTTCCACCAGCCCTTGACCACGTGCGGCTCGACGCGCCGCCCGCCGTCCACGAGGTGCTGGATGGCGTCGGTGATCTCGAGCTCGCCGCGCGCCGAGGGCTCGATCGCGCGTGCCGCCTCGTGGATCACCGGGTTGAACATGTAGACGCCGACGAGCGCGAGGTTCGTGCGCGGCTCGGGCGGCTTCTCGGCCAGCGCCACGACGCGGTCGCCGTCGAGCTCGGCCACGCCGTAGTGCTCGGGGTCGGGCACCGGGGTGAGCAGGATCAGCGCGTCGGGCTGGTTGCGGCGGAAGGCCGCGACGAGGTCGTCGATCCCGCCCTGCAGAAGGTTGTCGCCCAGGTACATGACGAACGGGTCGGAGCCGAGGAACGACTCGGCGGTGAGCACCGCATGGGCCAGGCCCGCGGGCTCGTCCTGGACGATGTAGGTGATGCGCACCCCGAAGCGCGACCCGTCGCCGGCCGCCTGGCGGATCTCGTCGCCGGTCTCGGGGGCGATGATGATCCCGACCTCGTCGATCCCCGCCTGCGCCATCGCCTCGATGCCGTAGAAGAGCACGGGGCGGTTGGCCACCGGCACGAGCTGCTTGGCGCTCGTGTGCGTGATCGGCCGCAGGCGCGTGCCGCGCCCGCCGGACAGGATGAGTCCCTTGAGCCCCTCCATCAGTACACGCCGCCGAGCTTGCGGTGGTCCCAGGTGACGCGGGCGCGCTCGACGAACTCGAGGCCGACGCGCTTGGGCGCCTGCTTGGCGACCATCGCACGGACGTCGTCGCCGATCTCGCCGCCCGTGTAGCGCCTGAAGAGGTCCTGGCCGAGCGCGGTGACGTCCTCGGTCTCGCGGTGCAGCGTCACGTCGCACTCGAACATCACACCGCGCAGCTGGTCGTACGTGACGCCGGTCTCGACCTGCAGCGTCGCGCGCGGATCGCGCTCGAGGTTGCGCGTCTTCTGGGACTTCGCGTAGGTCCACGACCAGACGCGCCCGTCGCGTACCACGTACCAGAGCGGCATGAGGTGCGGCCACCCGTCGCGGCCGTTCGTCGCGCAGATGACGGTGCGCTCCTCGTCCAGGAAGGCGGCGACCTCCTCCTCGGTCATGCGGATCTGATCGCGGCGGCTCACGGCGAGGAACCGTATGTCAATTGCCGCCAGGACCGGCGGTCGGCGGCGTTTAAGCGGGCACGTCCGACCACGAGAACAGCCAGCTCCTCCCACCTCACGCGGCGAGCGTCGTGCTGGCTCGCCGCGCGGTCGACGCGCTGCCGCTGCCGCGCACGCGGGCCGGTGCGGTGAAGCTCATCGTCTCCGAGCTCGTGACGAACAGCATCGAGCACGGCCAGCTCTCCAGCGGCGATCGGATCGAGGTCCGGGCCCGCGTGAGCCCGCAGGGCGCGCTGCGCATCGAGGTGCGCGACCCCGGCCCCGGGCCGCCGCCGGACGCGCCGGGCGGCATGGGCTGGCGGATCCTCGAGCGGCTCGCCGACCGCTGGGGCGTCGACCATCACGGCGGCCAGGCGCGCGTGTGGTTCGAGCTCGACCCGGCTATGCCCGCGCGGCAACGCTGAGCTTGGCGACCGCGCGCCGCACCGCCTCGCGCGCGCCCGCGGGCTCGAGGACGACGGCGTCGCCGGCCTCCTTGAGCACCTCGCGCACGAGCCAGTCCTCGCCGGCGTAGCTGAGCTGTACGACGAGGGCGCCGTCGGCGAGCTCCTGCACCACCGTGCGCTCCTCGCGCGCCCACCGCGCGCGCTCGGGCGAGATCCAGACCCGCGCGGTTCGCGATGCGGCGACCTCCCCGGTCCGCGGCCAGCCCTCCACGTCGGCGGCCGGATCGACCTCGGGCCGTGGCTTGAAGCCCCGCTTGAGGACCTCCGCCGTCTTGATGCGATCCAGGCGGAAGTGGCGGACGTCGTTCTTCTCGGGGTCGAACGAGGCGACGTACCAGCCCTCGCGGCCGTTGATGAGCGCGTACGGCTCGACGGTGCGCTCGGAGAACTCGTCCTCGTTGGCCTTGTAGTACTCGAGGCGCAGCAGGCGGCGCGCGGCGATCGCCTCGGAGACGACGCGCGCGACCTCGGAGTCGTCGCCGGCGGCCGACGCGATCTGCAGCCCCTGCTCCATCGGGTCGGCGCCGAGCGCGGCGACGATCTTCTCGCGCGCGGTCGTGAGCGCGCCCTCGGGCAGGTGCTCGCCGATGAGGTCGATCGCCGCGACGAGCGCCTTGGCCTCGACCGGCAGCAGCCGCGCCGGGCGGGCGAAGTTGTCCGAGTACGGCTCAGGGTCGACCTCGATCCACCCGTCCTCGCCGACCTCGGCATAGAGCACGTAGGAGCCGCCGCCGAAGTTCACGACGTTGAGGACGTTGACGTCCTCGCGCAGCTCGGCGCCCGTGATCTGCAGGCGGTCGCAGACCTCGGTCTCGCGCAGGCGCTCGCCCGCGCGGCCGGCCTCGATGAGGATCGAGGCGAGCGTGACGAGCCGCGCGAAGCGCTCGGGCCGGATCGCCGCCTCGCGGCGCCCGTTGCCCTCGGCGGCCGCATCGTCGTCCTCCGGCTCGGGCCGCGCCGGGACCGGCTCGGCGAGCTGCGGCTCGTGCTCATGGCGCTCGACGAGCAGCGCGACCCGCTCGGCGACGGTGTCGACGAGCTCCGGCGGGGCCTCGACGCGCACGTGCTCGCCGTGGCTGAGCGCCCACGATGCGAGCTGGCGGGCATTCGAATAGGGCGTCGTGAAGATCACGCCGTCCTGTGCCGGCGCGATCTCGCCGAAGCGGCCGTAGTGGCGCTCGACCTGCCAGGCGATGCGGTCGGACACCCACACCTCGGCGGTGCCGACGGTGTCGCCGTACTGCCAGTCCGCGCGGTTGGCGTACTCGCGGGGATCGAAGTCCTGCGGGCGCTTGAAGTCGTGCTCGGCCTTCGTGGCGTAGGCGACCTTGCCGCGGATGCGCGACAGGCGGAAGACCCGCAGCGCGTCGCGCTCGTGCGCGCGCCCCAGCAGGTAGAACTGCCCGCCGCGGAAGAGCAGGTGGTAGGGGTCGACCTTGCGCGCACCGAGCTCGTCGCGCTCCATCGTGTAGTAGTCGAAGGTGATCGTCTTCTGGCGGAAGATCGCCGTCTCGATCTTGGCCAGACGCTGGGAGAGCTCGTGGCCGCCGGCGCTGCCGGTGATGCCGAGCGCGAGCGACCCCTGGTCGGGCGAGCGCAGCGGCGACGGCCGGCCCCAGGAGATCTGCTGGAGGGCGAGCCGCAGCGGCTCGGCGTAGGCGAACTCCCCGTCGAGGAGGTTCAGCGCGAACTGCAGCGAGGCGAGCTCCTCGTCGGTGAACGCGATGGCGGGAAGGTGGAAGTTCTCCGGGCGCAGCGAGTAGTTCTCCTGCTCGGCGACGCCGTCGATGGGCTTCTCGACCGTCAGGTGGATGCCGAGCGACTCGAGCTCGGCGCGGTCGGCGTAGAAGCGCCTGGCGAAGGCGTCTTCGTTCATTCCGCTGTAGCCCTCGACGTCCCGTCGGATCTCCAATGCCGTCACGGGACGGCGCTCGGCCATGAGGTAGGAGATGAGCGACAGCTGGCGGATGAGCTTTTCCGTGTCCTTCGCCATGAGCCGTTCAAGATAGATGCGACGCGAGCGCGGCCGAGCCGTCTTGGGTGGAATGGGGCCGCACTTTGCGCTGTTTCTTAGCCGTTCGGAGCCGGTTATAGGCTGCGTTCAGCGCGATGACAAAGCTCGTGATCGTCGACGACCACGAGGCCCTCCGCGAGGGGCTCGTCGCCCTGCTGCAGAGCCACGGGATGGACGTCGTGGGCGCGGCCGGCAACGTGGCGGCCGGGATCGACCTCGTGGACCATTCCGAGCCGGACGTCGCGATCATCGACATCCGGTTACCCGACGGGAGCGGAATCGAGTTGACCCGCGAGCTGCTGTCCCGCCGGCCCGGCCTCGGGGTCGTGCTCTACACGGGCGACGCGGACGCGGAGCTGCTGTACAGCGGCCTGGACTCCGGCGCGCGCGGCTACGCGCTCAAGGCGGGCTCGATGCAGGAGCTCGTCGACGCGATCGAGAAGATCGCCGCCGGCGGCTCCTACGTGGATCCGCGTCTGGACCGGATCCTGCTCTCGCCGCGGGCGACGGCGCAGTTGCCCCAGCTCTCGCCGCGCGAGCGCGAGATCATGCACCTCATGGCCGAGGGCGGCACCGCCGAGGCCATCGGCACCGCGCTCGGCGTGTCCGTCGAGACCGTGCGGACGCACGTGCGCAACGTCATTCGCAAGCTGCAGGCGCGCAACCGCGTCCACGCCATCGCGCTGGCGCTCGAGCGCGGGGAGATCGCGCTCGACGAGCCGCCGCGGAGCCGCTGACGATGCCCGACGAGGCGCTGGCCGCGCTCGTCCACGACCTCCGCGCGCCGCTCACGGTCGTCGAGGGCTTCAGCGACCTGCTCGCGCGCCGCGGCGCAGAGTTGGGGCCGAGCGAGCGCGACGAGTACCTCGGCCGCATCGCCGCGGCCGCGCGCGAGATGCGCGAACTGCTCGACCGCGCCGCCGCGCGCTAGCTCGTCGCGGCCTCGCCCTGCGCGCGCACGCGCAGGCGGCCGTCCACCGCCGCGGCGGTGATGCGCAGCGCGCCCTTGGACCCGCGCACGACCACGCGCGCGGGCGGCAGGCGCACGCCGCGCCTGCGCGACTTCACGCGCGCGCCGACCGCGCAGCGCAGCCTGCCGCTCCGCGGGCCGGCGCACAGGCGCAGCCGCCAGGTGCCGGCGGGCAGCGCGACGCGGGTCGCCGCCACGCGCACCTCGCGACCCGCGGGAACGCTCGTGATCGTCGCGCCAAGGGTCCCGGTCGTATGGCGCTTGCGGTCGCGCAGCGGGATCCGGACCTTCGTGTGGGTGGTCAGCGCCGCCGGCTGCTTCGGCGGTGCCGGTGCGGGCGGGGCGGCGAGCCCGGTGACCGGCGCGGTCGGCGCGGAGGCGACGATCGCCGAGCCGTCGTCGTTGGCGGCGGTCACGACCACGCGCAACGCCGCGCCGGCGTCGTCGTCGGTCGGCATGTAGGTGGCCGTCACGGCGCCCGGGATCTCGGCCCAGCCGGTCCCCGCGGCGCGCTGCCAGCGGAGGGCGAACGTCGTCGGCGAGTTCAGCCAGGTGCCCGCCGTCGCGGTGAGGGCGGCGCCGCGCTCGGGGGTGCCGGCGATCGACGGCAGTGCGGTGTTGACCGGATAGGACGGGACGACGTTGTCGCCGCACGCCGCCCCGAGCGACGCGCACGGGGCGAGGAACGCGCTGCGGTAGACGTTCCAGTGCGTCGCGAGATAGGTGCCGGGCGCCGGATCGGGATTGAAGTAGTCGTTGTGGCCGCAGTCGTAGGTCTGCGGGATCGCCCCCGACCCGCGGGCGCAGACGTTCGGGTCGTACGGCTGGCTGCTGCCGTCGTCGTAACACATGACGTCCTCGCCGTCGGTGCAGTGCCAGTTGTCGGTGTGGTTGGGCGCCGACTGCTGCACGCCGCCGAGGTTGTGGGTGATCTCGTGGAGCATCACCGTCGGCTGCCACCAGTCGGACGGATCGGGCGCGGTCGACGGGTTGGTCCACATGATCGCCGCCATCCCGCCGGTGTTGCTGCGGTTGCCCGACCCGGCGCTGTCGTCGTTGACGACCTCGGCGATGCCCCACACCGGGTCGTCGGTGAGCTGGTCGGCGAGGATGAAGACGTCGCGCGGGGACGGTGTTGCGCTCAGGCGCGGGAGGACGTCGCTGACGAGGCGATCGAAGCCGCTCGGATCGTCGCGGTAGTACGTGCGCGTGTTGGGGAGCGGGACGACCTGGATGTCGACGTATTGGGGTCCGCAATGCGTGCCCATGTCGAAGCGCAGCGCGCGGCGGCCGCCGGTTTGCAGCGCGAGGTACTGCTGGATGTTGGAGACGTCGGCCTGCAGGGCATCGCTCCACTCGGCGGAGCGATCCGGCTCGTCGGTCGCGTACGCGTAGACGAGCTTGATCTGGCGCAGCGTCGTCGGGAACGCCGCGTACGCGGTGACGTCGCTCGTCGTCCGCGTGCCGCACCACGCGCCGGTCGGCAGCCAGCGCGTGAGGTTGGGCGGGGAGGTTCGGGCCAGGCGGGCGAGCGCGAGCGTCCGGGTGATGTCCGCGCCCTTCAGGTCGGCCGGCGTGTCGCGGTGGGTGGGCTCCTCGCCGCCGTGCGCGAAAGCTGATGGCGCCAGCGCGAGGCCGAGGACCACGGTGAGTGCGAGGTGTCGCGCGAGTCGCATGGGCCGAGTCGGCCCGCCTCCGCCCCGGCCCAAGGGTGTCCGGCCCCGGCAGGACGCGGGGGGAGGCAGGCCCTCGGGTCATCGGCGGGCCTCCGCGCCCCTTGATCCGGTCTGGACACTGAGACCGTTCGGCCTCCGGCCGAGGGGACCCGCCTCAGGCGGCCACGTGGCCGCCTTCGGCACCCCTAGGCGGCGCGGCGCTCGGGCTCGGCGACGACCGGCCCGAAGTAGGCGCTCGCGCCGATGCCGCGATCGAACGGCGCCCACGCCACGCCCGGCGGGAGCTCCCTCTCGACGCGGTCGAACGAGCCGAGCTTGCCGCCGAGGTTGTCGATCATGTGCACGAGCCACGCCTCGCGCGTGCTCGGGACCACCGGGCTGCCGTGCGCGAGCGAGCCGTGGTGGCTGAGGATGATGTGCAGGACCGCCTGCGCCCTGTCCGGCGGGAAGCCGGGAAGGTCCTCGATCGCCCGGCGGATGCGGTAGTAGCCGAGCGGAATCTCGCCCTGGAGGCGCCCGGCGTCGGTGAGGTCGATCCCGGCCGCCGCCTGCGCATACGCCTCGAGCTTGCCGATGTCGTGCAGCAGGGCGCCGGTGACTGCGACG
>DATFRW010000229.1:0-11144 GCA_035262945.1 Solirubrobacteraceae bacterium
GCAGACGATGGTCATCGACGGAGGCCAGTACTTCCATTGACGCGGCTCTCGCTCACGGAAGGTGCCGGCAACGGGGTCGCCTACGAGATCGACGACGGGCGTACGCTCGTGTGGGAGCTCGGCGACGAGAAGCCGCCGCGCGCGCTCCTCTCGCGGGAGGTCGACATCGGCAGCGACTGGATCATGCGCCTCGACCGCGTCGACTTCGAGCCGGGCGGCATCGCGTACCGCCACACCCACCCGGGGCCGGGCATCCGCTACCTCCTGTTCGGCGAGATCACCATCGAGTCGGAGGGCCAGCGCCACACCTACGGCGCCGGCGAGGCATGGTTCGAACGCGGGCCGGACCCGGTGCTGGCGACGACGTCCGCTGACGAGCCGAGCGCCTTCGTGCGGGTCTTGCTGCTGCCGCCCGAGTGGGCCGGGAGGCGGACCATCAAGTACGTCGACCCGGCCGACGCCGACAAGCCCAAGACGCAGCGCGCGACGATCTTCTCCGAGCAGCCGGTGGTCCGTTGACGCGATCCGGCGGGCAGGTCCTCGCCGACCAGCTCGTGCTCCACGGCGCGCAGCTGTGCTTCGGCGTGCCGGGCGAGAGCTACCTCGCGCTGCTCGACGCGCTCCACGACACGCCGCTGCGGCTCATTGTGACCCGCCACGAGGGCGGCGCGGCGAACATGGCCGAGGCGTACGGCAAGCTCACCGGCCGGCCCGGCGTGTGCATGGTGACCCGCGGGCCGGGGGCGACGCACGCGTCCAACGGCGTGCACACGGCGTTCCAGGACTCGACGCCGATGCTGCTGCTCATCGGCCAGGTCGCGCGCGACGCGGTCGGGCGCGAGGGGTTTCAGGAGCTCGACTACCGCGCGATGTACGGGCCGATCGCGAAGTGGGCGACGCAGATCGACGACGCGGAGCGGATCCCCGAGATCGTCGCGCGCGCGTTCGCGATCGCAACCTCCGGGCGCCCCGGGCCCGTGGTGCTGGCGCTCCCCGAGGACATGCTCACCGACGAGGTCGACGTGCCCGACGCGCGGCCGTACCTGCCCGTGGCGGCGGCGCCGGGCGAACCCGAGCTGGAGCGGTGCGCCGAGCTGCTGGCCCACGCCGAGCGTCCCCTCGCGGTCGTCGGCGAGGGCGGGTGGACGGCGCAGACCGGCGCCGACGTCGCGGCCTTTGCCGAAGCGCAGCGCATTCCGGTGGCGGCTTCGTTCCGCTGCCAGGACTACGTCGACAACGCGTCGCCCGCGTACGCGGGTCACGCCGGGCTTGGCATGGACCCCGCGCTCGCGCGCCGGATGCGCGAGGCCGACGTGCTCATCGCGATCGGCGGCCGGCTCGGCGAGATCCCGTCCGACGGCTACACGCTGGTCCGCCCGCCCGTCCCTGCGCAGCGGCTCGTGCACGTCCACCCCGATCCCGACGAGATCGGCGCCGTCTACGAGCCGGAGCTGGGGATCGTGTCGGGCCTCGAGGCGTTCGCGGCGGCTGCGCGCGCCCTGCCGCCCGCGGGCGCCGAGCGCCGAGCGGGACTGCTCGAGGCGTCGCACGACGAGTACCGGCGCAACTTCGGCGACGTCCGCGAGCTGCCCGGCCCGCTGCAGCTCTCGGCGGTGATGGCCGCGCTGCGCGAGCGCCTGCCGCCCGAGGCGATCCTCACCAACGGCGCCGGCAACTTCAGCGTGTGGGCGCACCGCTACTACGAGTTCCATCGCTACCCGAGCCAGCTCGGCCCGCGCAGCGGCTCGATGGGCTACGGGGTGCCCGCCGCGATCGCCGCGAAGGCGGTGCACCCCGACCGGCCGGTCGTCTGCCTCGCCGGTGACGGAGACTTCCTCATGACGGGGCAGGAGCTCGCGACGGCGGTGCAGGAGGGGCTCGCTGCCGTCTTCCTCGTGGTCAACAACGCGATGTACGGGACGATCCGCATGCACCAGGAGCGCCGCTACCCCGGCCGTGTCGTCGGGACCGACCTGCACAACCCCGACTTCGTCGCCTACGCCCGCGCGTTCGGCGCGCACGGCGCGCGCGTCGAACGCTCCGAGGAGATCGGCGACGCGCTTGACGAGGCGCTCGGCTGCGGGCGCCCTGCGCTGATCGAGCTGCGCGTCGACCCGCAGGCGATCACGCCACGCCAGACCATCGACGAGATCCGGGCGGCGGCGACATGACGCGCCGCGAGCTGCGTGTCGAGGGGCTGGCCGAGCCGATCAGCCACTACACCGACGCGGTGGTGGCCGGCGACACGCTCTACATCTCGGGGATCGTCCCCGTCGACGCCGACGGCAACGTGGTCGGCGAGGACGTCGCCGGCCAGGCCCGCCAGGTGTTCGCGATCATGGAACGCGTGCTCGCCGCGGCGGGCGCGACCGCCGCGGACGTCGCCAAGGTGACCGTCTACCTGCTCGACATCGACGACCGGCCGCTGATCAACCCGGTGCGCCAGGAGTTCTTCGGCGAGGCGCGCCCGGCGAGCACGCTCGTCGAGGTCAGCCGGCTCGCCGTGCCGGGCGCGCTGCTGGAGATCGAAGCGATCGCGCATCTCGATGGTTGACGCCGAACGCACGGTCGGCGAGGCGCTCGAGCGGATCGCCGCACAACCGGAGCTCAACGCGGTCATCACGATCTGCGCCGACGAGGCGCTCGCGCGGGCGCGGGCGGGCGTCAGCGGGCGGCTGGCCGGTGTGCCGCTGCTCGTCAAGGACCTCATCGACACCGCGGGCATCCGCACGACGTACGCCTCGTCGATCTACCGCGACCACGTGCCGACGCGCACGGCGCCCGCCGTCGCCGCGCTCGAGGCCGAGGGTGCGATCGTCGTGGCGAAGGCCAACGCGGACGAGTTCGCCTGGGGCGTCTGCGGCCAGAACGTCCACTACGGCGACACGGTCAACCCGATCGCCCCTGACCGCGTCGCCGGCGGGTCGAGCAGCGGCAACGCCGCGGCGCTCGCGACCGGGATGGTCCCGCTCGCCCTGGGCACCGACACCGGCGGTTCCGTGCGCGTGCCCGCCGCGGCGTGCGGCGTCGTCGGGCTCAAGCCCGCGCTCGGCGCCGTGCCGACGGAGGGCGTCTTTCCGCTCGCGACGACCTTCGACACCGTCGGGCCGATGGCGCGCACGGTCGCCGAATGCGCGCTCGCACACGCGGTCCTCACCGGCGCGCCCGTGCCGGAGCCGCGCCTGCGCGGGCTGCGCGCCGGCGTGCTCACCGCCCGCCCCCCGCTGGCGTTCGGGGAACCTCCAGCCGCCCGCGACGAGCGCGCGCTTGCCCATGCCGAGCGCCTGCGCGCGCTCGGCGCCGAGGTCGTCGAGACCACGCTGCCGGTGCCCGAGGGCGACACCTGGCCGGTGTTCTTCGCCGACGCGGCCGCCGCCCACGTGGCGACCTTCCCCGCCCGCCGCGACGAGTACGGCCCGACGATCCGCGCGAAGCTCGACCACGCGCTCACGCTCAAAGCCGAGGACGTCGCGCGCGGGCGTGAGGCGGTCGGCGCATGGCGCGCCCGCGCGGCGCGCGAGCCGGACGTCGACCTCATCGTCTCGCCGGTGCTCGGGCTCGACGAGCTGCCGCCGGCGGGCGTCGACGAGCTCGAGGTGCGGGTGGCGATGTCGGGCTACGCGCGCGCATTCAGCTTCCTCGGCTGGCCGGCGATCGCGATCGGCAACCTGCAGCTCGCGGGCCGCGACGCGGCCGTCGTGATCGGCGCCGCGCTGGCGCTGGAGCGGGAGGACGCGCTGCGGTAGCGTCGGGCGATGCGCGCGACCGGCTTCACCCACGTCTCCATCCACGCGTACGACCTCGAGGAGTCGCTGCGCTTCTACACCGAGGTCTTCGGGCTGCGCCGCGTGCCGAGCCCCGACTTCGAGCACCCCGTCGTGTGGCTCGAAATCGGCGACCTGCAGCTGCACCTGTTCCTGCGCGACACGCCGGCGCCGGACTTCCACCACATCGGCATCGACGTCGACGACTTCGAGGCCGCCTACAAGATCGCGGCCGAGCGCGGTCTGTTCGACCAGGACGCCTGGTCGCCGAACGTCCGCGAGCTCATCGACGGCGCTGTGCAGATGTACCTGCGCGACCCCGCCGGCAACCTCGTCGAGGTCAACTGGCCCGACGTCACCACGCTCGATCGCTCGGTGGTGCAGGGCATCAGGCGCGTCGTCGACGAGCGGCCCCAGAGCGCCGAAGCGCAGCGCGCGCGCCTCTACAGCGCGCGTTCACCGGTCGCCTGAACGGTCGACGGGGGCGTTCTGCGCCCAAATAACGATTCTCGATAGTTCGTCTTGCAACGTGGAATGGGGTGCTGTTAGGTTCGGCCCCGCGTGACGGAGTTCGCTGCATACGGGTCGCTGCGCCGCGCTGCCCAGATCCTCCTGTTGGCGCTCGTCGCGTTTCCGGTCATCTGGGTCTTGTTCATCGCGTCGGGGACCACCTTCGGGCCCGCGGTCTCCGATCCGAAGGACTTCCTCATCACGCTGCTGAACGGGCTCACGGCGGCGGCGCTGTACTTCGTCGTGGCCAGCGGGTTCACGCTCATCTTCGGGCTGATGCGCGTCGTGAACATGGCCCACGGCGCGTTCTTCCTGCTTGGGGGCTACATCGCGCTGCGGCTCCAGCGCGACATGGTCGGCGGCGGCGGGGCACTCGGGCTTTCCAGCGCGCAGGTCAGCTTGGCGCAGTGGGTCCTGCCGGGCCTCGCCGCCGTCGCGATCGTGGCCGGGGCCGGACTGATCATGCAGCAGCTGTTCCTGCGCTGGAACCAGGGCCAGGACCTGCGCCAGGCGCTCATCACGATCGCCATCGCGATCATCCTGGCCGACCAGATGCTCGCCCACTTCGGCGGCGTCGCGGAGGACATCAGCTGGCCGGGGACGTTCGACAAGTTCGTCAACCTCCACGTCTACGGCATCCAGTACACGCTCACGCGCCTGGTCATCCTGGTCATCGGCTTAGCCGTGGGCGGCGCGCTGTGGTTCTGGCTGAAGAAGACCCGCACCGGCATGGTCATCCGCGCCGGCGTCGACGACCGCGACATGGTCTCGGCGATGGGCATCAACATCCAGCTGACCTTCGCGATCGCGTTCACCGTCGGCTCCGGGCTGGCGGGCCTGGGCGGCGTGATCGGCGGCTCGTTCGCGAGCCTCGCGCCTGGCGTCGACGCCAACTGGTTGCTCAACTCGCTCGTCGTCGTGATCATCGGCGGCATGGGCTCGCTGGGCGGCGCCGCGATCGGCGCGCTGCTGCTCGGCCTGACGACGAACTTCGCCGCGGCCTACCTCCCGGCCGACTACACCTACTACTCGATCATCTTCACGTTCGTCCTGCTGGCGATCGTGCTCGCCGTCCGTCCCCTGGGGCTGTTCGGACGACCCGCATGAGCTGGACACGGCGCTCGCGCCTCACCCCGGATCGGGTCGCAGGGACGGTGCTCGTGCTTCTGGCCCTGTTCGCGCCGCTCATCTTCAGCGAGTACTGGGTGGCGACGCTCCTGACCCAGATGCTGTTCCTCGGGATCGTCGCGGCGAGCCTGATCTTCCTGTCGGCGTACGGCGGCATGGTCTCGCTCGCGCAGACCGCGATCTACGGCGTCGCGGGCTTCGCGCTCGGCAACCTGACGACGAACGGCAACACGAAGGGCCTGAACCTCGGGTGGGCGGAGTTCCCCGGCATCGTCGTCGCGCTCGGGGTCGCGCTCATCGTCGCGCTCGTGTTCGGCGCGCTCTCGAGCCGCAGCTACGGGATCTACTTCCTCATGATCACGCTCGTCCTCTCGGTGATCGCAAACCTGTTCTTCGGTCAGGTGACGAGCGTGTCCGGATTCGGTGGGATCAGCGGTATCCCGATTCCCGATTTCCTCAGCCGCACCGCGCACCCCGACAGGCTCTACTTCGCCACGCTTGCGGTCGCGCTCATCGTCTACGTGGCACTGCGCTACGTGGCGCGCACCCCGTTCGGCCTGACGCTGCAGGGCATCCGCGACGACCCGGTACGCATGAGCTCGCTGGGCTACAACGTGACCCTGCACCGCATGCTCGCGTTCACGTTCGCGGGCTTCATCGCGGCGATCGGCGGGATCCTCTTCGTCTGGTGGAACGCGCAGATCGCGCCGTCAACCATCGGGCTGAGCGCGACGATCGACGTCCTCGTGATTGCGGTGATCGGCGGGCTCTACCGCCTGGAGGGAGCGTGGCTGGGGGCGCTCGTCTTCGTCGTGATCAACAACTACGCGCCCGACATCGGCTTCATCAGCGAGCGCTTCCATACGCTCATCGGCGTCATCTTCCTGGTCATCGTCCTGGTCTCGCCGAACGGGCTGATAGGCCTGTGGGAGCGCGTCACGGCGGGGCGGAGGCGAGCGATCCCGGGAGACATCACCCAGGAGAGGGGGTCGGCGGAACCGACACCTGTTGGGTAGTGCCGCGTCGTCAGGCACGGCGCGAGGCGGTATTTCGTTTCGAGGAGGAGACACGTTATGCACGCAGTACGGGGGCCAGGCCGAGGGGTCTTCTGGCTCGCACTCTTCATCGCAGTGATTGCGCTGGTCGCGGCGGGATGCGGCTCCAGCGGCGATAACAACACCAGCACCAGCGGCAACGCGTCGACCGCGGCCAAGTCGCCGACCACAGCGGCCACGCCCGCTGCGCCGCTTGATACGCCGGATCCGCAGCCGGCCGTCGCGCCGCGCAGCGGCGGGTCGGGCACGCCGATCAAGCTCGCGATCATGTCCGAGTGCAAGGGCGCGTTCGGTGCGTTCGACAATCAGAACATGGCCGGCGCGGTGTCCGCGCTCTCGCAGTTCGCGGGCGCCAAGCCGAAGGATCCGAACAACCCGCGTGCCGGGTTCACCGGCGGCGCGATCGGCGACCACCCGATCAAGCTCGTCGGCGTGGGCTGCGGCGACGACAGCTCGGACACGGCGATCAAGGAAGTCCGCCGCCTGATGGAGCAGCTGGATGCCGACGTGATGGTCGGCCCGCTCTCCGGCGACGAGTCGATCGCGGTCGCCAACTACGCCAAGGACCATCCGGACAAGACATTCGTCGACGGCTCCGCGGGCGCGCAGGACACGACGCTCAAGGTGCAGGCGCCGAACTTCTTCCGCTTCAACGGCGACGGCGCGCAGTGGAACGCCGGCCTGGGTGACATCGCCTACAACAAGCTCGGCTGGAAGACGGCCGCAGTTGTGGCCGACGACTACAGCTTCGCGTGGACGTCGGCGGCCGGCTTCATCGCGGAGTTCTGCGCCGCGGGCGGCCAGGTCACCAAGCGGGTCTTCCCGCCGCTGAACACGACCGACTACTCGTCCTACGCGCAGCAGATGCCGACGGACGTCGACGGCACGTTCGTCGCTGTCGGCGGCGCGGGCCTGATCCCGTTCCTGAAGGCCTACGAGCAGGCCAAGGGGCCGATCGACGCCAAGAAGTTCATGGGCAACCTGTTCTGGGGCACCCCGGGGCAGTTCGAGCAGCTCGGGCCGCGCGTCGCGGGCGCCTACATCGGTGGCGCCGGCACGGCCGGTGACCTCGACACGCCGGCGGCTCAGGACTACGCCACGAACATCATTGGCAAGTGGTTCAAGTCGTTCAAGCCGGGCGGCGACGCCGCCTCGCAGGCGCCGAGCACGTTCACCTACGGCTACTACCTCAACACGTGGGGCCTCATCAAGGGCCTCGAAGAGGTCAAGGGCGACATCTCCGACCAGAGCAAGCTCCAGGCGGCGCTTGCGAAGGTCGAGCTGCCCGCTCCGTACGGCACGGTGAAGCTCGATGCCAACCGGCAGGCCATCTTCACGGTCTACGACCAGCAGCTGTACATGAACAACGGCAAGCTGGCCGTCAAGACCGTGTCCGCGATTCCGAACGTCGACCAGACGTTCGGCGGCACGTTCAGCGCGACGACGCCGGCTCCCGGCCGCAACTCGCCGGGCTGCGAGAAGCGCGACCTGCCGTGGCTGGGCAAGTCCACGCCGGTGAAGGTCGTCGGCGCAAGCTGAGCCAGGCCGGTGCAGGACGTCACCACCGAGCATGCCGGTCCGATCCTCCGCTTGCGGGGGGTCGGCCGGCGGTTCGGCGGCCTCGATGCCGTACGCGACGTCGACCTCGAGGTCGCGTACGGCGAGCGCCGCGCCATCCTCGGCCCCAACGGGGCGGGTAAGACAACGCTGTTCAACGTCATCTCCGGGGACATGCCGCAGACGTCCGGCACGATCGAGTTCCTCGGGGACGACATCGGGCACATCCCGGCCGCGGGCCGCACGCGGCTGGGGATGGGGCGCACCTATCAGAAGTCGCGGCTCTTCCTCGGGCTCACCGTCGAGGACAACCTCTACCTCGCGGTGCTCGGCTCGCGCGACGGGCACCTGCGCATGCGCCGCAGCAAGGCGGTCGACGGCGAGATGCGCGACCGCGCCCGCGAGCTCGCCGGGGCCGTCGGGCTGGAGCCCAAGCTGCCGAGCCTCGTCGGCGCGATCTCGCACGGCGAGCAGCGCCAGCTCGAGGTGGCGATGGCGCGCGCGACCGATCCGAAGCTGATGCTGCTCGACGAGCCCGCCTCGGGGCTCTCGCGCGGCGAGCGCGTCGCGCTCACCGACCTGCTGCTCGAGCTCGACCGCAGCATCACGCTGATCCTCATCGAGCACGACATGGACGTGGCCCTGCGCGTCGCCGAGAACGTCACGATGATGCACGACGGGCGCAAGATCGTGGAGGGCACGCCCGACGAGATCCGTGCCAACGAGCAGGTCCACGAGCTGTACCTGGGCGGGCGCGTCACCGACGAGGGGATCGAGGTCGGCGGTGAGTGAGACGCCGACGCCCACCAACGGGCGGCCGATCCTGGCCATCGCGAATCTCGACGTCTTCTACGGCCCTGCGCATGTGCTGCAGAGCGTCACCTTCGACATGGGCAGCGAACCCGTCGCGCTGATCGGCCGCAACGGCATGGGCAAGACGACGCTGTGCAACGCGATCATGCAGATCCGTCCCGCGCGCGTGGAGGGCTCGATCGTCTTCGAGGGCCAGGAGCTGGTCGGCCGCGCGTCGTACAAGGTCGCGGGCGCCGGCATCGGCTACGTGCCGCAGGGGCGGCGCCTGTTCGAGTCGCTCACCGTCGACGAGCACCTGCGGATGGCCGCGCCGCGCCGCGGCAGCCACCGCTTCACCGTCGACAGCATCTACGACCTCTTCCCGCGGTTGGCCCAGCGCCGCCAGCACGGCGGCATGCAGCTCTCGGGCGGCGAGCAGCAGATGCTCGCGATCGGCCGTGCGCTGCTGACCAATCCCAAGCTGCTGATCATGGACGAGCCCTCCGAGGGCCTCGCGCCCGCGATCATCGAGATGCTCATCGAGACCTTCCGGGGCCTCGCGCGCGAGGGCCTCGCGATCCTCGTCGTCGAGCAGAACCTCGCGGTCGCCACCGCGATGGCCGAGCGCCAGCTCGTGATGGTCGCCGGGCGGATCTTCGCCGAGACCACCGCGGCCGAGCTCGTCGCCGACCCCGACCTTCAGCGCCGGTTCCTCGGCGTCGAGCGCGGATGACCTCCGTCGTCCTCGTCGGCACGCTCGACACGAAGGGTGTCGAGTACTCCTTCCTGCGCGACCGCATCCTGGAGGCCGGTGTGGACGAGGTCGTGCTCGTCGACGCCGGCGTCTTGGGCGAACCGCAGGTACCGGCCGACGTCTCGCGCGAAGAGGTGGCGCGCGCGGGCGGTGCCGATCACGCCGAGCTCGTGCGGGCGGCGGACCGTGGCGCGGCGGTGACCGCCATGGGCCGCGGGGCGGCGGCGGTCCTCGCGCGGCTGCACGCCGAGGGGCGCCTCGACGGCGTCGCCGCGGTCGGGGGCTCGGGCAACTCCTCGATCGCGGCTGCGGCGATGCGCGACCTGCCGGTCGGCGTGCCGAAGCTCATCGTCTCGACGGTGGCGTCGGGGGACACGCGGCCATACGTGGGCGCCATCGACGTGACGATGATGTACTCGGTCGTCGACATCGCCGGGATCAACCAGATCTCGGCGCAGATCCTCACCAACGCCGCGGGCGCGATCGCCGGGATGGCGAAGGCGGTCGTGCCGCCGCGGGCCGGCGAGCGGCCGCTGGTCGGGGCGACGATGTTCGGGGTCACCACGCCGGCCGTTACTCGCGCGCGCGAGCGATTGGAGGAGCTCGGGTACGAGGTGCTCGTCTTTCACGCCACGGGGACGGGCGGGCAGTCGTTCGAGGCGCTCGCCACCGGCGGCTACCTGGTCGGCGCGCTCGACCTCACCACGACCGAGCTGGCCGACGACCTCGTCGGCGGCGTGCTGTCGGCCGGGCCGGACCGGCTCGAGGCGGTGGGTCGCGCGGGCATCCCGCAGGTCGTCTCGCTCGGGGCGCTCGACATGGTCAACTTCGGCCCGCGAGAGACCGTGCCGCCGCAGTTCGAGGAGCGCAACCTCTACGTCCACAACCCGACGGTCACGCTCATGCGGACCACCGCGGAGGAGAACGCTGAGCTCGGCCGGCGGATCGCGCGCAAGCTCAACGCGGCCGCGTCGCCGACGGTGCTGTTCGTGCCGCTGCGCGGCGTGTCGGCGATCGACGTCGACGGCCAGCCGTTCCGCGATGCCGAGGCCGACGAAGCGCTGTTCGCGACGCTGCGCGAGGGCATCGACCGCGACAGGGTCGAGGTCCACGAGGTCGACGCCGACGTCAACGACCCGGCCTTCGCGACCGCGATGGCCGACCGCCTGCACGAGCTGATCCAGGAGGCGCGATGACGCGCGACGAGGCGCTCGCCGCCCTGCGCGAGCAGGTCGGCTTGGGGCGGCCGATCATCGGCGCGGGGGCGGGAACCGGCCTGTCGGCGAAGTGCGCGGAGGCGGGCGGCGCGGACCTCATCATCATCTACAACTCCGGGCGCTACCGGATGGCGGGCCGCGGCTCGCTCGCCGGGATGATGCCCTACGGCGACGCCAACGCGATCGTCATGGACATGGCCCGCGAGGTCCTGCCGATCGTCGAGCGCACGCCGGTGCTGGCGGGCGTGTGCGGCACGGACCCGTTCCGGCTCATGGAGAAGTTCCTCGAGGACGTCAAGCGCACGGGGTTCAGCGGGGTGCAGAACTTCCCGACCGTCGGGCTGATCGACGGCACCTTCCGCGCCGG
>DATFRW010000230.1:0-3667 GCA_035262945.1 Solirubrobacteraceae bacterium
CCGACCCCACGAGGATGCCGACGAGGCCGCCGACCGCCGCGAGCAGCAGCGATTCGACGAGGAACTGGGCGCGCACATGGCCGCGGGTCGCGCCCAGCGCCCGGCGCAGCCCGATCTCCGAACGGCGCTCCAGCACCGAGATGACCATCGTGTTGGCGATGCCGATGCCGCCGACGAGCAGTGCGACGGCGCCGAGCCCGAGGAACAGGCCGGTGAGCGTGTCGTTCGCCTCGGCGCGCGCGGCGAGCGCGTCCGACGGCCGGCTCACGTCGACCTCCTCGGGGTGCTCGGGGTTGGCGGCCGACGGCACGATGGCGTGCACGCGCTCGACGTCCGAGGGGTCGGCGCGCAAATAGACGGTCGTCGCGGAGAGGTCCTCGTCGAGCTCACGATGGGCGGCCGCGTAGCCCATGAGCGCCGCGCGGTCGAGCTCCGGCGCGAGCTCGAGCGGCGCCATGATCCCGACCACGGTCCACCAGCGCCCGGCGATGTAGACGAGCGCGCCCGGGCGATCGATGCCGAGCGAGCTCGCCGCCAGCGAGCCGAGCACGACGGAGCGGGTGGCGGCCGTCGCCCCGTTGAGGAAGCGCCCGCGCACCATCGACCCGCCGAGCGTCTGCAGCAGGCCGGTGTCGGCCGCGTCCACGGTGATGCCGCCGGTCTCCTCGGGGTCGATCCGGTCCGTGCGGCGGACGGTGGCGTCGAGGACGCGGACCGAGTCGACGCGCTGGACGCCGCCGACGCGGCGCAGCGTCTGCTGCGCGGTGTCGGGCAGCGTCGCGCTGTCGCCGGCCAGCGTCTGCCCGGGGGCCGCCGTGAGCAGGTTCGTCCCGAGGCGGTCGAGCCGGTGCAGCAGGCCGGCGCGCGAGGACTCCGAGAGCCCGAGGACGGCGACCATGCTGGCGATGCCGATGGCGATCCCGAGCGCGGACAGCGCGGCGCGCAGGCGCCGGGTGCGCAGGCCGACGGCGCCGACGCGCACCAGGTCGGCGGGGAGCAGTCGCGACGTCATGGCGCCACCACGCGCCCGTCGCGCAGCGCGACCCGCCGCGGCAGCGCCGAGGCGAGCTCACGGTCGTGGGTGATGATCAGCACCGTCGTCCCTTCGCCGTTGAGCTCGCGCAGCAGCGCCAGGACCTCCGCGCCCGAGCGCGAGTCGAGGTTGCCGGTCGGCTCGTCGGCGAAGACGATCGCCGGGCGCGCGACGACCGCGCGGGCGATCGCCACCCGCTGGCGCTCGCCGCCGGACAGCTGCTCGGGCCGGTGGGACAGTCGATGGCCGAGGCCGACCCGCTCGAGCGCGAGCCGCGCCGCGGCGGTGCGCGTCTCGGCCGGCGTGCCGCTGTAGAGCAGGCCCTGGGCCACGTTCTCCAGCGCGGTCATCCCGTCGATGAGGAAGAACGACTGGAACACGAACCCGATCGCGGTCGCGCGCAGCCCCGCGAGCTGGCGGTCGTCGAGGTCGTCGACGGCGGCGCCCGCGACCGAGACCTGCCCGCCCGACGGGCGCTCGAGCGTGCCCATGACGTGCAGCAGCGTCGACTTGCCTGAGCCGGACGGCCCGACCACGCCGACGAGCTCGCCCTCGTCGACCCGGAGCGTGACGCCGTCGAGCGCGCGCACGCCGCCGGGGTAGTCCTTGGTCACCTCGCGCAGCGCGAGCGCAGCACCAGCGCGCCGCAACTCGCCCACGGCTTGGGTCGTCCTCGATAGGTTGGCCCTCGCAGTCATCGCGGCACCACCACCCGCATGCCGGGCATGAGCCCCGAGCCCTCGACCTGGACCCAGTCGTCGGCGAAGGCGCCGACGGTCACGGGCACCAGTCGGTGCGAGCCGGCGAGCTCGACCGCGTAGCTGCCCGCCGCCGTAGCTACGAGCGCGGTGATCGGCACCGCGAGCGCGTCCTTCGTGGTCCCGGTCGCCAGCGACACGCTGACCGGCGCGCCGTCCAGCCGGCCGCGGCGGCTGCTGTTGAGGGTCACTTCCAGATCGACGGTCGGGGCGGCGCCGTTCTGGCCCGCCGTGGCGACCGTCCCCACGCTCGTGACATGGCCGCCGACCTCGCTGCCGTCGGGCATCGTCACGCGCACGCTGTCGCCGTCGTGGACGTCCGTCGCCAGGCCCGCATCGAGCTTGGCGGTGATGAGCGGGGTGGTCGACGTGAGCCCGGTGACGGGCGCGCCCGGACGCACCTCATCGCCGACCTCGCTGCGGTGCTGGCCGACGCGCGCCGGGCCGTCGCTGATCACGACGTCGGTGCGTGCGATCGTGCCGCTCTCGGTCAGCCCGCGATCGCGCTGGAAGTCGATCACGGCGTCGGTGGTCGCCGAGGTCCAGTCGTTGTCGACGGTCCCGGGGTCGTAGCCGAGCGCCTTCAGGTTGCGCTCAAGCTGGCGTACGTCGCGCCCGTCGGTGACGCTGGGCCCGAGGTCGCGGTACATCGGGACCGTCCCGTAGAGCACCCAGGCGGTCGCCTTGGCGTCGATCGACATCAGCGAGCGGCCGCGGGTGACGACGTCGCCCTCGTCGCGCAGGCGGGTGACCGTCCCGGCGACGGGCGCGGCGACCGCGCTGGTGCTCGAGAAGCCGAGCGTCGCGTCGACGTCCTGGCGGGCGACGAGATCGCGGCGCTCGACGGTGGCGGAGCCGAGCGGGACCGCGTCGTTGGCGCTGGGCGCGCCCCCGTCGCTGCCGCGCGGGATCAGCAGCCACGCGAGGGCGGCGACGGCGGCCGCGGCGGCGGCGACGAGGACGGCGCGGCGGGCGCGGCGGCCGCCGCGCGGCAGGCGTGCGGCGACGCTCATCAGCCCTTCTCCGAGTTGGTCGCGGGCGGCGCGGCGTCGCCGAGGAAGTGCTGGCACGACTCCTGCGCCTTCTTGAAGGCCGGCGAATCCGGGTTGGGACCGGTCGGGCCGCCGCCCTTGGCGCCCGGGCCGCCGAACCGCATCGTCAGGCCGCCGTTCGCCGACATCTTCGGGTCCGGCACGTCGATCCCGTGCGAGCGCATGCAGCGCGCGAACTTCAGCGCGGCCTCCTGGAGGCGGGCGCGGCGCGCGGGATCCATCGTCTGGCCGCCGCCCTGCTCCATGTACTTCTGGCAGGCCTGCTGCGCCGCCTTCATCTTCGGGTCGTTCGGGTTGAACGCGCCCTTGGGGCCGGCGAGCTTGATGCCGCCGCTGCCGACGCGCTGCGGGTCGGGCATGTTGATGCCGTGTTCGCGCATGCACTGGGAGAACTTCAGGGCGCCTTCGAACGCCTTGTCCTGCGGACTGGTGGAGGCGGCGGGGTCGTTGGAGCCGCCGCAGGCGCCGAGGGCAAGCGTGGCGGCTACGGCGGCGAGAGTGAGGGCTGGTCGGAACATGCGAGACATGAGTCCCGACCAACCTGACCACTTGCTGAGAGCGGGCTAGGAAGCGGTTAAGAGACCGGCAGGGCGAGCCGCAGGCACGCGCCGCCGTCGTCCGCATTGGCCGCGACGACGCTGCCGCCGTGTCCGTCGGCGACGTGCTTGACGATCGCCAGGCCTAGTCCGGAGCCCGGCAGCCCGCGCGCGGCCGGGGCCCGGTAGAAGCGGTCGAAGACGTGCGGGAGGTCGTCGTCGGCGATGCCGGGCCCGTGGTCGCGCACGCTCACCTCCCCGCCGTTCACGGCCACCTCCACGGCCCCG
>DATFRW010000231.1:0-8794 GCA_035262945.1 Solirubrobacteraceae bacterium
CGCGCGCGAACGCGGCCTCGACGCCGAGCTCGTGATGGTCGGCGACGGGTCCGCGCGGGTCGACGACGCCGACCTCGCCGCGCTCTACGCGGGGGCGCTGGCCGTCGTGCAGGCGTCCTACCTGGAGGGCTTCGGGCTGCCGCCGCTCGAGGCCGCCGCCCACGGCACGCCCGCCGTCGTCAGCGACCTGCCGTGCTTCGCCGAGACGCTCGGCGACGCGGCGCTGCGCGTGCCGCCTGGCGACGCCGACGCCCTCGCGGACGCCCTGCTGCGCATCGCCGGCGACGACGCGCTCCGCGCGCGCCTGGGCGCCGCGGCGCGCGACCACGCGGCGGCGTACACGTGGGAGCGCGCGGCGGCCGCGCTTCACGCGCTGCTCGCGGAGGCCGCGGCTTGATGGCGTTCACGATCGTCACGGTCCTGCACGAGTCGGCGCCCGAGCTGCCGCGGCTGCTGCGCTCGATCGCCGACCACCTACCGCCCGGCACGCAGGTCGTCGCCGTCGACTCGGGCTCCACCGACGATGGGCCGGCGCTCGCTGAGGTGGCAGGAGCGGAGGTCGTGCGGCTCGACGGCAACCCCGGGTTCGGCGCGGCGAACAACGAGGGCGTCGAGCGCGCCCGGCACCCGGTGACGGTCCTGCTCAACCCCGACTGCGAGTTGCCGGACGCCGGCCTCGTGACGCTCGCCGCGCGCGCCGCCGACCGCGACGCGCTGCTCGTCCCGCGCCTGCTCGGCGCCGACGGCGAGGTGCAGCGCAGCGCGCACCCGCTGCCCGGGCGGCCGTCCGCGCTCGCCCGAGCGGTGCTCCCCACCCGCGCCCTCGCGCAGCCCCATCGCGCGCGTCGCACCCGGGCGGTCGGCTGGGCCATCGCGGCCTGCGTCGCCGCGCGCACCCCGCTCCTGCGCCGCCTCGGGCCGTTCGACCCAGACGCCTTCCTCTTCTACGAGGACCTCGACCTGTGCCTGCGCGCCCGCGCCGCCGGCGTGCCGACGATCCTGCATCCCGACGTCGTCGTCCGCCACCTCGGCGGGCGCAGCACCACGCGCGCGTTCGGCGGCGAGGCGTTCGAGCTGCAGGCGCGCCGTCGCCGAGACGTGGTCGGCGCGCGGCTCGGCGCGCGGGCCCTGGCGATCGACGACGTCGCCCAGGCGCTGACGTTCGGCCTGCGCGCCGCCGTCGGCCGCGAGCGCGACCGCAACGTGGCGGCGCTGAAGGCGCTGCACGCCGCGCGGCGGACGAGCTCCGCCGCGCGGCCTGTGCAGCCGGACGTTCAGTGACTTGCGCGCGGATCGACGTACACGTCGTCGATCCGCCACTTCGCGCCGAGCCCGGTCGGCGTGAAGCGGAAGGCGACCTGCGCCTTGCCGCCGTTGAGCACGCCGAGCAGGTCGGCCGCCACGATGGTCGGCAAAGACGGCGCCCACTGCTTGCCGCCGAGGTTGAGGCCGAGCGGGAGCACGAGCACGCCGCCACCCGGCGGGTAGTAGAGGATCTGGACGGTCAGGAGCGACAGGAGCCCGCCGTCGTTGGCCGCGAAATAGCGCAAGGTCGGGTCGAGGACCGCGACGCACATCGGCGGCGTCGTCGCAGAGCTTCCACTCGGAAGCGAGAGGGCATGCGTCTCGCCCGCGCCGTGCGCGTTGAAGGTCTCGTTGCCGGCGACGACCTTCGCGCCGCCCGCCAGCTTCCAGCCGCTGAGCGACCCCTCGAACGTGCCGCCGGGCACAAGCGTGTAGTTGCTCCAATCCAGCCAGCGCGCGAACGGGTGCTCGGTAGTCCGGGCCGGGCAGCCGTCGAGGCCGAGGCTGATCCCGTCGGCCGACGCCGTGGCCGGCATCGCCCCCAGCGCCATTGCGAGGACCAGACCCGCAAGTCCCCGGCGCAGCAGTCGTGTTCCTGCCATGCGGTTTCCCCCTGTTGGTTGACAAGGCCTCCGGACAGCGGCCACCGGCGGCATCGGCGGCGCGCCCAACGGCCATGAGCCTGCGACAAGCGGCGCCGAACATACGTCCAAAAGAAGGTGCTTCGAGCCCTCGCGCGCGCCGATGAAAGGGGTGCGCCATGGCCCTGACAGACGACGATCCCTACGTCGAGCAGCTCATCGAGGCTGCCTCGACACGCAAGGCGGCGCCGCTCTCGCAGCGCGAGCTGCGCACTGACGGCGCGCTCGGCGCGCTTCTGCTCCTTTCCGTCGGCGCGCTTGCGCTGCTTGCCCCGTCGGACCGCGGCATCTCGCTGCTCGGGGCGCTCGCCCTCGTGGCGGCGTACGCGTTCACGCAGCGGATCTCGTTCGACGTCGGGACGGGCTACACGGTCCCCAGCCAGCTCGTGTTCATGCCGATGCTGATCCTGGCGCCGCCCGCGCTCGTCCCGCTGCTGGTCGCGGCGGGCTTCCTGGTCGGTCGCCTCCCGAGCTACCTGCGCGGCGCCGTGCACCCGACGCGCCTGGTCTTCATCCTGCCGGACTCGCTCTACGCGCTGGGCCCGGCGGTCGTCGTCGCCGCGCTCGCTCCCGGCCCGATCGGCCTCGACGACTGGCCGGTCCTCGCGCTCGCACTCGTCGCGCAGGCCGTATGCGATGCGGGCGTGACGCTGCTGCGCGACAAGCTCTCCCACGGCGTTCCGCCCGACCTCGGCCTGCGCCTCTTCGTCTGGGTCTTCGTCGTCGACGCCGCGCTCACGCCGGTCGGCGTGCTGGCGGGTGTCGCCGGCGAGCACGACCCCTTCGCCGTGGCGTTCGTCCTGCCGCTGCTGGCCCTGCTCGCGCTGTTCGCGCGTGATCGCCGCGAGCACATCGACAAGGCCCTCGCCCTCTCCCACGCCTATCGCGGCACCGCGCTGCTGATGAGCGACGTCCTGGCGGCCGACGACGCCTACACCGGCGGCGAGCACAGCCACGGCGTCGTCGCGCTCGCGCTCGAGGTCGGCGACGCGCTCGGCATCGACGGCCGCCAACGGCGCAACCTCGAGTTCGGCGCGCTGCTGCACGACGTCGGCAAGATCCGGGTCGCCGACGAGATCATCAACAAGCCGGGCAAGCTCACCGACGCCGAGTTCGCGCTGATCAAGCGCCATCCGATCGACGGGCAGGAGATGCTCGAGCGCGTCGGCGGCGTCCTCGCCGAGGTCGGGCTCATCGTCCGTCACCACCATGAGCGCTGGGACGGGGGCGGGTACCCCGACGGGATCGCCGGCGACGCCATCCCGCTCGCCGCCCGCATCATCTGTGCCTGCGACGCCTACAGCGCCATGACCACCAACCGGCCCTATCGCGCCGCACTGCCGGCCTCCGAAGCGATCGGCGAGCTGCACCGCTGTGCGGGCGCGCAGTTCGACCCGGCGGTGGTCGACGCGCTCGTCGCGCTCGTGGCGTGCATGCCCGAGCCGCGTCCGGCGCGCGCGCTGCTCGAGCTCGTCGCCTGAACGCTTCGCGTCCCGGCTTGCCGCGCGCGAGAATCTCCCCTCGTTGATCCGCTTTCTGTTCGGTCACGAGGACCTCGTCCGCACGCGCTTTGCGATCTCGCCGCTCTTCGACCTGACGTGGAGCACAGAGGTCCTGCGCGATCCCGCGCGGCACTCGCTGCACCTGCCGTGGGCGCGCGAGGCGCGGGCGCGGCTCGAGGGCCTCGACTACACGGTGCTCGACGTGCTGGCCACGCCGGGCGCCGGCTACGTCCCGGACTTCATCTCCCCGCCACCCACCGGCCCGCTCGCGGAGCTCGACGACCAGTTCGCGCAGGTGCGCGCCACGCCGCCCGAGCGGGTCGCGATCGAGCTCGGCTGGCGCTTCAGGGGCCAGTCCATGCCCGACGTCGTGCGGCCGCTCCTCGACGACCCCGAGCGCGCGCTCGCCGAGCTCACGCGCGTCATGGGCGAGTACTACGTGCGGGCGATCGAGCCGTGGTGGCCGCAGATCCGCGCGGCGCTCGAGGCCGACATCGTTCATCGGGCGCGGCGACTCACCGCCGGGGGCGCGATCGAGGTCTTCGAGGACCTCCATCCGTACGTCAGCTGGCGCGACGGCGCGCTGGAGATCGACCGCGGCCCCGACCAGGACGTCGACCTGCGCGGCCGCGGGCTGCTGCTCATGCCCGCCGCCTTCGCCTGGCCGGAGGTCTTCGCCATGGTCGACGAGCCCTGGCAGCCGAGCGTGATCTACACGCCGCGCGGCGTCGGGATGCTGTGGGCGCCGGACGAGGACGACGGCGACGGCGACGCGCTCGCGGCGCTCCTCGGCCGCCGCCGCGCCGCGATCCTCGCCGCGCTCGGCACGCCGGCCGCGACGAACGACCTCGCGGAGCGCTTCGGCGCCTCGGCGGCGGGCGTCAACGAGCACCTCGGGATCCTGCGCCGCGCCGGCCTCGTGCGCGCGGCGCGCGACGGGCGCCGCGTGCTCTACGAGCGCACGGAGATCGGCGACGCCCTGCTGCGAGGGAGTTGAGCTACCCGACCGGCTGCGACGCGTCGCGCCCGTCGGCGCTCAGCCACGGGTAGCGGTCGGTGTCGCCACCCGCGTAGTCGGGGTCGAGATAGATGAAGCAGCGCTGGATGAGGAAGTCGCGGACCTCGAACACGTCGCACCAGCGGCCGGCATGCGTGATCCCGGCGCGCCACTCGCCGTCCTGGTGCTCGCCGTAGCTCGTCCCTTCGCACGCGAACGTGTCCGTGCCGGTCATGATCCAGTTGAAGTTCGCGTAGTCGTGGCGGATCGATTTGAGCGTCCCGCCGACGTCGGTGAACAGCTGCCCGATCGCCTCCTTGCCGTTCGCCAGACCCCACTTGCCGAAGTAGACCTGGGCGTCGTCGGCGAAGAGATCGAGGATCGAGTCGCCGCTCGACGTGACCCCTCCGTTATCGAACGCCTTCAGGTACTCGAGCGCCACGGACTTGCGCTGCTCGTCGGTCATCGTCTGCTTGGCGACCGCCACCGCGAACCTCCTCCTAGAGCTCAACCAGCGTCGAGGACGACGGGGCAGTCTCCCAGAACGAGCTCGTCGCCCGCCACCACCCGGGCCCGGCCGATCCGGCGGCCGAGCAGCCAGGTCCCGTTCGTCGATCCGAGGTCGACCGCGAGCCACGAGCCGTCCAGCGCGCGCAGCTCGACGTGGCGGCGCGAGACGGTCGGCTCGGTGACGACGACGTCGCAGCGGCGGCTGCGCCCGACGACCGCTGTCCCCTCGGCCGGCAGCGCGACGGCGGCGAGCGGGCGGCCCCGCGCGAGCGCGCGCAGCCACGGGCGGCGGCGGATGCGGACGATGTCCGCGACCAGAGCGCGCAGCTGTGCCGACGTGCGCGCGGCGAGCGCGAGGCCGAGGCGGTGCTCGAAGGTCTCGACGCTGAGGTAGCCCTCGGCGCAGCGCGCTTGCAGCAGGGCGACGGCGCGGTCACGGTCGCGGTCGGAGGCGCGCATGACGCACGCGATGCTCCGCCTGCCCGCGGCCTACGTCAACCCCGCCCGCGTGTAGACGAGGAGGTCGAGGCCGAGGACGTCCTCGAACGTGGCGAAGCCGTCGGTCTCCCAGCCGTTGCGCTCGTAGAACCGGCGCGCCCGCGCCTGGCCGTCGGGCGTGCGTAGCCGCGCGCGGTCGTAGCCGCGGACGCGCGACTCGGCGAGGAACTCGGCGTGCAGGCGGTCGGCCAGCCCGGTGCCCCAATACGCGGGGCGGATGAAGAGCTGCCACAGGTAGACCGTCGCCGGCGTCGGATCCGCGAGGAGGCCGACGTGGCCTGCCGGCTCGTCACCGTCGAACGCGAGCCGCGCCCACGCATCGACGCCGCGCATGCGGTCGCGGATGGCCCCCACTTCGCGCTCGAACGACGGCGGCTCCCAGCCGGGCGGCGCGAACGAGCGGTAGCCGTCGAAGCCGATGCCGACGGTCCGCGCCATGGTCTCCGCGTCGGCCGCGGTGGCCTCGCGGAACGTCAGCTCGGGCGCCAGATGTGGACCTCGCAGATGTACGGGACGTCGACGCTGTCGCCGTGGACGAGCGCGCGGACGCGCTCGAGCACCTTGGCGTGCTCGTCCTCGTCGAGCGCGGCGATGAAGCTGGTGGAGCCGACGCGGTCGGCGAGACCGTCGGCGTCGAGGCGCTGGCTGAACGGGAACACGCGCTCCTCGAGGTCGCGCCCCGCGAACGCGTCGCGCCAGGCGCCGCTCCCGTGTCGGGGCGCGTCGCCCTGATAGGGCTTGACGATCTCGCTGATCGCGGCGTGCAGATCCGAGCTCTCGACCGGGCGGCGGTTCCAGAGCAGCGCGAGCGCTCCGCCGGGTCGCAGCACGCGCTCGATCTCCGCCAGGGCGCGGGGCCCGTCGAACCAGTGGAAAGCCTGCGCGACGGTGACGACGTCGGCGCTGTCGTCTGGCAACGGCATGTGCTCGGCGGTGCCGTCGAGCGCGCGGACGCCCGGTCCGATCGCCGCGCGCATCTCTGCCACCGGCTCGACGGCGATGACCTCGCAGCCGAGCGCGGCGAGCGGCCGGGAGAGCTTGCCGGTGCCGGCCGCGAGGTCGACGACAGTACGACCAGGGCGCAGGTCGAGCTCGCTCGCGACCCAGGCGATCGCCTGCTGCGGGTACTCGGGACGCGCGCGCTCGTAGGCCTCGACCGAGCGTGCGAACCCGGTCGCGGCCGCGCGATGGACCATCAGAAGAGCCCCAGCTGGCGGTCGTCGACCGCGACGGCGACCATCTCGGGTTCGGCCACCTCCGGCACCGGCTCCTCTTCGCCGGGCTGGAGCAGCGGCGGCAGGGCGAGCAGCTCGGGCAGACGGGCGAAGTCGGCGCGCAGCACCTCGACGTTGGCCGGCGTGTACAGCGCCGCGGCCGGGTGGAAGATCGGATACAGCCGCACCGTGCGGTTGCCGACCGTGCGGACCTCCTCGCGCCCATGCAGCCGCGTGATCCCGGTGGGATCGCCGCGCAGGAGCTTGGTGGCGAAGTTGCCGAGGGTGCAGATCACCCGCGGCTCGATGAGGTCGATCTGCCTGGTGAGGTACTCCTCGCACGCCTCGATCTCGGCCGGCTGCGGGTCGCGGTTGCCGGGAGGCCGGCACTTGAGCACGTTGCAGATGAACACGTCCCCGCGTTGTAGGCCGATCTCGCCCAGCAGCTTGTCGAGCAGCTTCCCGGCCTGCCCGACGAACGGCAGCCCCTGCTCGTCCTCGTTCTTGCCCGGCGCCTCGCCGACGAACATGAGGTCGGCATCGGCGTTCCCCGAGCCGAAGACGACAGTGGTGCGGGTCGCCGCCAGCTGCGGGCAGCGGGTGCACGAGCGGGCTTCGCTGTAGACGGCCTTGAGCGCCTCGCGGCGCTCCTCCTTCGAGCGCGGCACGACCTCAGCGTAGAACGCCGCGCGGTCGCGTTCGCCGCCGGAATCCGCATCGTGCGGAGTTCCGCACCGCGAACGGGTACGCTGTCGGCACAGCACACGTGACCGGCACCCCTCGGGGGCTGGATCCGACATCAGATGAACGAGACCATCGCCATCGTGGGCGGCGGCCGCATGGGCCGCGCCCTTGCCGGAGCGCTCGACGCGACCGGCCCGTTCGGCCGTGGGCACGACGGCGCCGACGCCGATGTCGTGCTGCTCTGCGTGCCCGACGGCGAGATCGCCGCGGCGGCCGCGGCGGTCGTGCCCGGCCCGCTCGTCGGGCATTGCTCGGGCGCCACCGGGCTCAGCGTCCTCGCGCCTCACGAGGGCTTCGGCATGCACCCGCTGATGACCGTGACCCGCCGCGGCGGCGACTTCCGCGGCGCGGGGGCGGCGATCGCGGGCACCACGCCCCGTGCGCTGGGCTTCGCGCGCGAACTGGCCGAGCGGCTCGGCATGCGCCCGTTCGCGATCGCCGAGGATGACCGCGCGGCCTATCACGCAGGCGCGGCGATGGCCTCCGGCTTCCTCATCGCGCTGGAGACCGCGGCGCAGCGGGTCTCCGGCGTCGACCGCGAGCTGCTCGTCCCGCTCGTGCGCGCCAGCGTCGAGACGTGGGCGGCCGAGGGAGCCGCCGCGCTGACCGGCCCGGTCGCCCGCGGCGACGAGGCGACGATCGCCCGCCATCGCGAGGCCATCGCCGAGCGCGCGCCCGACCTGCTCGAGCTCTACGACGTCCTGACCGACGTGACCCGGGAGGTGGCGGCGGCATGAGGACCGTCCGCACCGTCGCGGAGCTGCGCGAGGCGCTGCGCCCCGCGCGCCGCGCCGAGCGGGTCATCGGGCTCGTGCCGACGATGGGCGCGCTGCACGAGGGGCATCTGAGCCTCATTCGCCATGCGCGCGCGACCTGCGACGAGGTCGTCGTCTCGCTGTTCGTCAACCCCAGCCAGTTCAACGACCCGAGCGACCTGGCGGCCTACCCGCGCGACGAGACGCGCGACGCCGGGCTCGCGGCCGAGGCCGGCGCCGACCTGCTCTTCGCTCCGGACCCGGCCGAGGTCTACCCGCCCGGGTTCGTCACGACGGTCCACGTCGGCGGCCTCACCGAGCCGCTCGAGGGCGCCTACCGCGGCGTCGGCCACTTCGACGCGGTCACGACGGTCGTCACCAAGCTGCTGAACATGGTCGGGCCCGACGTGGCGTTCTTCGGCCAGAAGGACGCCCAGCAGGCGCTCGTCGTCCGCACGCTCGTGCGCGACCTGAACCTGCCGGCGCACATCGAGGTGCGGCCCACGGTCCGCGAGGCCGACGGCCTGGCGCTGTCGAGCCGCAACGTCCACCTGCGCGGCGACGACCGCGAGCGGGCGCTGGCCCTGCACGACGCGTTACGCGCCGCCGAGACCTTGCTGGCCTCGGG
>DATFRW010000232.1:0-7778 GCA_035262945.1 Solirubrobacteraceae bacterium
CGAGGACAACCGCGACGGCACCGACGACAACCGCTCATGGAACTGCGGCGTCGAGGGGGAGACCGACGACCCGGAGATCACCGCGCTGCGCTGGCGCCAGCAGCGCAACTTCCTGGCCACCCTGCTGCTGTCGCAGGGGGTGCCGATGGTCCTCGGCGGCGACGAGCTGTCCCGCACCCAGCGCGGCAACAACAACGCCTGGTGCCAGGACAACGAGATCTCCTGGTACGAGTGGGGCCTGCGCGAAGGCCAGGGCGACCATCTCGACTTCGCCACCCGCCTGATCGCGCTGCGCGCCCGCCACCCGGTGTTCCACCGCAGCAAGTTCCTCGCGGGGCGCGAGCGCGAGGGCTCGGGCCTGCCCGACGTGTGGTGGTTTCGCACCGACGGGCGCCGCATGACCCAGCGCGACTGGCAGCAGGAGGGAGCCCACGTCCTCGGCGTGTTCCTCAACGGCCAGGAGATCATGGACCGCACGCCGCACGGCGAGCCGGTCGAGGACGACTCGTTCCTGCTGCTCTTCAACGCCCACCACGAGGACATGACCTTCACGCTTCCGGCGCGCCGCTTCGGCGCCGAGTGGGTCCACGAGGTGTGCACGTTCGAGCCGCAGCTCGAGCCGTGGGCGGAGCGCTGGCCGTCGCGCGGCGTGGTGCTGGTCCGCGCCCGCTCGCTGAAGCTGCTGCGGCGCGCATGATCGCGACCTACCGGCTTCAGCTCTCCCCGGAGCAGGACTTCGCCGCCGTGCGCAGGCTCGTCCCGTACCTGCGGGGGCTGGGCATCTCGCACCTCTACCTGTCGCCGATCCTGCAGGCGCGGGAAGGCTCGACGCACGGCTACGACGTCATCGACCCGACTCGCGTCTCGCGGGCGCTCGGCGGCGAGAAGCGCCTGCGGAAGCTGGCCGCCGAGATGCCGATCGTGCTCGACATCGTCCCCAACCACATGGGCGTGTCGCCCGAGAACCGCTGGTGGGCGGACGAGCGCGAGCGCGCGCGCGTGTTCGACTACGACCCGTCCGACGGCTGGTATCGGCGCTTCTTCGACATCGACGACCTCGCGGGCGTCCGCGTCGAGGATCCGGCGGTGTTCGAGCTCACCCACCGCAAGGTGCTCGAGCTCGTGCGCGCCGGCGTCGTCGAGGGGCTGCGCGTCGACCATCCCGACGGCCTGGCCGACCCGGCGGGCTACCTGCGGCGCCTGCGCGAGGCGGGCGCCGAGCACGTGTGGGTCGAGAAGATCCTCGAGCCCGACGAGCACTTGCGCGACTGGCCGGTCGAGGGCACTGTCGGCTACGAGTTCCTCAACGACGCGGCGGCGTTGTTCGTCGATCCGGCGGGGGAGGAGGCGCTCGCGCGGCTGCCCTGCGCGGGCGAGCCGTTTCACGACGTGGCCTTGCGCGCGCAGCGCGAGCAGGCGACGACCACGTTCGCGCGCGAGGTCGCGCGGCTGCGCGCGCTGCTCGACGTGGACGGCATCGCCGAGGCGCTCGCGCGGCTGCCCGTCTATCGCACCTACGCCGAGCCGTGGTCGGGGCGCGTCGAGGACGCCGACCTCGCCGCGACCGCGGCGGCGACGAACGGCCGCCTCGCCGACGTGCTCGCGCTGCGCGACGGCGGCCACGACGAGTTCGTCGCGCGCTTCCAGCAGACCTCGCCGCCGGTCACCGCGAAGGGCATCGAGGACACCGCCTTCTACCGCCACCTGCGGCTGCTCGCGCTCAACGAGGTCGGGGGCGACCCCGGGCGGTTCGGGCTGAGCGTCGAGGCGTTCCACGCGCGCAACGCCGAGCGGGCGGAGCGCTTCCCGCGCGGGCTGCTCGTGACCCAGACCCACGACACGAAGCGCTCGGGCGACGTGCGCGCGCGGATCGGCGCGCTGAGCACGATGGCCGACGAGTGGGAGCAGCTGGCGGCGTCCTGGGTCCGCGCGGCCGACGCGCCCGACGAGCACAGCGCGTACCTGCTGCTGCAGACGCTCGTGGGGTGCTGGCCGATCGAGCCCGCGCGCCTCGAGGCGTACGCGGAGAAAGCGCTGCGCGAGGCCAAGCTGCACACGACCTGGGCGGCGCCGAACGAGCCCTACGAGGATCACGCGAAGCGCTTCGCGCGCGCGATCGCCGAGCGCCCGCCGGGAGGCTTTGTCGCGTTCGCCGAGCGGGTGGCGGAGGCGGGCCGGCGCACCGCGCTCGGCCAGCTCCTGCTCAAGCTCACCGCCCCCGGGGTGCCCGACATCTACCAGGGCGACGACCTCGAGGCGCTCAGCCTCGTGGACCCTGACAACCGCCGCCCGGTCGACTGGGCCGCGCGCCGCGCCGCGCTTGACCACCTGTCCTCAGGCGGCGGCCCGCGCGACTACGGCGAGCGCAAGCTGGACCTCATCCGCCGCACGCTCGCGCTGCGCGCGCGCAGGCCCGACGCCTTCGCCGGCGCCTACGAGCCGGTCGACGCGGGCCCCGGCGTCTGCGCCTACGTGCGCGGCGGCGAGGTCCTCGTCGTCGTGCCGGTGCGTTCCGACGCTGGCACCGATCCGCCCGTGCCGGGGAGCTGGCAGCCGTTGCTCAGTGGTTCATGGCCTGTGGGGCTGTACGAGCTGGCGTGAGCAGCTGCGGCGTGCGCAGCCCCACCAACCCCGCCGCGCAGACGATGATCGCGATGCACAGCCCGGTCAGCAGGGGATGCCCGGACTCGTTGTCCAGCGAGGCGTGCGCCAGCCCCACGACACCAGCGGCGAGCAGGCCGCCGGCCAGGCCGGCGGACGCCGCCTCGACGCGTGAGCCCCGCCGCTCGCCGCCGAACGCCCAGCCGAGGAGCGCGCCGGCGGCGATCATCCCGACCGCCGTGCTGGACCCCGGGCTTCCGCTGCCGTGAAGCTTGAGCCCGGCGTAGGCCGCGGCGTACGCGACGCCCGCCGTCGCGCCGGCGCCGAGCCCGATGAGGCAGGAGACGACCGGGTCGCGCGAGCGGTGCGAGAGCACGCCGACGGCCAGGGCGGCGATCGCACCCAGGATCCCGAAGAGGATCGCCTTCTCGAGGACGAACCCGAGCACCGCGGCGGTGTCGCTCGTCAGCGGCGTTGGGCGGTCGGCCGTCCGCTCCGCGAACGTGTTCGCCGGGAACGCGCTGAACAGCGCGAGCACCCCGCCCGCCACGACGGCGGCGGTGGTGCGATCGCGACGAGCAGGAGCAGGCGCCGGTGGCGAGGCGACCGGCCGCTCGTGGATCGCGCTCGTGCCGCGCAGCAGCGTGTCGAGGTGCTTGCCGAGCTGCTCGACGTCGTAGTCCCACCGCGAGTCCGACAGCTCGAACGCGTTGCGCCGCCGCAGCCCGAGCAGCGGCTCGGGCAGTTCCTCGCGCGGCGGGAGCTTCGCGCCGTCGACGAGGACGGGGATGACCTCCACGCCCTGCCGCGCGAGCGCGCGCTCGATCTCGATACGGACCCAGTCCTCGGGGTTGTCGAGCCGTCGGCGCCCCTCGCGGTCGCGGGCCTCGAGCCAGCTCGGACCGATGATCACGAGCAGGGCGTTGCACGTGTCGACGAGGCCCCGGATGTGCTCGGCGAAGTCCGCGCCCGGCGGGATCTCGACGTCGCGGAAGACGGCCTCGCTCGTGTACCGCCGTGAGAGATCGCCTTGCAGGCGGCCGGCGTACCCGCGCGAATCTTCGCGCCGATAGGAGATGAAGATGCGCTCCATCGCTCAGCCCTCTTGGCGCGGCTGATGCTGCAGCTGCTCGGACGCCCATGCCGCGTGCTCCTGGGACACCCGGCCCTCGACGCGCTCGGCGAGCAGCGCCAGCGGCTCGGCCACACGCGCGTATGCGCCCGCGTGGGCGAGGTAGAGGAACTTCTCGTGCTTGAGCGCCTCTGCGGTCGATCGGTAGTGCGTCCAGTTGGAGTGGAACTGGAAGAGCTGCTGGATGCTCTCGAGCACGACAACCAGCGCACCCAGGCCGCCGGCGACCCAGGTCGAGAGGCCGATCGCCGCGATGACCGGGATGATCGCCGCTGCGACGATCTGCAGCACCTTGATGCGCATGTACCAGCGCTTGTTGCGGCGCGCGTTACGCCCGTACCAGCTGATCTGCTGTTCGAGGCGTTCCCACGTTGGCGGATCCGCCGCCCGGACCGGCTCGACCCGCGTCAGCACCTGCTCGTCTGTTGTCACGCCCGCCCCCCGGCGACATGGTTTCCGCGCCCGCCCCCCGGCGGATCGTCGGTGAAGCGTGGAGATCGCGCCGCCGCATGGCTAGCGCTTGCGCGATCTTGTCCCGTTTCTGCCTGCAAAAGCGGGACAGAACCGCCTCCGGGACTGTGACCGGGCGCACAGCGATTCCATCCGGCGCCACTCCGGCCGCGCATCGGTAGGGTCGGCCGTCGTGGCACGGCGAGTTCTCATCCTCTCCTGGGAGTACCCGCCGATCGTCGAGGGTGGGCTCGCGCGCCACGTGTGCAAGCTCTCCGAGGGGCTCGTGGAGCACGGCGTCGCGGTGCACGTGCTGACCCGCGGGCGCGAAGGCGACCTGCCGGAGGAGGTGCGCGCCGGCGTGCGCGTGCACCGCATGCCCGAGCCGGCGATGCCCCGCGACCTCGACGAGTTCGTGTCCTGGGTCGAGGACATGAACCGGCACATGCTCGCGGCGGGGCGCGAGCTGACCGCGCGCTACGGCTTCGACGTCGTCCACGGCCACGACTGGCTTGTCGCGCACGCCGCCTCCGCGCTGGCGCGCGAGGCGCGGCGCCCGTACCTGACGACGATCCATGCCACCGAGTACGGCCGCCATCAGGGCTGGGTCGACAAGCATCCGCAGAGCTACATCCACGCGGTCGAGCGCTGGATGGCACGCCGCGCCGAGGGCGTGATCGTCTGCAGCCACTACATGCGCGGCCACGTCGCCGACGTCTTCGGGATCGCCGAGGCCAAGGCGCAGGTCATCCCGAACGGCATCGACCCGCTCGACCTCGCGCCGATCGACGACCTCGCCGCGCTGCGCGCGCGCTTCGCCGAGCCGACCGAGAAGCTCGTGCTGCTGATCGGCCGCCTCGTCTATGAGAAGGGCTTCCAGATCGCGCTCGACGCGCTGCCGCGCGTGGTCGAGCGTCTCGACGGCGTGCGCTTCCTCGTCGCCGGTTCGGGCACGCACGAGGCCGAGCTCAAGGCGCAGGCGCGCAGGCTCGGCCTGGACCGCCACGGCACCTTCCTGGGCTGGATCGGCGACGACGTGCTGCGCTCGCTGTACCGGATCGCCGACCTCTGCGTCGTGCCCTCCATCTACGAGCCGTTCGGCCTGGTCGCGCTCGAGGCGATGGCCAGCGGCTGCCCATGCATCGTGGCCGACACCGGCGGCCTGCGCGAGGTCGTGCCGAACGACGACGTCGGCCTGCGCTTCCGCTCGCGCGACCCGCGCTCGCTCGCGCTGATGATGGAGTGGGTGCTCGCGAACCCGGCGCTGCGCTTCCGCCTCGTGACCGAGGCGTCCGCGCACGTCGCGCGCTTCGACTGGTCCGACGTCGCCCGGCGTACGGCAGAGGTCTACGACGCGCTGGCCGCCCGGCGGTTCGCCCGCACCGCCGAGCCGCTCACGAGATAGCGCGCGCCCGGCCCCAGCTCGGCGGCCTCGTCGCCGGGGTTCAGCAGCCCGCAGCGCCGCAGCGACAAGCAGCCGCATCCGATGCACGTCGTCAGGCGGCCACGGATCGATTCGAGCGTCGCGATGCGCTCGTCGAGCTCGACGCGCCAGCTGCGCGACAGGCGCTCCCAGTCGCGCTTCGTCGGCCGGCGGTCCGAGGGGAGCGTGCCGAGGGCGGCCTTGATCCGCTCGAGCGGTATCCCCGCGGCCTTGCCCGCCTGGATCAGCGCGACCCGCCGCAGGGTGACGGGGTGGTAGCGGCGCTGGTTGCCCGAGCTGCGCTCGGCCGCGATGAGCCCTCGGCGCTCGTAGAAGCGCAGCGCAGACTGCGAGACGCCGCTGCGCGCCGAGAGCTGTCCGATGGTGAGCTCAGATGCCACTTGACTTGAACATTAGTTGAGGTCTTACCGTGCTGCCCATGCCGACAACCACCGCACTGGGCTACGACGACCTCCCGGAGCTCCTGACCCGTCTCACCGGCGACGAGAAGCACGACCGCGCGGCGCTCTCGACGCTCGACGTCCTCTGGGTCCTCTATGACCGCGTGCTGCGCGTCGACCCGCGAGAGGCCGACGATCCGTCGCGCGACCGCTTCCTGCTCTCGAAGGGCCACGGTCCGGCCGCCTACTACGCCGTGCTCGCGGCCAAGGGCTTCATCGAGCTCGACGAGCTCGATGGCTTCGGCGGCTTCGACTCGGCGCTCGGCTACCACCCCGACGCCGCGCTCGTCCACGGGGTCGAGATCTCCAGCGGCTCGCTCGGGCACGGGCTGCCCATCGCGATCGGGATGGCGCTGGCGCTCGACGCGCAGGGCCAGGCGGGCGCGCGCGTGGTCTGCCTCGTCGGCGACGGCGAGCTCGACGAGGGGAGCAACTGGGAGGCCGTGCAGCTCGCCGGCCGTCTTCGTCTCGCGCGGTTGACGGTCGTCGTGGTCGACAACCACACGTCGACCTACCACTGGCCCGGCGGGATCGACGCGCGCTTCGCGATCGAGGGCTGGGACGCCGAGCGGATCGACGGCCGCGACCACGAGGCCCTCGAACGCGCGCTGGGCGGCACGGGCGAAGCCCCCAACGTCGTCGTGGCGGAGGTGACGCGATGAGCACCATGCGCTCGCGCTTCTACGAGCTTGCGGCACGCGCGCTCGACGACGACCAGCGGGTTGCGGTCGTGGCCGCGGAGATCGGCCTCTCCGAGCTGCCCGACCACCCGCGGCTCGTCAACGTCGGGATTCGCGAGCAGCTCATGATCGGCGTCGCCGCCGGCCTCGCCCGCGAGGGGATGCGGCCGATCGCCCATTCGTACACGCCGTTCCTCGTCGAGCGTCCGTACGAGCAGATCAAGCTCGACCTCGGCCACCAGGACGTCGGCGCGATCCTCGTCAGCACCGGCGCGTCGTACGACTCGGCGCGCTCGGGTCGCACTCACCAGGCGCCGGGCGACGTCGCCGTGCTGTCGGCGCTGCCGGGCTGGACGATCCACGTCCCCGGCCATCCCGACGAGCTCGAGCAGCAGCTTCGCGAGGCGCTGCGCACCGACGACCGCGTCTACATCCGGATGTCCGAGGAGGCCAACGACGCGCCCGTGCACGCCCGCGGGCTCGTCGTGCTGCGCCGCGGCTCGGATGCCGCGCCGGTGGTGCTCGCGGTAGGGCCGACGCTCGACCCGGTGCTCGAGGCCACGAGCGACCTCGACGCGACGGTCGCCTACCTGTCGACCGTGCGGCCGTTCGACGCCGCCGGGCTGCGCGCGCTCATGCGCGGCACCGACGTCGTGCTCGTCGAGCCCTACCTCGCCGGCACCTCGGCGGCGGCGGTCGCGAGCGCTCTCACCGACCGCGCGCACCGCCTGCTGGCGCTCGGGGTCGGCAACGTCGAGCTGCGTCGATACGGCACCGGCGCCGACCACCGTGCGGCCAACGGCCTCGACGCGGACGGCATCCGCCGTTCGCTCGCCCGCTTCGCGCTGCCCGCCGCTGCCTAGGCGACCGCGAGCTCGGCGGGATCGCCCACCAGCTCGAACTGCTCTTCGAGCGACGTCGCCGCGAACAGCTTCTGGACGCCGCGGCTGCCGCGCACGAGCACGAGCCGGCGCCCGGCGCGGCGGCAGCGGCGTCTCACCGCGAGGAGTCGAGCCAGCCCCGTGGTATCG
>DATFRW010000233.1:0-10693 GCA_035262945.1 Solirubrobacteraceae bacterium
CGCGCGTGGACAGCCCGCGGGCTCGCCTAGGCGAGACGCGCGAACACGACGATCCGCTCCGACGCCGAGTACAGCGGGTGGCAGGCCGACAGGACCAGCCGGTTGTAGCTGACCTGGTTGGTGATCCACAAGGCGTCCGACGGCACGATCCGCGTGCGCTGCACCCGGTAGGTGAAGGTGCCGTAGGGCATGGCGACGCGGATGGGATCGCCCGGCTTGAGGTCGTCGATGTGACGGAACCACGCGCCGAACGTCGTCCGGTGGCCGGCGATGCCGACGGTGCCGCGCTCGCCGGGGAGCGGCGTCTTCGGGTAGTGGCCGGGCCCCTTGCTGAGGTCGTCGCCCGCCGTGCCCTGGACCACGACCGCGGACACGCCCAGTCGCGGAATGCGCAGGCGCGCGATCGGGTCGCCCGGATGGACGCGGCGCGCAAAGGCGCGCGCGGCGACGCCGACCCGCCGCTGGGGATCCGGCGCACTGGCGATCGCGCGCGCGAGCGGCGCGGCCGACGCATGCTCGAGCTTGGTCAGGCGATCGTCGAGCCTGCCCTGCTGGACGTGGGCATAGACCGCGGTCACGGGCTCCTGCCACACGAGCGTGAGCCCCGCGTCGGCGAGCGCGAACACGCCAAGGACGATGAGCAGCGTCCCGAGCGCGCGAATGAGGCGGCCGCGCGGGCGGGCCGCGGTCGTCGGGGCGGCTGCCGGCGACGAGGCGATGCGGTCAGCGTACGCCCGAACCCGCGAGCGGGCGCTCGTCCCACGGCGTCCACACGCCGAGGACCCGATCGCGCGCCCGCTGATACGCCCGCTTCAGGAACCGCCGCCCGCGAGGAGACCCGGCCGCGTGCTGGTAGCGGTCCCACAGCGACAGGGCGCGCCGCGCCTCGGTGTTGCGTTCGCGGCGCAGCAGCGTGAGCGAGCACGGCTCATCCGAGACCCGCGCGTTGCAACCTTCGCCTGGTGGGCAGCAAGGCTTCATCACTTCGGGCCTTCCCGGTCGGCGCTGCGCGCCAACTGCGGCGTCGCGCCAACTCTGCGCGAGCTAAAGCCGCTCGAGCGTCCGCGCCATGTGGCGGTGCCCGAGGGTCTCGTAGCCCACGACCGTCACCGCCGGCGCGAGCGCGAGGATCACCAGGCACACCGACATGTTCACCCCCGCGGCCGCGAGCAGGACCGAAAGGCCGAGGATGCCGGCGGTGCACACGATCAGCCAGAGGTGGAACGGGTCGAGCGCGCGCATGAGCACCGAATACAGGAAGTAGAAGACCGCGACGTACGCGGCGACCGGGATCGCGACGCTGAGCACCGTTGCCGTCGCCCCGATCTTCGCCTCGCCCTCGAGGCCGATAGCCGCGACGTGCAAGCCCGCGCCCATCGCGGCGAGCGAGGCGAAGATCACGAGGTGCCCGTAGCCGAACCAGAAGCCGCGCTCGCGGTGGCGGACGAGCGGCTCGGCCCACGGCACCGCGAAGTACATCCACCAGGCCCCGAACGTCAGCCCCACGCCCGCCACCGCCAGCAGTGCGGCATCGACGGTCCAACCCGCCTCGCCGTGGACGACGGCGTTGAGCGCCGCCACCGTGCCGATGATGACCTCGCCCAGGGTGATGATCACGAGCAGCCCGTAGCGCTCGGCGATGTGATGCGGGTGCCACGGCGTCGGCGACCGGCGCTCGGCGCGCATGAGCCCGGCGAGCTCGAGCCCGATGAGCACCCCCACGCAAGCGAACGTCGTGCCGATCGGGAGCTGGAGGATCGCCAAGAGGATCCAGCCCGCCTGCGTCACCACGAGCGACTGCACGTAGGCGCGAGCCGCCGGCGCGTGCTCCGGGTCCTGCCGCGAGACCTGCCACCACAGGAACACGAGCGCCACGCGCATGATCACGTAGCCGGCGATCATCACGGCGTTGTTCAGCGTGGCCCCGTGGTCGACGGAGGCGAACATCTGCGGCAGGCCGAGCGACAACACGATCACGCCGACCATCTGGATCATCGTCGCGAGCCGGAAGACCCAGTCGTCGGTGTCGTAGGCGGAGGCGAACCACGAGTAGTTCAGCCACGCCCACGTCACCGCGAACGACGCGAACAGGAAGCCAACGACGCCCGCGCCGGCGTGGCCCTCGGCGACGTAATGGGCCAACTCGTCCGCGGCGGTGCCGAAGGCGACGACGATCGTGAGGTCGTAGAGGAGTTCCAGCGGCGTTGAGACGCGGTGGTCCTCCTCCGGGTCACGGCCGCGGAAGCGCCGGCGGCGGTGGGTGCGATTGCGGGCCTCGGTCGACGCCATCGCGCGCGATTCTGACGCGCCACGACAGCGGTGCTACGCAAGCGCCCGGTCGAGCACCTTCTCCAGGCGCGCCGAAGTGGCGTCGCGCGGCACCGCCTTGTCGATGCGCATGTCGATCCGCCGACCGTCGATGCGCAGCGTGGCGACCTGGTTGTCGAACCACGGCCCGCCGTCCACGAGCCGCCAGTCCACGTCCGGATCCGCCACCCCGGCGGCCCGCGCCAGCGCGCGGGTCACCGACCGCATCGGCCGCGACCAGCCGGCCCGGATGACCTGCCGCTCCCTGGCCTGCAGGGGATTGCGATACGGCGAACAGACCGCCTGGTAGACGTGCGCCCGCACCGGGCCGCGCCGGAACGCGACCTCGCACAGGTAGGCGTGGTGGACGTCGCCGGAGAGCACGACGATCGAGGCCGGCGCCGAGCCGCGCTCGCCTGCGGCCACCTGCCGCAGCAGCTCGCCGAGCCGTGCGAAGGACTCCTGGAACGCGGGCCAGTGCTCGAGGTCCGCGGCGCGCCGGGCGCGCTCGCCGAGGCGCGACATCTGCTTGCCCCACGCGCCGCCAGCCACCGCCTCGCTCCACGCCTCGATGTTGTGCAGCCCGGGCCCGAGGACCCAGGGCAGCGACGTGGCCACGAGCAGGTGATCGAAGTCGCCGCTCACCTGCTCCTCGAGCCACGACCACTCGCCCTCGTCGAGCATCGAGCGACGATCTTCCTCGAGCACGCGCCCCGCCCGCGAGTCGACGACGACGATGCGCGCGCGCCCGAGGTCGCGGGTGTAGCTCCAGCGGACGTTCCAATTGGCGCGATCGGCGCGCCGGGCAAACTCCTCGAGGATCGGCTCGGCGTCGTCGGCCTCCTTGACGCGCTGCAGCAGGTCGTCCGCCTTCAGGAGCGCGGGCGAGAGGTTGCCGAGGTGCTGATAGACCCAGTACGAGGCGAGCGCCGCGCGGATGTGGCGGTTCCACCACGCCTGGCCCCGCATCTCGTCGAGCCACGCCTGCGAGATGTTCCAGTCGTCGTGGACGTCGTGGTCGTCGAAGATCATCGCCGTCGGCACGGTGGAGAAGAGCCAGCGGATCTCCGGGTCGCTCCAGCTCTCGAGGTAGAGCTGGTGGTACTCATGGAAGTCGAGCACGCGCTCGCCCGGTGGCTCCTCCGGATCGCGCCGGTTGCCGATGAAGGACCGGGTCGTGGGTGGGACTTCGTCGGCGTAGACCTGGTCGCCGATCATGAGCAACAAATCCGGCCACGCCTCGCGCGGCTGGTCGCGCATGCGCAGTGACAGCGTGTGCAGCGCGTCGATCTCTCGACCGCGCGGGTCCTCGTCCTTGCGCAGCGACCACGGCGGCTCGTGCGGCGCCGCGACACGGCACGAGCCGAAGACGACCTCCGCCGGCTCGTCGTCGCCCAGCGTGCGAAAGCAGCTGCGCGGGAAGCCGTCGTCCATCGGCCAGACGCACTCGCCGTCGAGGCGGACCTCGTACTCGTGCCAGGTCGAGCGCTCGAGGCCCTCGCAGCAGACGAGCGCGTAATGGTGGCCGCACACGCAGAACGTGCGCTCGCGCGTGCCGAGCACCTCGACCTCGCAGGGAGCGTCGGTCTCGACCCAGATGACCGCGTCGGTCTCGCCGACGTGGCGAACCATCGGCCCCAGCACCAGTTCGGGCATGGTGGCCCACGTACCCACCCGGCCCGCCCCCGATGCGACGCGTTGCGTTACACGCTGAACTCGTCGCGCAGCGCGGCGGCGATGGGGCCGCCGGGCCGCTCGCGCCGCTCTCCGTCGAGGACGACGTCGACGCGCTCGTCCCAGAACGCCACCAGCCCCGCGACGGGCGGGCCGTCCGCGAGCGGTTGCTCGTAGGTCCAGGCGATGTCCTTGCGCAGGCGCCCGCCGGCGTCGGCCGACCAGTACGACGCCTCGCCCTTGTAGGGGCAGTACGTCCGGCGCGCGCTCGGCTGGAGCTCGACCAGGACGTCCTCGCGCGGCACGTAGAAGCGCACCGGCAGGCTGGTCTCGAAAAGCAGGCGCGCCCGCGCGGTGTCGGCGATGACGTCGCCGTCGATCTCGATGCGGACGGGGCGCGAGGTCTGGCGTACGTCGACGCGGTGGAAGGGGTCGCGCGGGTGCCCCACGACCTGCTCGTCCTCCTCGTACCAGGCGTCGAACGCGGCGAAGTCGAGCGCCACGTAGCCGGCGAGGTCCGCGTCGAGGAAGCGATAGCCCGCCCCCTCGCGGTTGCCGATTGAGAGCGCCTCGCCCGACGCCGTGTGCACGGCGAACGGGATGCCCGGGTGCAGGACGCCCGGCGCCTTGCCGTTCGCGGCGGACGGGGCCGACGCGATCTCGGCGCCGATGTCCTGCACCGGGACCGCGTAGGTCGGGACGACGCGGCGCGGCTCCCAGACGAGCAGCGCGTCCGTGGTGTCGACGACCGCGTCGCCGCCGAGGCTCGCGCGCACGCGCCGCTCGATCGGTTGATGGCGAAGCTCGCCGCGGGCCCGCGTCAGGAGGTCTTGCATCGTCGTGCTCATCGCAAAGGCCAAGACGCACCCGGCGCGGGATCGCTTCCCCGCGACTGCCTCACTGAACCACGATCTGGCCCTTCATCTCCGGGTGCACGAGGCAGACGTAGTTGTACGCCCCGGGCGTCGTGAACGTCATCCTCGCGGTCGGCGACAGCGGCCGGTCGGGGCCGAGCAGGCCGGCGCTCATGAAGCCGCCGTGCCGCGTGCCGTCCACGACGAGCGGACCCGGATCGCTGGGGAACAGCGCGGCGCCCGGGAGGCCGAGGACCGGCGGGCCGTTCTGACCGGTGCCGGGCAGCGGCGCGAAGAACGCCTGCGAGAGCTTCTCGGCGTAGCCGCCCTTGGCGAGGACCGCGTCGCTGCCGAACGTCACGGTGTGGACCTCGTTTGTCACGCGTGACATGCGGAACTCGACGGTGCTGCCGACGGGCACGGCCTTGCGCGCGGGGTAGAACGCCAGCAGCGTCGCCTTGCGCGAGTCGCGGCCGGCCTCGACGACGTTGCCCGGTGCCGCGGAGCGGCCGTTGTTGCGCATGAGGTCGCGGAGCGCACCCGCGACCTGGCGGTCGGCGGCCCTCTTGTCGGCGGCGGCGCTCGGGATCGCCGCGCCACGCGGCACCACCTTGATCCGCGCCTTCATCAGCGGGTGGATCGTGCAGTAGTAGGTGTACGTCCCGGCCTTCGGGAACTTCAGCTTGTAGTTGAACTGGCGGGGATCCTCGGGCAAGCCGGACCCGTTCGCGCGTGAGCCGTCCTCCGCCTTGCCGCCGATCGGGAACACGGCGAGCGGGCTTCCGACGAGCTGTGTCTGCCCGTTGAACCAGAACGGCTGGCCGGCCGGATCGAGCTCACCGGCGTACGTGCGCGAGGGGTCCGCCACCGCGAACGGAGCGTTGCCCCCGCCCTTCTTCGGGAAGTAGACCGAGTGGAAGCCGAACAGCTTCCAGCGCACGCTGTCCCCCGCGTGGACCGTGGTCGTCTCGCGGAAGAACTGCGGCACGTCGGCATTGATGTTCTCGAAGCCCGCCGGCGCCTTGGTCAGCGGCGGACCGGCGGCGACGGTCTTCGTCGCCGCACTCGCGCCGGCCGGGACCGCCAGCACGGCCACCGCGACCGCGCAACCCCCCAGGAATCGTCTCGGCCGAATCATGCTGCGCTCCCTTCGTCGTCGCGTCCGGCCGTCGCGCGCTCGAGCGCGGCCATGAGCTCGAGCCAGCCCCAGAACCGCTCGCGCGTGCCGTCGCCATGCTCGAGCGTCCCGTGGATCGCGCCGGGGTCGGCGTCGAGCTCGAGCTGCACGCGGCGGACGTGTCGGCCGGCGTTCATCGGTGCGGCGATCGTCCGGGCCGGATCGGTTTGTTCGCTAGGGGGAGCCTCCCTACACTTGGTCGGGGGCTCGGGGCGACATGTCATCCACGGCTGCGGCGCTGGTGGAGCGCGAGCAAGAGCTCGGGCGGCTGACCGTCGCGCTGGGCACGGTCGCCGCAGGGGCGGGGCGCCTTTTTGCCGTGGAGGGCCCGGCGGGGATCGGCAAGAGCAGCGTCCTCGAGGCGGCATGCGATGGCGCGCGAGAGCGCGGGTTCGTCGTGCTCGACGCGCCCGGCGGCGAGTTCGAGCGCGAGCTCGGGTACGGCGTGGTGCGCCGGCTGTTCGATCCGGCGATCCGCGGGCTGGGCGCGCGCGAGCGGCGCGCGGTGCTGTCGGGCGCGGCCGGGCTCGCGCGTCCGCTGCTCGTGCCCGCCGGACCGGCCGCGTCGCTCGAGCCGGCGGCGCTGTTGCACGGCCTGTATTGGGTGGCGGCAAACCTGGCGGAGCGCGCGCCGGTCCTCGTCTGCGTCGACGACGCGCACTGGTGCGACGCCGCCTCGCTCGGGTGGCTGCTCTACCTCGCACGGCGCCTCGACGACGTGCCGATCCTGCTCATCGCCGCGGTTCGCACCGGCGAGCCCTCGGCGCAGGGAGGCCCGCTCCGCGCGCTCGTCGACATCGGCGAACGCCTCGAGCTCGCCGCACTCACCGCGGACGGCAGCGCGCGCGTCGTGCGCGAGGGCTGGACCGCGGACGACGAGCTGTGCCGGGCCTGCTTCGACGTCACCGGGGGCAACCCGTTCCTGCTGCGCGAGCTCGTGCGTTCCCTCGATGCGCCCGGCCACGCCTCGGTCGAGACCGTGCGCGCGTTGACGCCGGGCGAACGAACGCGCGGCCGCGCGCGAGCCCCTGCGCGAGGCGTTCGAGCTGGCGGCGCGCTGCGGCGCCGTGCGCCTCGCGGAGCGGGCGCGCAGCGAACTGGCGGCCACCGGCGCGCGCCCTCGCAAACCGGTCCTCACCGGCGTCGACGCGCTCACGCCGATGGAGCGCCAGGCGGCGGGCCTGGCGGCGAAGGGCATGACGAACCCGCAGATCGCCCAGGCGCTGTTCATCTCGCGCAAGACCGTCGAGAAGCGCCTGAGCGACGCGTATCGCAAGCTGGCGATCCGCTCGCGCGACGAACTCGGCGCCGCGCTCGCCGGCGAGAGGGAGCCTCCCCCTTGCGAGGAGCTCGTGTCAGCCCCGATGATCAGTTTTTGACCCACGAGGAAGGAGATACGCATGACCTGGGTGCAGATCCAGCGGGCAGAGGAAGCGACGTGGGAGGACTACGAGCGGGTCGCCGCCGCGGTCGGCGACACCCCGCCGCCCGGGTTGGTCCTCCACGCGGCGGGCGAGGTCGATGGGCATTGGCAGGCCGTGAGCGTGTGGGAGTCGAAGGAGGCGTTCGAGGCGTTCCGTGAGGAGCGCATCGTGCCGGCGGTGACGAGCGCGCTCGGCGACGACCTGGCCGCCGCGGGCCCGCCGCCGAGCGAATGGTTCGAGGTCAGGCACCTGATCGGGCGCTGAGCGGCGACGGCCACGGCCGGCGTCGTAGGGTGCCCGGCCATGGACCTTTGCCTGATGATCGAGGGCCAGCAGGGCGTGACGTGGCCACAGTGGGTCGCGCTCGCACAGGCGTGCGAGCAGCACGGCGTGCCCGCGCTGTTCCGATCCGACCACTACCTGGAGCTCAGCGGGCAGCACCCGGAGCAGGGCTCGCTCGACGCGTGGAACACGATCGCGGCGCTCGCCTCGGTGACCACGACGCTGCAGCTCGGGACGCTCGTCTCCCCCACGACGTTCCGCCACCCGTCGGTGCTCGCCAAGGCGGTCGTCACCGCCGACCACGTCTCGGGCGGGCGGGTCACGCTCGGGATCGGCGCCGGATGGAACGAGCGCGAGCACGAGGCCTACGGCTTCGACTTCCCACCGGTCCGCGAGCGCATGGACGGCCTCGAGGAGCAGCTGGAAGTGATCCTCGGGTCGTGGGCCGAGGGGCCATTCACGTTCGAGGGCCGCCACTACACGCTGCGCGACCTCGACGCGCAGCCCAAGCCGGTGCAGCGCCCGCGGCCGCCGATCATCGTCGGCGGCGCCGCCGGACCGCGCAGCGCGGCGCTCGCCGCGCGCTACGCCGACGAGTACAACACGGCGTTCGCAACGGCCGACCAGGTCCGCGAGCGACGGGCGGCCGTGGAGCGCGCGTGCGAGGCGGCCGGCCGCGAACCGTTGCCGTTCTCGCTGATGACGGGGGTGCTGGTCGGCAGCGACGAGGCAGAGCTGCGCGGCCGCGCCGAGCGGCTGGCCGCGCTGATCGGCCAGGACGCCGCGGCCTTCCTGGCGCAGCCACCGCCCGAGTGGATCGTCGGGACGGTCGAGCAGGTCGCCGAGCAGATGGCGGCGCTCCGCGACGCCGGGCTGGACCGCCTCATGTGCCAGCACCTGCTGCACGACGACGTCGAGGCGATCGCGCTCATCGGCCGCGACCTGCCCGCGATGCTGTGAGCCCGATTGCCGACAGTGCCGCCGACCTGGGTTGGTCGATGGTGCGGCGACTCATGGCGGGCCACACCTGTATCTACCGCGCCACCGGCGGACTGGTCGGGCATCGGTTCCCCGGCACACCGCCGATCCTGCTGCTCGACCACGTCGGAGCGAAGACCGGGACCCGGCGCACCTCGCCGCTCGGCTACATCGAGGACGGGCAGGACCTCGTCGTCGTCGCCTCCAAGGGCGGCCATCCCCGGAACCCGGGCTGGCACCACAACGTCCTCGCCCACCCGGACACCACCGTCCAGGTCGGGAGCGAGAAGCGAGCGGTCCACGCCCGCGTCGCCGATCCCCCGGAGCGCGCCCGGCTGTGGCCGAAGGTCGTCGCGGCCTACAGCGGCTACGCCGACTACCAGGCGCGCACGAAGCGCGAGATCCCGCTCATCATCCTCGAGCCGCGCGAGCCCTGACCGGCGCCGCGCCGCCGATCGCGGCGCTAGCGTCCGCTTCGCGTGCGCGCCGACGCCCCGCCTCGCGAACCCGTGCGCCTCCACGTCGCGGTGGTGGCCGTCGCGCTCATCGGCGCCGCCACGCTGCTCGTGCCCGCGACGCTCGGCTACGACGCGTGGGCGTGGACGGTGTGGGGTCGCCAGCTCGCGCACTTCCACCTCGACACGACCGCGGGGCCGTCGTTCAAGCCGCTGCCGGTGCTCGCGCTCGCGCCGCTCTCGTGGCTCGGCGGCGCCGCGCCGTACGTGTGGCTGGCGGCGATGCGGGCGTGCGCGGCGGGCGCGCTGCTGCTCGCCTACAAGCTCGGCGCGCGGCTGGCCGGCCCGGTCGCCGGCGTCGCCGCGGCGGTCAGCCTCGCGCTCAGCGCCGACCTCTACCGCACGGCGCTGCTCGGCTCGGCCGAGCCCGCGCTCATCGTGCTCGTGCTCGCCGCCTTCGACCGCCACCTCGACGGCCGCCGCGATCACGCGCTGGTCCTGATCGCGCTCGCCGGGCTGATCAGGCCAGAGGCGTGGGTCCTGCTCGCCGGCTACGGCGTGTACGTGTGGGTCCGCGAGCCGCGCCTGCGCGTCCTGGCCGCGTTCGCCGTGATCGTGCCGCCGCTGCTGTGGCTCGGCCTCGACTGGGCCGGCTCGGGCGACGCGCTCCACGGGAGCGCGACGGCGCGCGAGCCGGCCGAGGGCAGCGCCGCCAACACCGCCGTGCCCGCGCTCGAGGTGTTCCGCCGCGCGGCGGCTGCGGTCATCGTCCCGGCGCTCGTCCTCGCAGCCGTCGGCGTGGTCGAGGCGTGGCGGCGCCGCGATTACCGCGTGCTCTCGCTGGCCGCGCTCGCGATCGGCTGGATCGCGGTCGTGGCGATCATGGCCGAGGGCGGCTTCACCGGCACGCGGCGCTACCTCGCGGCGCCCGCGGCTGGGCTGTGCGTGATCGCGGGCGTCGGGCTGGCGTGGCTGCTCGCGGCCGTGCCCGAACGGCGGCGGCTCGCAGCGGCGGGCGTCATCGCCGCGCTGGCCCTCGTGCCGGCGCTGTTACGCGCCCGCGAGGACGCCCGCGCCCTGAGCGTCGCGCAGGAGCAGGCCGACCAGCTCTCCGAGTTGCGCACCGCGGTCGACGAGGCCGGCGGGCGCGACGCGGTGCTGCGCGCGGGGGATCCCGCCATCAACCCGTGGATCCAGACCGCGTTCGCCTGGCGCCTGCACGTCCCGCTCGACCGGGTGCAGGCGACGTGGGCCTCGTCGAAGCGCCATCCGCACTGGGCGCCGCCGGCGCTCGTCTTCCGCGCGCCGGCGCGGCTGGCCGGGCCGCGCCCGGTGTTTCCCAAGGGCGTCACCGCGCGCACGGTCGCCCGCTCGGGGCGCTGGCGCGTCCTGCGCGCCGAGGCCTAAGCGCCGGATGCCGCTACCGTGAATGTGGATGCAGCTCGCGGAGGAACGCCCCAACGTCGAGCTGCGCCGGGGCACCGACGGCGAGCCGATCGTCGTCCTCGCGTTTCCCTACGACCCGCACATCGTCGCCGTCGT
>DATFRW010000234.1:0-6576 GCA_035262945.1 Solirubrobacteraceae bacterium
GCAGCCCGTAGACCAGGGTCACCACCCCGCCGAAGAGGATGCAGAGCAGGAACGCGACCCCATCGGGCACCGTCCCCTTGTCGATGAGGCTCCACGCGATGAACGCACCCATCGCGCCGACCGCGCCGAACGCGAGGTTCAGCACGCCGGTCGCCCGGTAGAGCACCACGGTGCCGACCCCGGACAGGGCGTACACCCCGCCCAGGGCCAGGCCCGTGACGATGAACGGCTTGAACTCTTCCCAGGTGGGCATCGATCGCTAAGCGGCCCGCTCCGCCGTGCTCACGAGATTCCGTTCTGCTGCTCCCACTGGCGGACCTGCTTGATCCCCGGGTCGATGTCGGAGATCGGGAAGCAGCCCTCCTTCTCGACCATCTTGCCACCCTGCGGCGTCGTCGTGCGGTCGGTGTTATTGGGCACGTGCGTCGGCCCGTCACCGTAGTACCACGGCTTGCACAGGATGTCGGTCTTGAAGTCGGTCACTGCCTTGAACGCCGCGTTGGCCGTCTCCGGCGTGATGTCGCCCTTGATGCCCATGAGCGCCTTCGTGGCGATCGCGGCCTCGACGAAGCCCATCTGGCTGAAGCTGCCGAGCGGCACCTTCGGCGCGTACTGCTTCATCACGTCCCGATAGAGCTGCGAGTCGGGGCCGTCGGCGGTCGTCAAGTTCAGCTCGGCGTTGACGCCCAGCTTGCCGTCCCACGCCGAGCCAAGGGCCTCCGCCAGGAAGTCCGTGTTGCACGGCGTCGAGCACGCCCACTTGACGCGATCCTGCAGGCCCTGGCGCTGCGCGGCCTGGAGGATCTTCAGCGCCTCGGGAGGCGTGAAGTTCAGCAGCACGCCGCCGTTCGGGCCCGCCGCCTGCACGGCCTTCAGGGCGACCGAGTTGGCGTCCTGGATCGGCACGTTGTCCTTCAGGTTGACGAAGTCGACGCCGGCGTCCTTGGAGATCGCCTGCGCGCCCGCGGCGATGTAGCCGGTGCCGGGCACGTTGGACTGGTCGAGCGCGATCTTCTTGACCTTCTGGCGGATGAGGTACTGCGCGGCGCCGTCGACGCTGTAGCGCGGCCCCATGTTCACCGCCGCGAAGTTCGACGTGCCGTAGCACTCAGGCGCGATGCCCGAGCCGATGACGTAGTAGCCCTTCGCCTCGTAGTACTTGTGGTTGACCGTGCACTCGATGATGCTCGTGTTGCCGACGATGCCGACGACCTTCTCGGTCTCGACGAGCTTCTTCGCGGCGGCCGCGGCCTGACCCGGATCGGTCTGCTCGGTCTCGAACGAGTACTCGATCGGGCGGCCGTTGATGCCGCCGTTGTCGTTGACGCAGTCGAAGTACGCCTTCGCGGCATTCGGAATGTCCGTGAAGTCCGTGCCTGGCTGCTTGGTCGCGATGCCGCCGAGCTTGATGGGCTCGCCGCTCGCCTTCTGGCCGTTACCCAGGCCGCACTTCGATGCCGCCACCGCCGGCTTGGCCGGCGCCGCGGTCGTACTGGCACCGCCGCCCGTCGACGTCGACGAGTTGTCACTGCCGCCACAGGCGGCCACCACCAGCAGGCACACGGCTAGCGCAAGCAGCGCCAGCGCGGGCCGAATCCTGGTCCAGCGGAACATCCTCCTCACCTGACCCTCCTCCTCCTCACAACGAAGCCCCGTGCGCCCCCAAGGCTCTTGGTTCGCCAAGCGCACAGATGTACGGAACCCGAACCTACCGGCTCGCCTCGCGAACCGTCAAGCCGCTACCGGAGGGCGTCTTGACGCTCTCCGAAGCGGCGAGTAGCTTGCGAGTGGGTTCGCACAGCGCATAGTTGTTCGCTATGCGCACCGTTTGAGACTGGAGGCGAAGCATGGAGCAGGCAACCGCCGCGTCGACCTCGATCCCGGTGCCCGAGCCGGATCTGACGCCCAGGGAGATCGTCGCACGCGCGAGCGCGATGCGGCCCCGGCTCCTCGAGCTCCAGGCCGAGACGGAGGAGCGCACGTTCTACTCCGAGGAGGTCCACCAGGCCTTCAAGGAGGCCGGCTTCTACCGCATCCTGCAGCCGCGGCGCTTCGGCGGCTACGAGTTCGACATGCCCACCTACTTCCGCGTGATCATGGAGATCACGCGCGGCTGCCCGTCGACCGGCTGGTGCCTGTGCCTCGGCGGCGCGCACGTCCTGCAGGTCGCCTCGATGTACTCCGAGCAGGCGCAGGCCGAGTTCTTCGCGCCCGAGGGCCACTTCGTCTGCGCGTCCTTCGGCGCGCCCGTGGGCGTGGCCGAGCCCAGGGACGGGGGCTACGTCCTCGACGGCACGTGGCCGTACGCGTCGGGGATCCCGTACTCGACGCATTTCATGGGCCAGACGCTCCTGCACCCCGAGGACCCGACCGACCCCGGGCTGATGTTCGTCATCTCGCGCGACAAGTTCGAGCGCCTCGACGACTGGGGCGACGTGCTCGGGATGATCGGCAGCGGCTCGCACAGCATCCGCATCGAGAAGGCGTGGATCCCCGCGCACCACACGGTGCCGGTGTTCATGGTCGACCTCCCGGTCGAGGGCGGCACGGTCGGCGCCGCGCTGCACGGCAACCCGATGTACGCGGGTCGCGCCCTCGGCTTCTTCCACGGCGAGTTCGGCGCGATCATGGTGGGCGCCGCGAAGGCCGCGCTCGACGAGTACGAGCGGATCATCACCTCCAAGCCGTTCGCCTGGAACCCGACGATCAAGCGCTACGAGCTCGAGCACTACCAGCGCTACGTCGGCGAGGCGATCGCCGAGATCTCGACGGCCGAGGCGGCGGTGATCCAGGGCGCCGAGCAGTGGATGGAGCTCGCGCGCCAGAACGTCGAGGAGGGGCGCCCGTTCACCGCCCAGGACGATGCGCGGCTCGAGGCCCTGCAGGCGACGGCGTGCCGCATCGCCTGGCACGCGGTCGAGGGCATCCTCTTCCGCACCGGCGGCTCGTCGAGCGCGCGAAATGGCCAGCGAATGCAGCGCTATTGGCGCGACATGTCGACGTACTGGAGCCACAACACGCCGGCGCAGCGCGACCTGCTGCTCACGCGCCTGGGGCGCATGCAGCTCGGGCTGCCGCTCGACCTGCCGGGCATGATGCCCGCGCGCGAGCCGGGCAGCTAGCCGACCAGGCGGTACAGCGCCTCGGCGTTGCCGCGCATCACGGCGTCGCGGCCGGCGTCGCCGAGGACGTCGAGCAGGACCTCGAGGTTGCCGTCGCCGTGACGGTGCGGATGATCGCTGGCGAAGACGAGCAGCTCCTCGGCGCCGAGCATCGCCGCGAGCTGCGCGGTCCGGTCGCGGTTCGACGGGAGCTGCGCGGGTGTCGTGGCGAAGCGGAAGTGGCGCTGCACGTACTCCGACGGCTTGGCCTTGAGCCACGGCACCTCGCGCCAGACGGCCTTCCAGTCCTTGTCGAAGCGCCAGAGCATCGGCGGCAGCCACGCGAAACCGCACTCGAGCAGCACGACGCGCAGGTCGGGCACGCGCTCGAAGACGCCCTCGGCGACGAGGCTCATGACCTGCCCCTGCGCGATCGACTGCGAGTTGGCCAGGTAGTCCTCGAAGTAGGTATGGGTGGCGCCGCTCGCGGTCGGCGCGGCGCCGATGCGCCCCCAGGCGTGGAGCGCGAGGACGAGGTCGTGGCGCGCGATCGCCTCGTGGAGCGGGTGGAAGCGCTTCGTGCCCCACCGGGCGTCGACCCGGATCGGCAGCAGCACGGAGACGAAGCGCGGGTCGCCGCCGACGCGCTCGATCTCCGTGATAGCCGCCTCGGGGTCGAGCGTCGGGACGACCATGCTCGCGCGCAGGCGCTCGTCGCGTTCGAGCCACTCCGAGCGCAGCCAGTCGTTGATCGCCTTGCACAGCGCGGTCTCGTAGTAGGCGTTGCGGCTGATGTCGAAGGCGCTGGCGCACGTGAGCACCGCGCACTGCAGCCCCCAGGGGTCGAGCACCTGCTCGCGCAGCGCGTCCACGTCCGACGGCGAGGCGGGCGAGACTGCCTCGGGATAGGTGCCTGTCAGCGTGGGCGAGAGCGTCATGCCCGCGTTGGCGACGTAGTCGCGCCAGTAGTCGTCCATGTAGGGCAGCAGCGCGTCGATCGACGCGGGCGCGCAGTGGACGTCGCAGTCGATGGCGCCTTCGAGCTTCATCAGCCCAGCCCGTAGAGCCGGCACGCGTTCCCGGCCAGGATCTTGGCCCGCAGCTTCTTCGGCACCGCGCGCGGCAGGGTCATCGCGGGCGAGTCGAAGTCCCAGTGCGGGTAGTCGGAGGCGAACATGATCCGGTCGGTCATGCCGGTGAACTCGAGCGCCTGCACGAGCTGCTGCGGGTCGTCGGGCTCCTCGATCGGCTGGGTGGTGAACCAGAACTGCTCGCGGAACAGCTCGGAGGGCTCGCGGTCGAGGTGGGCGACGTCGTCGCGCATCGCCGACCAGGCCGAGTCCATCGCCCACATGAGCGGGCCCGCCCACGAGATTCCGGCCTCGACGAGGACGACCTGGAGGCCCGGGAGCTCCTGGAAGACGCCCTCGGCGATGAGGCTCGTCGCCAGCGCGATCATCGCGTTGGCGTAGAAGACGTGGGCCTCGAGGTAGTAGGACGGCCAGCCCGCGCCGCGGTGCTGCTCGAAGCCGCCGGTGTGCGCGATGAGCGGGAGGCCCGCCTCGGCCGCCGTTCGGTAGACGGGCCAGTACTTGCGGTTGCCCAGCGGATACTCGGCGCCGCTGGGCAGCAGGACCTGGACGAAGCGCGGGTCCCCGGCGTAGCGCTCGATCTCGCGGACCGCGAGCTCGGGCGTCTCCAGCGGGACGTTGATGGAGGTGCGCAGGCGCTCGTCGCGGTCGAGCATCTCCTCGCGCACCCACTCGTTGACCGCGTGGCACAGCGCGGCGGCGTACTCGGGCGCCTCGGCGCCGAAGCTGTGGCCGTGCAGCGGGATGAGGACCCCGTAGTCGACGCTGTGCTCCTCGAGCAGCTGCGCACGCAGCAGGTCGAAGTCGCTGCCCGGGAAGCCGCCCTCGGGCCAGGAGTCGACGCGGTAGCCGGTGTTGCGCACCCGCGGGTACAGCTGCGGCGGGTTGGGGACGCGGACGCCGTAGCGCTCGAAGCGCGAGCGCCAGGGCTCGTCGAGGCGCGGCGCGAGGTGCCGCGGCAGCGGCGCCGGGTGGATGTCGGCGTCGACGAGCTTGACTCGCCGCTCCGCCTCGGGCCGTTCGGCCGCTGCGGCGGTCTCAGGCATCGATGACAACGTAGTCCTCCTCGACGTGGACCGGGAACGTCTCGGCGACGTACGGGCCGGGCACGCGCGCGCCGGGCTCGACGGATACTTCGTAACTCTTGACCCCGGGCTCGGCGGGCCCCAAGAAGGACTGGCCGGTCGCGAGGTCGTACTCCCAGCCGTGCCACGGGCAGGCCAGCAGCGTGGCCTCGGATTCCATGCTGAACTCGCCGGGCCCGTTGGACACCGGCCACGGCGCGATCCGCCCCTTGCACAGCGGGCCACCCTGGTGCGGGCAGCGGTTGCGGATGCCGTAGAAGCGGTCGCCAACGCGGAAGACGCCGATCGACCGCCCGCCGACCGTGATGATCTTGCGGTCGCCGGGATTGAACTCGGCGAGCCGTGCGACGACGTGCTTCATCGCATTCCCTGCCAGTCACTGTGTTCGCGCAGCGCACACATGTCCGACAGGGGAACACGCTAGCGAACGGCTGCACCGAGTGTCGCCTGCGTCGCGCATAGGCCGACAAAAGCGACACTCGCGGACGAACCCCCTACGCCGGCGACGCGGCGTGGATCGCCTGCCACACCCGCTGCGGCGTGGCCGGCATGTCGATGTTGTCGACCCCCAGGTGCGACACCGCGTCGACCACGGCGTTCCACACCGCCGGCGTCGCGCCGATCGCGCCCGACTCGCCGATGCCCTTCGCCCCCAGCGGGTTCAGCGGCGACGGCGTCTCGGTGCGCGCGGTCTCGAACATCGGCAGCTCCGCGGCCGTCGGCAGCGCGTAGCTGACCAGCGAGCCGGTGAGGCAGTTGCCGTCCTCGTCGTAGGCCATCTCCTCGTAGAGCGCCTGCGCGACGCCCTGCGCGATGCCGCCGTGGATCTGGCCCTCGGCGAGCAGCGGGTTGGCGATCTTGCCCGAGTCGTCGACGGTGACGTGGCGCACGAGCTTGGTCAGCCCGGTCTCCGTGTCCACCTCGACGACCGCGATGTGCGCGCCGAACGGGTAGCTCGAATCGGGCGTCTCGAAGTCGCTCTCGGCCTCGAGGCCCGGCTCCATCCCCTCGGGCAGCTGGGCCGGGTCGGCCGCGGCCTTGGCCAGCTGCGCCCACGACACCGTCGCCGACGGAGCGCCTGCGACGCCGAGCCCCTGGCCGGGGACGACGGTCACGTCGTCGGGCGCCGCCTCGAGCAGGTGGGCGGCGAGCTCGCGCCCCTTGGCGAGCACCTCGCGCGTGGCGTTGATCATCGCGGTGCCGCCGACCTGCAGCGTCCGCGAGCCCATCGTCCCCATGCCGCGCGCGACCTTGGCGGTGTCGGAATGGACGACGCGCACGTCGGACATCGGCACGCCG
>DATFRW010000235.1:0-8443 GCA_035262945.1 Solirubrobacteraceae bacterium
CGCCACTGCGAGGAGGTCGAGACCGTCGAGCGCGCGGTCGCGCCGCGCGAACCGCAGCTCGGATCCCGCGACCAGATCGGTGACCGTGCGCGAGACGAGGATCTCGCCGGGCTCGGCGAGCGCGCCGATCCGCGCGCAGACATCGACGGCGATGCCGGCGAGCCCGCCATCCGCAAGCACGCACTCGCCGGTGTGCACGCCGGTGCGGATGTCGTGCGCGGCGGCGCGGATGGCGAGGGCGCACCGGATCGCGCGGGTGGGCCCGTCGAAGCTCGCGAGGAGCCCGTCCCTGCCGCGCTCGAGCTCTCGGCCCCCGAACGCGGCCACCTGTTCGCTCACCGCCCGGTCGCCGCGATCGGCGAACAGCACCGTCGCCAGCACGCGCTCGGGCGCCGGCGGCACGCTCGCCCCGGTCACGAAGCGCTCGACCGCTGTGAGCAGCGGCTCCTGATCGCCCACCCACCACAGGTGGTCCTCGCCCGGGAGCCCGACGTACTCGGCGCCAGGGATGTGCTCGGCGATGTAGCGGCCGTTCTCGGACTTGATGATCCGATCCCCCTCGGGGTGGAGGACGAGCGTCGGGACGCGGATCGACGGCAGCACGTCGCGGATGTCGGTCTCGGCGGTCATCCGCAACCACTGGGCCGCCGCGGTCGGGCTCGCACCGAAGCGCAGCGAGCGCGCCCACCACGCGCGCAGCGCCGGGTCGTCCTGCTTGCTCGGCGCCCAGTAGCGCAGGAGGCTCGCGGGATCGGCCCAGCCCTCCTGGACGCGCTCGAGGAACCACTCGAACCGCTCGAAGGTCGGCCCCCAGGGGAAGTCGGGCGCCGACATCCCGCGAGCGAAGCCGCCGTAGAGGATCAGCGAGCGCACGCGCTCCGGGTGCGCGGCCGCGAAGAGCGCGGCCAGCATGACGGCCTCCGAGATCCCGAAGATCGCGCAGCGCTCCGAGCCGACGGCGTCGAGCACGACGGCGAGGTCGCCCATGCGCTCCTCGAGCGTGGGCGTCTTACCCGGCGACAGCCGGTCGGACTGGCCGGTGCCGCGCTTGTCACACATGATCACGCGCGAGAACGACGCGATGCGCTCCAGGAAGCGCACGTACGCCGGGTCGTCCCAGAACAGCTCCATCGGCAGGACCCACCCGGTGATGAGCAGCACGTCGATGTCACCCGAGCCGAAGACCTGGTAGGCGAGGCTGATGCCACCGTTGATCGCGTAGCGCGTCGTCGGGGGAGCGATGGGCGCCCGCGAAGGGGCCGCCTGGGTGAGTAGCTCGGGGTCCTGCGCGAGGATCCTGCGCTCGAGGTCGCGCAGCTCGGCCGACGGCTGGATGCCGAGCTCCTCACGCAGCGCCCGCTCGGCCGCGCGGTAGGCGGCGAGCGCGTCGGCCTGCCGGCCCGAGCGGTAGAGCGCGAGCATGTGCTGGCCGCGCAGGCGCTCGCGCAGCGGCTCGCGCGCGATGAGGCCGTCGAGCTCGGCGACGAGGTCGGCGTGGCGGCCGCGGGCGAGGTCGGCCTCGATGCGGTCCTCCAGCGCCGCCAGGCGCAGCTCCTCGAGGCGCCGCGACTCGCTGTGCGCGAACGGCTCGGAGAACTCGGCCAGCGCCGGCCCGCGCCACAGGCCGAGCGCCTCCCGCAACCGCGCGGCCGCCGACTCGCAGTCGCCATCGGCCAGTGCGCCGCGCCCCGCGCCGGCGAGTTGCTCGAAGCGATGGAGGTCCACGGCCTCGGGCGACAGCTCGAGCGAGTAGCCCGACGGCTGTGTGCGCAGCATGTCGCCGGGCAGCAGCTTGCGCAGCTGCGAGACGTGGATCTGCACCATCTTGGCCGCGCTGTCGGGGGCGCCGTCGCCCCAGATGTCGTCGATCAGCCGGTCGCGCGCGACGGTGCGGTTGGCGTTGAGCAGCAACACCGCCAACAGGGCGCGCTGCTTGACTCCGCCGAGCCGCACCGCGACGTCCCCGTCGCGGGCATCGAGTGGGCCCAGCAGGCGGAACTCCATGGCGAAGAGGCGACTCTAACGCCGGTTGATGCGCTGCGGGGTGGGCTCGTCGGGCGCTTGGACATCGTCGACGAACGGCCCCCCGCGCCGCGCCCGGTCCGCCGCGGCGGAGGTCTCCTGCCGCGTCAGCTCCACGCGCCCGCCGCGGCACGCCGGCCGGAAGTGCAGATAGGAGAAGCGCGCCGCCTCGTTGGCACACACGACGACGCCGAGGTGCGTCGAGAACATCGCGCTGCCGACGCCGCCGTCACTGACCTGATGGACGATCCGGAACACGAAGCGACCGTCGCCGCGCTGTTCGGTGTCGATGCTCTCGCTGCCGCGCAGCAGTTGGTGCGCCGTCGACTGGGCCGATTCGAGCGCCGGGTCCGAGTCCGACCGCAGCCCGCGCAGCAGCAGCCAGAACGCGAGCGGCGTCGCGAGGAAAAGCACCACCACGACGATGGCCAAGGTCGCACCGCGATGGCGCCCTGCCCGCACGCCTGCAACGTACCGTGTGCCCATGAGCACGACCACACGGCAGGGCCCCGTCGTCCCGGTCGCCGCCAGCGAGCGCCCGATCGACCCAGGCGTCACCATCGGCCACGTCCACCTGCGCACCGCCGACATCGACCGCGTCCGCGCGTTCTACGTCGACGTGCTCGGCTTCTCGGTCGTGGCGGAGGCGCGCGGCGTCCCCGGGTGGGGCACGACCGGCGACATCCTCTTCGTCTCGGCCGGTGGCTATCACCATCACCTCGGCTTCAACACCTGGAAGTCGGCGGGCGGGCCGCCACAGCCCGACGGGGTCGCCGGCCTGCATCACGTCGCGATCCGCTACCCGACCCGGGCCGGCCTGGCCGACGCGGCGCGGCGGCTGCGCGCGGTCGACTGGCCGCTGCGCCAGACCACCGACCACGGCACGCACGAGGCGATCTACATCTCCGACCCCGACGGCAACGACCTCGAGCTCTGCTGGGACCGGCCGTTCGACGAGTGGCCGCTCGACGAGCAGGGCCATGCGATCGGCGCGTTCGGCAAGGACCTCGACGTCGAGGCGCTGATGGCTAACGCGTGACCGCCGTCCGGCGGCGGCGGGCGACGACGACCGCGGCGCCGGCGAGCGGGACGAGGGCAAGCAGGGCGAGCTCCCACGGGACGCCGCCGCCGTCAGCCGCGGCCGAGGGAGGCGCGGGCGGGCGTGGCGCGGCAGCGGTCGGTGCGCGCACGGCGAACGTGCGCGTGTCGACGAGCGCGCGCGGGCCGCTCGGGCCCTCCACGCGCAGCGTCCCGCCGGCCAGCACGAGCCGCGCTTCCGTGATCTCGTCGCCGGTCAGGTCGTCGAGGTCGATGCAGGCGGCGGTGCGGTTCTGTGTGTCGAGCGCGTGGATGAACGGCGCCTCCGACGGCCGCTGATAGAGCGTGTAGACCCACCGGCCGTCCGCGCTCGTCGTGCGCGTGATCGGCAGCCCCTGCATCTTCTCGTCGGGCTCGCGCGGGTCGATGACCGGCTTGGTCACCAGCCGCCGCGCCCGCAGGTCGTATGCGCGCACCTCGTAGTGGTTCGAGTCGTTGACCGAGCGGTAGTGGATGAGGTACATCCAGCGGCCGTCCGGCGAGACCGCGTCGACGGTGAACCAGCCGGGCAGCGCGATGCGCGCCCGCGGCTTGAGGCGACGCGCGTCGAGGACGAGCAGCCGCGTGCTCTGCGGCCGCGACGCGAGGTCGCCGAGCACGAGCGTGCCCTCGTCGAAGGACAGCCCCGTGCTCGAGCCGTCGTACGCGGCGCCGGGAATGCCGTAGTCGCCGCGGAGCACCCGCGTGCGCTCGACGAAACCGTCGCCGCGGCGGATCCGCTCGACCACCGTGCGGTGCCCGCCGGCGGACAGCGCGACGTAGTTGACGCCGCCTCCGGGCGCGCTCACCCCGGCTCCGTTCTGCATCGGCGGCACGGGGCCGCCCGCGCCGTTGGCCGCCGCTGCGGCGCCGAGGGACAGCGCGCAGCACCAGGATCACCAAGGCTCGTCGCATGCCCCTACTACGTCCGCCGACGTGGGAGAGGTTCCGCGGGGCCAGGTAACCCGGATTACCTACCCTCGTGGTTGGAGTTCGTGTTAGGGTCTCCTAACCGCGATTAGGAGACCCTAACGCCCCGCTTCGGAGGTTAGCTCTTGCTCACCACGTTCGTCATTGCCCTGCGCGAAGGCCTGGAGGCCTCGCTCATCGTGGGCATCATCGCCGCGTTCCTGCGCCGTGAAGGGCGTCCGGATGCGCTGCGGCTGATGTGGGCGGGCGTGGCGCTGGCGATCGTGCTCTGCGTCGCGGTCGCGGTGGTCCTGAGGGTGGTCGACAACGAGCTGCCGCACCGCCAGCAGGAGGGCCTCGAGACGATCGTCGCCCTGATCGCCGTCGGGATGGTCACCTACATGATCGTCTGGATGACGGAGAACGCCCGCGACCTCAAGGGCCAGCTCCAGGAGCACGCGGCGAGTGCGCTCGTCCAGGGCTCGGCGATCGCGCTCGTCGCGATGGCGTTCCTCGCCGTCCTGCGCGAGGGCTTCGAGACCTCGGTCTTCCTGCTCGCGGCGTTCAACGACGCCACCGACCCGACCGCGGCCGGCCTGGGCGTCGTCCTCGGCCTCGTCGCCGCGGTCGCGCTGGGCTACGGCATCTACCGCGGCGGCGTGCGCCTGAACCTCTCGCGCTTCTTCCGCATCACCGGCGTGGTCCTCGTGCTCGTGGCCGCTGGCCTGGTGGCCTCGTCGCTGCACACCGCGGCCGAGGCCGGCTGGGTGGTCGGCGGCCAGGCGCAGGCGGTGGACCTCAGCGCGATCGTCCGGCCCGGCACCGTCTGGGAATCGCTGATCACCGGCATCCTCGGCATCCATCCCCAGCCGACGGTGATCGAGGTCGTCGGCTGGCTGCTGTACGCGATCCCGATGCTCACGATCGTCCTCGCCCCCGACGCGGTGCGCCCGCGCGTGCGGGCGACGGTCGCCGGCGCCGCGGTCGTCGCGGCGCCGATCGTCCTGCTCGTCGGCACGCTGGGAGGCGGCGAGGAGACGAGCTCGGCAGTCGCCAGCAACAGCAGCAAGGCGCGGACCGTCAACGTGGCGATTTCCGACGCCGGCTGCGAGCCCGGCAACCTGAAGCTCGCGTCGGGCCCGACGACGTTCGTCGTCACGAACAAGGGCTCGTCGAAGGTCACCGAATACGAGGTGCTGAAGGGCGACCGCACGCTCGCCGAGGTCGAGAACGTCACGAGCGGCATGACGGGGCGCTTCTCGCTGACGCTCCAGCCCGGCCGGTACACGCTGCGCTGCACCGGCGGCGCCAACGAGAACTCGGCCCTGGTCGTCACCGGCACGCGCACGGAGAACGCGCTCGCCCCCGAGCTGCAACGCGGCATCGACGGCTACCGCGAGTTCCTCGAGCGCGAGACCGCGGCGCTGGTCACCGGCGTCGAGGGGCTGCGCACCGCGCTGGCCGGGGGCGACGTCGCCGCGGCGCGCGCCGCGTATGCGAAGGCGCGCGTCCCGTACGAGCGCATCGAGCCCGTCGCCGAGAGCTTCGGCGACCTCGACCCCCGCATCGACGCCCGCGCCAACGACGTCCCCAAGTCGCAATGGACGGGCTTCCATCCGATCGAGCGCAAGCTGTGGGTGCAGGACACGACGAAGGGCACGGCGGCGCTCGCCGACGGGCTCGTCGAGAACACGCGCAGGCTCCAGCAGCTCGTTCGCACGGTCAAGCTCGAGCCCGCGCAGGTCGGCAACGGCGCCAACGAGCTCCTCGGCGAGGTGTCGAAGTCGAAGATCACCGGCGAGGAGGAGCGCTACTCGCACATCGACCTGCTCGACTTCGACGCCAACGTCGAGGGCGCGCGCGCCGCGTTCGACGCGATCCGCCCGGCGCTCATGACCAAGGACCCGGACCTCGTCGCGGAGATCGAGCGGCGCTTCGGGCTCGTGGACGCGGCGCTGCGGCCGCACGAGCGCGGCGACGGCTTCGTGCCCTACACCGCGCTCGCCAAGCCGCAGGTGCGCCGGCTCAGCGAGGTGATCGACGCGCTCGCCGAGCCGCTGTCGCAGGCGCCGGCGCGGGCCCTCTCGGGGTAGTGGCGCTCACCCGCCGAGCACTGCTTGCCTCCGCGGGTGTCGGGGGGCTGGCCGTCGCGGCCGGGGGTGGGTACGCCCTCGGCCGCGACGGTGATGACGACGGCGCGGCCGGGCAGGTCGTCCCGTTCCACGGCCGCCATCAGGCCGGCATCGCGACGCCGGCGCAGGACCGCCTGCACTTCGCCGCGTTCGACGTCGAGGAGGGCCTGCGCGCCGACGACCTGCGCGGGCTGCTGCAGGAGTGGTCGAAGGCGGCCGAGCGGATGACGGCCGGGCAGCCGGTCGGGCCGGCCAACGACGTGGCGCTCGCGCCGCCGCAGGACACGGGCGAAGCGCTCGGCCTCACGGCGGCGCGGCTGACCGTCACCTTCGGGCTCGGGCCGTCGCTGTTCGACGATCGCTTCGGGCTGGCCTCGGCGAAGCCGGAGCCGCTGCGCAACCTGCCCCCGCTGCCCGGCGACGAGCTCGACCCCGAGCGCAGCGACGGCGACCTCTGCGTACAGGCCTGCGCCAACGATCCGCAGGTCGCCTTCCACGCGGTGCGCAACCTCGCGCGGATCGGGCGGGGCGCGGTGACCGTCCGCTGGTCGCAGCTGGGGTTCGGCCGCACGTCGTCGACGAGCCGCGCGCAGGCCACGCCGCGCAACCTCATGGGCTTCAAGGACGGCACGAGGAACCTCAAGGCCGAGGACACCGACGCGCTGGCGCAGCACGTGTGGGTGGCGGGCGATCGCGCGGGCGAGCCGGCGTGGCTGCGCGACGGGACCTACCTCGTCGCGCGCCGGATCCGCATGCTCATCGAGGTCTGGGATCGCGCGTCGCTCGGCGATCAGGAGGAGACGATCGGGCGCCAGAAGTCGTCGGGCGCCCCGATCGGCGGCCGCGAGGAGTTTGACCCCGTCCACTTCGATCGCCTCCCCGTCGACAGCCACGTGCGCCTCGCCGCGCCCGAGAGCAACCGCGGGACCGCGCTGCTGCGCCGCGGCTACTCGTTCACCGACGGCCTCGACGACCGCCTCGGCCAGCTCGACGCCGGGCTGTTCTTCCTCTCCTTCCAGCGCAACCCCGAGGCGTTCATCAGCGTCCAGCGGCGGCTGGGCGCCGACGACAAGCTCAACGAGTACATCAAGCACGTCGGGTCGGGCGTGTGGGCGATCCCACCCGGCGCTCAGCGCGGCGGCTGGGTTGGGCAGACGCTGCTCGGCGCGCGTCGCCGCTGACAGGCTGTCGGTAGTGCGACCGGCGTGTCGAGCCGGGGCCATACTGGCCGCACCATGCTCGAAGGCCTCGTCAGCCCCATGCACCTACTGATCATCCTGGCGATCGCCCTGATCGTCCTCGGACCGAAGCGTCTGCCCGAGGCCGGGCGCGGCCTGGGCGAGGCGATCCGTGGGTTCAGGGACTCGATCGCCGCGCCTCGCGACGATGAGCAGGAGCCGCCCGACGGGCCGCCGGCGCGGCGGTCCTAGGGTTCGACCTCGATCCGCCGCTGGGGCCCGACGCGGAGCGAGCGCCGCCCCTGCAGCAGCTCGAGCAGTTCGGCGCCGACGACCTCGCGTCGCCAGCCGCGCAGCGTGCGGACCTCGGCGTCGCCGTCGCCCGTGCGCAGCGCGGTGACGATGCGCTGGAGGTCGGCGCGGGCGGCGATGAGCTCGTAGGCGAGCGCGGCCTCGGCGGCGCGGGTACGCACGAACGCCTCGCCGAGAGCGATGAGCGGCGCGTCGCCGGGATCGGTGGGCGCGGGGCGGGCGCCGTCGACGGGGATCGGCTCGCGGTCGCGGCCGCGCTCGACGACGTCGAGGATCGCGCGGCCGCGGCGGCGCAGCGTGCTCTCGTTCAGGCCGCGGATCTGCGCGAGCCGTTCGAGTGACGCTGGGCGGCGCTTGGCCACCTCGACGAGCGCGGCATCGGCGAGCACGCCGGGGACCGGACGGTCGGCGTCGCGCGCGGTCTGCTCGCGCCATCGCACGAGCTCGTAGGCGATGGCTCGCTGCGACGGCTCGAGCGAGTTGATGCGCGGGAGCCGGTTGAAGATCGCGCCGGGCTCGCGTTCGTCGGAGGCGTCCTCCAGAGCGCGGCACTCCTCGATGGCCCAGTCCAGGCGGCCGCGGTCGCGCAGCGTGGACTGCAGGGCGTCGGTTAGCTCGAGCAGGTGCAGCACGTCCTCGCGGGCGTAGCCGACCTGCTCCTCGCTGAGCGGTCGCGTGTCCCAGCGGGTGAACGACGCGCTCTTGCGCAGGCGCACGCCGACCATCTCGTGCAGCAGGGCGTCGTAGCCGAGCTGGGCGCGCAGCCCGGCGAAGCCGGCGGCGACCTGGGTGTCGAAGATGCCGGTGACGTCG
>DATFRW010000236.1:0-14461 GCA_035262945.1 Solirubrobacteraceae bacterium
ATGCCCGAGGTGCGCGGCGCTGCGCGCCGTCGCGTGCGGCGCGTGCGCAGCCAGCTGTGGCCGATCGCGCAGACGACGATCGCCGCCGGGGCGGCGTGGGCGATCGCCTCGCTCATCCACAGCCAGCCGTTCTTCGCTCCCGTCTCGGCCGTCATCTCGCTCGGCGTCGCGCGTGGGCGCCGCACCGTACGCGCGATCGAGCTCACCGTCGGCGTCGCCGTCGGCATCGCGGTCGCCGACCTCATCGTCATCGCGCTGGGCGGCGGCACGCTCGTGCTCATGCTCGTCGTCGGGCTGTCGATGATGGCGGCCCTGCTGCTGGGCGGCGGGACCATCCTGGTCAACCAGGCCGCGGTCTCGGCCATCCTCGTGGTGGCGACGCTGCAGCCGGGAAGCACGCCGTCGCCGACGCGCTTCATGGACGCCCTGATCGGCGGCGGCGTCGCGCTGCTCGTCGGCCAGGTGCTCTTCCCGCGCGATCCGGTGAAATCGATGGCGAAGGCCGCGCGGCCGGTGATCGACGACCTGGCGACGGCGCTCGGCCTCACCGCGGAGGCCCTGCGCAGGGGCGACGAGGACCGCGCGCGGCGGGCACTCGACATCGCGCGCGCCACCGACGATGACCTCGCCGGGTTCTACGACGCGGTGTCGCTCGCCCGCGAGACGTTCGTCCTGCGCCGACCCGGCCGGCGCACGCGCGAGCGGGTCCCGCTCTACGCCGAGGCGGCGCAGCAGATGGACTACGCGGTGCGCAACACGCGCGTGCTCGCGCGGCGCGTCGCGAGCGCGGTCCGGCGGCGCGGCGCCGCGCCGCCAGAGCTCGCCGACGCCGTCGCGCTGCTCGGCGACGCGGTGGTCGAGCTCGGCAACCAGCTCGACGATCCCGAGGCCGACACCGCGGTCCGGCGGCTGGCCCTCGACGCCGCGGTGAAGGCGACGGCCGTGCTCACCACCGACCCCGGCCTGTCGATCAACGTGATCATCGGCCAGATCCGCTCGACGGCGATCGACCTGCTGCGCGGCTCGGGGCTGTCCGGCGAGGAGGCCCGCAACGCCCTCGACGCCGCGGTCGAACGCGCGGGCGTCCTGCGCTGACGATCAGCCCGCCGCCGCGACGCGGTAGACGGCGGCCATGTCCGCGTCGCCGAGCCCCGACTCCTCCGCGCGACTCATCTGCTCGGCCACCGAGCGCGTGAGCGCGAGGTTGGCCCCGGACCGCTCGGCGGCCTCCCCGACGAGCCGTGCGTCCTTCGCGGCGAGCGACAGCGCGAACGAGGTCGGGAACTCGTCGTCGAGCATGAGCTGGCCCTTCACCCGGAAGTAGGGCAGATCGAGCGGGCCGCCCTCGAGCGCCTCGAACACGCGCGCGGGGTCGATTCCCAGGGACCGCGCCAGCGCGATCGTCTCGGCCGTGCCCCCGGTCACCGCGAGCACCCAGGTGTTGACGGCGAGCTTGAGCCGGGTGCCGGTGCCCGCCGGGCCGAGCCTCAGCGTCCTGGACGCGACGGCGTCGAAGAACGGTTGGGAGGTCGCGAGCGCGTCGTCGGGCCCCGACGCAAGCACGACGAGCGCAGCCTGCTCGGCCGGCTGACGGGTGCCGAGCACCGGGGCGTCGACGAGCACGGCGCCCGACGCGCCCGCCAGTTCCTCGCAGCGCTCGGTGCCGGCGAGGCCGATCGTCGACGCCTGCCACCAGATCTGCCCCGCGGCGAGGCGGGCGCGCTCGGCGACCGTCAGCACCGCGTCGGCGTCGGCCAGCATGGTCATGACGACGTCGGCGCCCGCGGCGGCGTCACCCGGGTCGTCGTGTACGTCGACGCCGTCGACGCGCAGCGGCAGCGCCTTGTCGATCGTGCGGTTCCAGGCGCGGACCGCGTAGCCCGCCCGGGCGAGGTTGCGGGCCATCGGGGCGCCCATGACCCCCGTGCCCAGAACGGCGATGCTCGGCATGCCTCCATGGTTCCACGCGGGCGCGTGGAACCCCGAGGCGCCCGCCCTCGCCGCTACGCCGCCTCGTTGCGGCGGCGCAGCAGCTCTTGCTTGAGGTCGATCGCGCGGATCTCGTGCTCGTCAGGGAGCTTGGCCAGCACCTCGCGCACGATGAGCTGGACGTCGCGCTCCTCGTGGCCGAGGTCGTCGAACAACGACTTGAGCGCCGTGTGCGTCACCTTCAGCTGCGCCGCCGTGAGCTCTAGGTGGAACGCGGGCTCCTCGGGACCGATAAGGCCTGAATCCTCGACCATGGCGACACGATAACCCTGCACACGGCGGACGCCTACCCGTCGGCCAGGATCCCGTAGATGGCGCGGCGCGCGTCCTCGAGGACCTTGCGGGCCTCGGCGGTCTGCGCCTCGTTGCCGGCCTGGGCGACCTGCATCGTGGCCATCCCGAGCTGAACCATGAGATTGCGCAGCTCGGCGAGGTCCTCGGGGATGTCGCCGCCGGCCTCGTCCCACGGGCTGCCGAGCGCGTCGCGGTGCTCGGCGACGTAGGCGCGGCCCTCGTCGGTCAGTTCGAACGCGCGGCGCCCGGCCGACTCGTTGCTGCGCACGAGGCCCTCGTCCTCGAGCTGGGAGAGCGCGGGGTAGATGGAGCCCGGGCTCGGCCGCCACGCGCCGTGGCTGCGCTCCTCGATCTCCTGCATGAGCTGGTAGCCGTTGCGCGGCTCCTCGTCGAGGAGCAGGAGCACTGCGGCACGGACGTCGCCGCGCCGCGCACGGCGGCCACCGCGCCCAGGGGGACCGAAGCCGAACGGGCCGAACCCGCGCATGCCGAACGCGAACCCGCGCGGATCGAAGCCATGGCCGCCGGGGCCGCCGCGATGGCGCTTGTGGCCGGCCATGGCGTGCAGGATCGCGGCGCCGATGAGCGCCTTCCCGGCGCGGCCCCGGCGGTGCTCCCCGGGGCCGGCCCAAGTCGTTGCAGCGATAGCAGTCATTGTGTATCTCCTACTGTCGTTGTTGCATCACGATATATCGCTAACTCGACGACGTCAAGTCGAGTGTCGGCTTGCTCGGCCTCAGGCCGACAAAGCCGACACTCGCGCGGGCGGCGCTAGACCCCGGCGGACGCCCGGATCTCGTCGCGCGCGCGATCGAGATCGCCGAAGCCGCCGACGCTGAGCAGCGCGCGGACCGCGCCCTCGTGGCGGTACCAGATGGCGAAGGCGCCGTCGTCGACGGAGCCCTCGACCTCCTCGTCGTCCCACCCGAACGCGGGCCCGACGTACTCGAGCGACTCCCAGTCAGAGAGGTCGGAGAAGAAGTAGGGGACCTCGTCGTGCGCGACGTCGGCGCCGAGCATGTTGCGCGCGGCGGTGCGGCCCTGCGCGGCGGCGACCTCCTCGTGCTCGATGCGCACGAAGCGCCCGTGCACGACCGATTCGTACTCGCACATGTCACCGGCGGCGTACACGCCCTCGACCGACGTGCGCAGCCGGCTGTCGCACAGCACGCCGCCGAGCTTGCCCAGGTCCAGGCCGGACTTGCGCGCGAGCATGACGTCGGGGATCGCGCCGACGCCGCAGATCACCGCCTGCGCGTCGATCGCGCGCCCGCCGGTGGTGACGACGCGCTCCACGCGCTCGCCGCCCTCGAACCGCGCGACCTCCTCGCCGCCGATCACCTCGACGCCGTGCTCCTCGAGCACCCGCCGGAAGTAGCGCGCGGCCGTCGCGCCGAAGCTGCGCTCGAGCGGATCGCCCTCGAGCATCACCATCGTCACCTTGCGGCCGATCTCGGTGAGCGACGCCGCCACCTCGGAGGCGATGTACGAGCCGCCCACGCACACGACGCGCTCGAAGTCCTCGGTATCCGCGCGAATGGCGTCCGCGTTGCCGAGCGCGCGCAGGTAGTGCACGCCCTCGAGCTGGGCGCCGTCGACCTGGAGCCGCCGGACCATCGCGCCGGTCGCGACGAGCGCCCGATCGAAGCCGACGGTCTCCTTTGTCGACAGCTTCGCGGTGCGCTGCGCCGTGTCGAGCTCCAGCACGCTGGTGCGCGTCGCGAGCTCGACGCCCGCGGACTCCCACCAGTCGGCCGGATGCACGAACGCCTCCTCGGCGCCGTGCTCGCCGCGCAGGTACTCCTTCGACGCCGGCGGCCGGTGGTAGGGCGGGTGCGGCTCGCGCCCGACGAGCAGGATCGAGCCGTCGAAGCCCTCGTCGCGAAGCGTCGCGGCGGCGTTCGCCGAAGCGATGCCGCCGCCGACGAGCAGGATGTCGACCGTCCGGTCCGCCATGCGACGGACCGGACCCTACCTGCGTGTCAGGCGCCGGCGCAGCGCGGAGTCGGCTCGATCCGGTTGGCCAGCCCGCGCAGCGCGTACACGGTCGCGCGGCGCACTGGGGCGCGGGGAGCGGCGGCCACGACGGCGGTCGCGGGCGCGGACGGGCGGCGCGGCGGCGCGGCGAACTGGCGCTCCATCTTGTCCTTGGCGAGGTGGGTGGCGATGGCGATGTCGAGCATCGGATGCTCCTTTCAGCTCGGTGCGGGGCCGCTCGACGAGCGGACCACGAGCCTGGTGGGGAGGAGGACGTCGTCGCCGCCCTGGGTGAGCAGGCGCACGGCTTGCTCCCCCTTGGCGGCGTGATCCTGGAAGGCGGTGGTGAGGCCGGCGGCTGCCGCCTCGGGGATGTCGTCGAAGCCGACGACGCTGAGGTCTTGGGGGATGCGGATCCCGCGCTCGGCCGCGGCGCGCTGGACGCCGAACGCGAGCACGTCGGAGAGGCAGATGATCGCTGTGGGGCGGTCGGCGCGATCGAGCAGCTGGGCGGCCGAGGCGTACCCGCTGCCCTGCGCGCGATCCGGCGCGCTGCCGACCGGGACCGTCGTCCAATCGATGCCCGCGGGTTCGATCGCGTCGCGCCAGCCGACGAGCCGCTCGTGCCGGATGAAGGAGCGCCAGCGCTGCTCGTCGGTCGCGAGCGCGGGGCCGGAGAGGTCCTCGGCGTCCTGCGCGGTCTCGCAGCCGTAGGCCCAGGGCAGCACGATCCCGAGGCGGCGATGGCCGAGGTCGACGAGGTGCTGCGCGACGGCGCGCGCCCCCCCGCGGTCGTCGATATTCACGTGCGGGCCGGCGGCCAGCGGCGAGTAGTCGACAAGGACGTAGGGCAGCCCGCGGGCGCGCACGGCCTCGAAGCGCTCGTCGTCCTCCGGCGTGCAGAACATCACGTAGCCGTCGACGAGCGCCGAGCGCACGACCTCGGCCGCGCCCTCGGGGAGCGCCGGCACCAGGGCGAGGCCGCTGCCCTGCTCCTCGCAACCGGCGGCGACGCCGGACAGGAACAGCACGGCCGCCGGGTCGCTGAAGATGTAGCGGAGGTTCTGGTCAAAGACGAGGCCGAGCGACCCGGTGCTGCCGCGGCGCAGCGACCGCGCCATCGGGTTGGGCCCGGCGTAGCCCAGCTCACCCGCGGCCGCGAGCACGCGCTCGCGCAGCGAGGGGCTCAGCTGATCGGGCCGGTTGTACGCGTTCGACACCGTCGTGCGCGAGACGCCGAGGTGCTCGGCGACGTCGGCCAGTGTCGGTGCGCTTGCGGTCCGAGAGCCCATCTGAATCGATCAAGACTGTATCGATCAAGAAGAACGTGTTCAAGGGCGTGTAGGACATCGAACACGCGGTCGTGGCTAGGCGGCGCAGCGCGCGAGCAGCAGCGACCCGAACGCCTCGGGCTGCAGCGGCGGGGCGAACAGGTAGCCCTGCCCGAGCTCGACCTGCAGGCCGTGCAGCAGGTCGGCCTGCTCGGGGCGCTCGATCCCCTCGGCGACGACCGCCATGTTCAGCGTGCGCGCGAGGCCGGCGATCGTGCCCGCCAGCGCGGTGTGCTGCTCGGCGCCGCCGAGGTCGTCGACGAAGCTCTTGGCCATCTTCAGCACGTCGATCGGCATCCAGCGCAGGTAGCTCAGCGACGAGTAGCCGGTCCCGAAGTCGTCGATCGCCAGCCGGACACCGAGCGCGCGCAGCGCCTGCAGGCGCCCGAGGACGGCGCGCGGGTCGCGCATCAGGCCGCTCTCGGTGATCTCCAGCACGAGCTGGCTGGGCGGGAGGCCGGTGGCCTCGAGCGCGTCGGCGACGCGGCCGATGAGCTCGGGTCGCTGCAGCTCGCGCGGCGAGACGTTGACGTGCAGCGCGACGCGGCCGGCCTCGGCCGACGGCCAGCGCGAGGCGAGCATGCACGCGTGCTGGAGCACGAAGCGGTCGACCTCGAGGATGCGGCCGGTCTCCTCGGCGACGTCGATGAAGTCGCCCGGGGTCATCCGGCCGCGCTCGGGATGGTTCCAGCGCACGAGCGCCTCGGCGGCGGTGACGTTGCCGGTGTCGAGCTCGACGATCGGCTGCAGGTCGACCACCAGCTCGCCGCGCTCGGCCGCGCGCTGCAGGTCCTCCTTGAGGCGATGGCGGCGCAGGACCGCCGCGTGCATCGCGGGCTCGAAGACCTCGTGGCGCTGCTTGCCCGCGTTCTTGGCCGTGTACATGGCGACGTCGGCGTTGCGCAGCAGCTCCTCGGCGTCGGCGACCTCGGCGCCCCAGCCCTCGACGATCCCGAGGCTCGCGTGCACGGAGATCTCGTGCCCGGCGACCGAGAACGGGTGGTTGAAGAGCTCGATGACGCGGTCGGCGACGCGGCCGGCGTCGTCGCTCTCGCGGACGCCGTGCAGCAGCACCGCGAACTCGTCGCCGCCCAGCCGGGCGGCGAGGTCGCCGTGCTTGAGCGCGCCGCGCAGCCGCCCGGCAACCGCCTCGAGCAGCTCGTCGCCGATCGAGTGGCCGAGGCTGTCGTTGATCGTCTTGAAGTCGTCGAGGTCGAGGAAGAGGACCGTGAAGTCGCGGCGGCCCGAGTCCAGCAGCTCGCTGAGTCGCTGCAGGAACAGCGCGCGGTTGGCCAGCCCGGTGAGCGGGTCGTGGTAGGCCTGGTGCTCGAGGCGGCCCTGGAGCTCGCGCAGTTGCGAGACGAGGTGGTCGAGGCGGTCGTACTCAAGCGACACGCTCGCGTGGTTGGCCAGGGTGCCGAAGAGCGTCAGGTCGTGGGCGTCGAAGCCGCCGGCCTGGCTGCGGTTGGCGACGAGGAACGTGCCGACGATGCGCGTCTCGCCGGGGAGCGCGGAGAGCATCGCGCGCTGGATGCCGCGCCGCGCCAGCGCCGCGTCGAGCAGCGGGTCGTCGAGCGGGCGCTCGAGCAGGAGCGCCGGCGTGTCGCCGTCGACGAGCCCGCGCAGGGCGTCGGCAACGTAGCGGTTGGCGGGCGCCATCGGCTCGACCGTGCCGCCCTGCTCGAGCGTCGTGCGCAGCGGCTCGGAGCCGTGGTCGGACGGCAGCAGGATGATCTCGGCGAGGTCGCCCCGGAACACGTCGACGGTGCGCTGCAGCAGGCCCGCGAGGCCGGCGCCGATGTCGGGCGCGCGCGCGAGCAGGCGGGTGACCTCGTGCAGGAACTCGAGGCTTTCGTGCTTGCGCCGCTCGCCCATATAGGCGCGGTAGGCGAGCACGACCGCCCCCGCGGGGACGACGAGCAGCACCGCTGCCCGCGGGTCGCTGTCGACCGCCGCCGCGCCTCCGAGCGCGAGGAAGGTGTTGGTGACGCACACCGTCGTGGCCATCGCCAGCGTGCGCACGAGCTTGCCCGCCGCGATCGGCTGGCCGGACAGCCGGATGACCACGCAGACCAGCAGCGCGCCGAGCACGGCGTTGGCCAGCGTCGCCACGAGCGTGGCGCCCCACACGGCCGGGTCGACGGCGTCGCTCGCGGGCACGAGCGCGTGCGCGATCGTGATCGCCAGCGAGGCGCCGAGCCAGAACAGCGCCACGTTGAATGCGACCTTGACCGCCGACTGGCCGCGGTTGACGACCAGCACGACGATCGGGCCGAGCAGGACGCCGAGCAGCATCGCCGACGGCGTCGCGAAGATCAGGCCGAAGGCCAGCGGCAGTTCGCTCAGGGAGAAGATGTGGACGTTGCGGCGGAACTCGACGTGGACGACGCACAGCTCCGCTACCGCGAACGCGATCGCCAGCAGCCACCAAGGCGGGTGGGGCTCCGGGCCGAGGGCCGGCAGATGGCGGACATGGACGAGCGTCAGCGCCAGCGCGCCGGCGCTCATCGCCGCGATGAGCGCCCAGACGCCCGGGCGGCCGCCCAGGCGCATCCACCGCCGGCGCCGCGCGCCCCCGTTGCGCGAGCGCTTAGGCGTCACCGGCACTCGACCAGGACGAACCGCCCCACGACGAGCCGCCCCAGGAGGAGCCGCCCCACGAGCTGCCGCCCCACTTCGCGCCGCCCCAGCTCGAGCCGTCCGGGCCCACGGGGCCGACGTCGGCGTGGCGGTTGCCGCCCGCGCCGGCGAGCAGCTTGGCCAAGAGCCCGCGGATCTCCGCCGGCCGGAAGAGCTGGCGCACCGACGCAGGGTCGGGCGCCGGCGCGGCCAGCGCCTTGGCGATGTCGAGTCGCCCCGCGCCCTGCGCCTCGGGGGCGGCGTTCGTGAGCGGCGTCGCGCTGCGCGTCAGCAGCGCCTTGACCTGGTCGGGCGCGAGGCCGGGGCGGCGCTCGAGGACGAGCGCCACTGAACCGGAGACGACGGCGGCCGCCTGCGAGGTGCCGCTGCCCTTGAAGAGGTCATCTCCGACGCGCGCCTCGGGGTGGGCGAGGTCGAGCGCCGAGTTGGGGTCGCGCAGGCTGACGATGGAGCGGCCGGGCGCGACGAGGTCCGGGTTGCGCACGCCGTCGCCGCGGCTCGACCAGTCGGGGACGAGGTCGTCGCCCACGTCGGGCGTGCCGGCAAGGTCGTCGGCGCCCACTGCGATCAGGAACGGGTCGTAGCCCGGCGAAGTGAGGCCGTGCTGGGTCGTCCCCTCGTTGCCCGCCGAGACGACGACGACGATGCCCGCCTTCCACGCCTGCTCGACCGCGTAGGCCAGCAGGTCGTTGTCGTACCGCCGCGGCGGGGTACCGAATGAGAGGTTCAGCACGCGGATGTGCAGGCCGTAGTCGTCGCGGTGCGCCACCGCCCAGCTGATCGCCGCGACGATCGCGCCGAGGTTCGTCGCGCCGTCGGCGCCCGCGGCCTTGAGGTTGACGAGGCGCGCGCCGGGCGCGACGCCGGCGATGATCCCGGCGATGTGCGTGCCGTGGCCGTAGGTATCGAGGTGCGCGAAGCGCGGGTTGCGCCCCTGGCTGGAGAAGTCGGGGCCCTGGACGACCTTGCCGGGCGCGGCCAGGGCGGGCACCGGGACCATGCCGGTGTCGACCACCGCGACGTCGACGCTCGCGCCGGTCGCGCCCGACTGCGCGGCGCCGATCGCGGCGCGCACGTCGTCGAGCGTGGTGGGAGGCGCGGTCGCGGCCGGCTGCGCCGCGCGCGCCGGCGCGCCGAACGCGAGCAGGCCGATCGCCAGCGCGGCGAGCAGCGCGAGCACCGCCATCGCCGTCCTGCGGCGGTCGATCTCCCTGTCCCAGCGAATTCCCCAAACGGCGTGCATCAACGATTCCCCCAAGCCCCACCAAGGGCGTTCGACTCCACGCGGGGTTATCGGTCAGCCGCTCGTCGCGTCTTGAGTACCGCTCGACGGACGTACGAGCCGCTTGAGGCTCAGCGGCCGGCGCTGCGGGCGGCGGCTTCGCTGCCGCGCTCGCCGGGGCGCAGGCCCGCCTCGAAGGGGCCGCGCTGGGCCACCATCTCGGCGGTGTAGCGGTCGACCTCGGGCGCGGACTTCACGGCCTCGTGCTCGATGACCTCGGGGATGACGCCGCGCAGGCGGTAGAGCGCCCCGACGAACCCGGGCGCGACGACGCGGCGCGAGCGGCGCTGGACGCCGCGGACCATCGCGTCGGCCGCATCGCCCACCGGCAGGGTCTTCGCGGCCGGCCCGCGCAGGCGCGAGCGCATCGCGGCAAACCCGGGGTGCTGGCGATCCGCGCCACGGACCATGTCCGTGTCGATCCATGAGAAGTAGGCGACGCCGACGTCGACGCCGAGGTGTCGCACCTCCATGCGCAGCACGTCGAGCAGCTGCGCGAGCCCCGCCTTGGACGCGCCGTAGGCGCCGAGGCCCAACGGCGGCACGATCGCCGCGAGCGACGCCACGCCGAGGACGTAGCCGCGGCGGGCGATCACGTGGGGCAGGCAGGCGTGGATCACGCGCCAGTTGCCGGTGAGGTTGACGTTGAGCTGCGCGGCCAGGACGTCGGGGTCGAGGTGGCGCACGGCGCCGGCGGTGGCGATGCCCGCGTTCGAGATGCAGACGTCGATGCCGCCGCACGCGTCGACGACCTGCGCGACCGCCTCGTCGACGGCGGTCGAGCTCGTGATGTCGCACGGCGCCCACACCGCGTCGCCGAGGGAGGCAGCCTCTCGCTCGATGCCCTCCGCGTCGAGGTCGAGGAGCGCGACGCGGTGGCTTGCCGAGAGTCGGCGCGCGGTCTCGAGGCCGATCCCGCGCGCAGCGCCCGTGATCAGCGCGACCGGGCGCGACACTACGTGCCCGGCAGCCGGTGGTGCCGCGCGTAGTCCTGGTTCTCGGCCCGCTCGCCGAACACCTGCGCGATCGCGAACGCGATGCACCCCATCGCGATGCCCGGCAGGATGACGAAGAAGACGAGGACCAGGCCGAAGGTGGCCGCCCACGCGCTCATGGCGACGAGCATGTGCGCGAGCCTATCGCACGTTCGCCGGGGCGCGGTCGCTACCCGCGCGCGCCGAAGTCGCCCGTGAACGTCGCTCCGCGGCGGCCCTCGTTCGGGGCGCCGATCGCGACGCCGATGCCGAGGTCGTGGAAGCGGCCGTCGAGCAGGATCGCGCGGTGCTCGGGCGAGTTCAGCCAGCCGCGGACGATCGAGGCGGGCGTGCCCAAGCGGCCGGTGCCCCAGGCGATCGTCTCGCCGATCGCCCACGAGCGCGCGCCGCTGAGGTAGCCGGTGCGGTCGATGCGCTGGCTGGGCGTCGAGCCGCCGGGCGAGTTGTGGGAGAAGAAGTCGCGGCGCACCATGTCGCGGCTGTGCGCGGCGGCGGCGCGGTCCAGCAGCGCTGCGTGCCGCAGCCTCCCGAGGCCGTGCGCGGCGCGCGCGCGGTTGATCAGGCAGAGCGTCGCCTGTCTCGCGCGCGCGAGCGATGCGTGCGTGGGGCGCGCGCCCGAGTCGGTGCAGGCGGCAGCGGCGGGCGCGACGAGCCCGAGCATCAAGGCGGCGGTGGCCGCAGCGATGGTCACGGTGCGGGCCATAGGGACGTCCTGACGGACGGGGACGGCGCGCATGATTGCAATCGTTCGGCGCCCGAGGCGCCGTGCCTTCCCCGCGGGGATCTCCGACCGCATTGGTAGGATTGCCACATGATCTTCACGACGAAGGCGGAGTACGGCGTACGTCTGCTCGTCGAGCTCGGGCGCCAAACCTCAGGCCAGCCGGTTTCGCTGAAGGCGATCGCCGAGGCCGAGGGCCTGCCGCTCGCCTACCTCGAGCGGATCGTCGCCCTTCTCAAGAAGGCCGCCCTCGTCGAGAGCACGCGCGGTGCCCATGGCGGCTACCGCCTGTCGCGCCCGCCCGAGGCGATCAGCATGGACGAGGTGGTGCTCGCGCTCGAGGGCGCGGTCGCCCCGATGAGCTGCTTCGTCGATGATTCCGACGAGGGCCGAGTCCTGTGCTCGCACCTCGACGACCACGGGCGCGGCTGCGCGACGAAGCTCCTCTGGACGCGCGTGCAGGGCGGCGTCATCAAGGCGCTGGCCCAGACGACGCTCGCCGAGCTCGTCGAGTTTTCCGAGCGCCCGCAGGCGCAGCCTGCGCCGAGGGCACCCGTCCCCGCCTGACCACCACCACGACACGAAAGCGCATGGCCGATCTCGAGATCCGCAACCTCCACGTCCACGCCGGCGACAAGCACATCCTCAAGGGCGTCGACCTCACCGCCAACAAGGGTGAGATCCACGCCCTGATGGGCCCCAACGGCTCGGGCAAGTCGACGCTGGCCAACGCCATCATGGGCCAGCCGACCCTCGATGTTTCCGAGGGTCAGATCCTCTTCAAGGGCGAGGACATCACCGAGGCCGATCCCGACGAGCGGGCGCGCATGGGCCTCTTCATGGCCTTCCAGTACCCGGTCGCCATCCCCGGCGTGACGATCACCAAGTACCTGCGGATGGTCATGAACGCCCACCGCGAGGCGCGCGGCGAGGCCGAGGTGTCGCTCAAGGAGTTCCGCAAGCTCGTCGAGCAGGCGATGGACCTCACGCACGTCAAGCGCGAGTTCGCTTCCCGCTACCTCAACGACGGGTTCTCCGGCGGCGAGAAGAAGCGCCTCGAGATCCTCCAGCTCGCGCTCCAGCGCCCCGACATCGCGGTCCTCGACGAGACCGACTCGGGCCTCGACATCGACGCGCTGAACACCGTCGCCCACGGCGTCAACACGGTCGCCGCCGAGAGCGACCTCGGCGTCCTCATCATCACCCACTACCAGCGCATCCTGCACCTGGTCGAGCCGGACCGCGTCTCGATCATGTACGACGGGCGCATCGTCAAGGAGGGCGGTTCCGAGCTCGTCGAGCAGCTCGAACGCGAGGGCTACGGCTGGGTGCGCGAGGCAGCGGAAGCGGCGGCCTAGCCGTGGGCGCCCTCGCCGACACCGCGCTGGCCAACGAGTTCCCTTCGCTCGACCGCGACGGGCTCGTCTATCTGGACTCGGGCGCGACGTCCCAGACGCCGCGCACCGTCCTCGAGGCGATGGACGACTACTACTCGCACCATCGCGCGAGCGTGCACCGCGGGGTCTATCCGCTGGCGGCAGAGGCGACCGAGCTCTTCGAGGGCGCGCGCGAGCGCATCGCCCATTGGCTGAACTGGGACGCCGCGGGGACCATCTTCACCGGCAACGTGACCGAGGCGCTCAACCTGGTGGCCTACGCGTGGGGCGACGCGAACGTCGGCCCCGGCGACCGCGTGGTGGTCACCGAGATGGAGCACCACTCGAACTTTGTGCCGTGGCAGCAGCTGGCGCTGCGGCGCGGGGCGGCGTTCTCGGCGCTGCGCGTAGACGACGAGGGGCACCTCGACCTCGGTGAGCTCGACGAGCTGCTCGCGGGCGGCGACGTCAAGGTCGTCGCGGTCGTGCACATCTCGAACGTCGTCGGCACGATCAACCCGATCGCGGAGATCGTGCGCCGCGCGCACGATGCCGGCGCGATCGTCGTCGTCGACGGCGCCCAGGCGGTGCCGCAGATCCCGGTAGATCTGGGAGCGCTCGACGCCGACTTCTACGGGTGGACCGGCCACAAGGCCTATGGGCCGACCGGCGTCGGCGTCCTGCACGGCCGCGCCGAGCTGCTGGCCGCGATGCCGCCGTTCATCACCGGTGGGCACATGATCGCCTCGGTGTCGGTCGAGGAGACGCGGTGGGCGCAGAGCCCCGCGAAGTTCGAGGCGGGCACGTCGAACATCGCCGAGGCGATCGGCCTCGGAGCGGCGGTCGACTTCCTCCAGGGCATCGGCATGGACCAGGTCCGCGAGCACGAGCGCGACCTCGTCGCCTATACGCTCGAGCGGCTGCGGGGCGTGCCGGGCGCGTCGATCCACGGCCCGGCCGATCCGGATCAGCGCGGCGCGCTCGTCTCGTTCGCGCTCGAGGGGATCCATCCGCACGACGTCGCCGAGATCCTCGGGCGCCAGGGCATCTGCGTGCGTGCCGGGCACCACTGCGCGCAGCCGCTGATGCGCTGCCTCGGGGTCGGTGCCTCGTCGCGCGCCTCGTTCGGCGTGCACAACACGCACGAGGACGTCGACGCGTTCATCGCGGGCCTGGCGAAGGTCAAGGAGGTGTTCGCCTGATGGACGACCTCTACCGCGAGGAGATCCTCGAGCACTACAAGCGCCCCCACAACTGGGGGCCGATGGACAACCCGGACCTGCAGTTCTCCGACACCAACCCGCTCTGCGGCGACGAGCTGACCGTGATGCTGCGCGTCGCCGACGACGGCACGGTCGAGGACGTGCGCTTCGAGGGGCAGGGGTGCGCGATCAGCCAGGCCGCCGCATCGATGGCGTCCGACGAGGTCAAGGGCATGAAGGTCGACGACCTGCTGCGCCTGGACCGCTCGTTCGTGCTGGACCTGCTGGGCATCGACATCTCGGCCACGCGCATGAAGTGCGCTCTGCTGTCGCTGAAGGTGCTCAAGAGCGCGGGCCTCGGCGCGGCCGCCGACTGGGAGCCGGCGACGCCGGCCTCCGAGGCCGAAGCGCGCAGCTAGACGCTCTCCAGGCCCTGAGGGCCTAGCTCTGCGTGGGCCCGGCCCACGCGCAAGATGAGCCCGGCGAACCATTGGCGGCGGCGCCGCGCCGGTACAGCATGGTCGCATGCGCCGACGCCTCACCGACCAGCGCGGACAGACCTCGGTCGAGTGGCTCGTGATCATGGTCGGCCTCGTCGCGCTCGCCGGCGTCCTGGCGGTCGGCATGCCGAACGTCGCCGGCAGCATCACGTCG
>DATFRW010000237.1:0-2840 GCA_035262945.1 Solirubrobacteraceae bacterium
ACGTTGAACGCGATCGTGAGCACCGTGACCGCGCCGAGCGCGGCCAGCAGCGCAAGCGCCGTGAGGCGTCCGCGGAGGGTGTCAAATCGCCTCATAGCAGCCGGTAGCCGATGCCGTGAGCGGTCTCGATGGTCGCCTCCGACGACGTCTCGCGCAACTTGCGCCGCAGTCGCGCGACGTACTGGTCGAGCGTGTTGTCGTGCACGATCGCGCCTTCGGGCCACGCCGCCCGAACGAGGTCGCGGCGCCGGACGACCGCCGTCGGCTGCGCCGCGAGCGCGGCGAGCAGGCGGAACTCGGTCGGCGTGAGCGAGGCATCGCCGACGTCGCCGCTGATCGCGTGAGCGACGGGATCGAGCCGCAAGGCACCGACGGTCGTCGACGCGTCGGCGGCAGCGCGGCGCAGCATCGCCCGCAGCCGCGCGACGACCTCGTCGAAATGGAACGGCTTGGTGACGTAGTCGTCGCCGCCCGCGCTGAATCCCGAGAGCCGGTCGGTCATCGCGTCGCGCGCGGTGAGGAACAGCACGGGTGCGTCGATGCCGCGGGCGCGCAGCGCCTGGCAGAGGTCGCGCCCGTCGGCGTCGGGCAGCCCGATGTCGATGACCAGCCCGTCGGGGAGGTCGCCAACCTGCTCCATGGCCGAGGCGGCGTCAGGGACCGCCCGCACGTCGAAGCCCTCCTCGCCGAGCCCGCGCGACAGCAGGTGGCGAAGCTCTGGGTCGTCCTCGACGACGAGCAGTCGGAACAGGGTCATGTCACATCGACGTTAGAGCCCGGCGGCGAAGGCGAGCGTCAATAGGACACCGGCGGTGACGCAGTAGATCCCGAACGGCGTCAGGCGGTTGGTCTCGAAGAAGCGCAGCAGGAACTTGACGGCGAAGTAGGTGGTGATCGCGGCGCAGATCGCGCCGACGAGCGCCGGCCCGCGTACGCCGTTTCCCGCGGGGCCGAGCAGGTCGGGCACCTTGAGCAGCGCCGCGGCGCCGATGATCGGCGTCGCGAGCAGGAACGCGAAGCGCGCGGCGTCCTCGTTGCTCAGGCCGGCGACGAGGCCGGCGCTCATCGTCGCGCCGGACCGCGAGAACCCGGGGATGAGCCCGATCGCCTGGGCGGTGCCGACGAACCCCGCGTTGCGCCAGCTCATGTGCGACAGCCGCTCGTCGGACCCGACCGCGTCGGTCGCGACGACCCGGCGCCGCAGCCGCTCGGCGCCGAGCAGCATGAGGCCATTGGCGATGAGGAACGCGGCGGCGCTGGCCGGCGAGGCGAACACGCTGCGCAGCGGCTTCTCGAGCAGCAGGCCGATGAGCCCGACCGGGATCGTGCCGATGATGAGCAGCCATCCGAGCCGCGCATCGGCGTCGCCCTCGCGGATCTCACGCTCGCGCAGCGAGCGCACGACGCCCGCGACGATCCGCTTCCAGTCCTCCCAGAAGAAGCCGAGCAGGACGAGCGCGGTGGCGAGGTGCGTCGCCACGAGGAAGGCGAGGAAGAAGTCGTCGTTCTGGTGGATGTTCCACCCGAATGCGCGCGGGAGGATCACCCCGTGGCCGAGCGAAGACACCGGGAACGGCTCGGCGATGCCCTGCACGATCCCGAGGATCGCGGCCTGGAAGTAGCTGATCAAGGCCGGGGGCTCAGGCGGTGGTATGGCTCCGGCGAGCCGCCGGGCCGGTCGCGAACCACGCGTAGGCGAACGCGGCAAGCGCCACCGCGAGGGCCGCGATGCCGTGCTTGACGTGGTGGTGCGCGGCCTCCGAGCTCCCCGCGCTCACGTGCCCGGGGAAGAAGCCCGGCAGCGAGTGGGCGGGCTCGGCGAAATACACCGCTGCGATGACGAGCAGCACGCAACCGGCGAGGACCGCGAGCATGACCTGCATCCGTGAGGTCTTCATGGCGTCAGAGCGTGGCACGCGGCGTCGTCAGGTTCCTGAACGAAACCTGAACGGCTTCCTGTAGGTCCCGTACGCTGCGGCCCATGCTCGAAGGCCTGATGCAGAACGACTTTCAGCTGACGGTCGGCGCGATGCGAGGCCGGCTGCGGACTTGCTACCCCGACCAGGAGGTGGTGACGCTCGAGCAGGCCGGCCCGGCGCGCGCCTCCTACGCCGAGGTTGCCGACCGCGTCGAAAGTCTAGGTCGCGTGCTCGCGCGGCTCGGCGTGCAGACCGGCGACCGCGTGGCGACGTTCGCGTGGAACTCGCAGCGCCACTTCGAGCTGTACCTGGCGATCCCGTCCTACGGCGCGGTGCTGCACACGATCAACATCCGCCTCTTCCCGGACCAGATCACCTACATCGTCAACCACGCCCGCGACGGCGTGGTCTTCGTCGACGGCTCGCTCGTCGAGCCGCTGGCCAGGCTCGCGCCCCAGTTCGAGGGCGTGCGCCAGTACGTCGTGATGGGCGACGGCGACCTCGACGCGCTCCCGGGTGCGCTCTCCTACGAGGAGCTGCTCGCCGAGGCGGGCGACGGTGACTACGCGTGGCCCTCGATCGACGAGCGCGCCGCGGCCGCGCTTTGCTACACGAGCGGGACCACCGGCAACCCCAAGGGCGTCCTCTATTCGCACCGCTCGGTGAGCCTGCATTCGACCGCGATCTGCATGGCCGATGCCGTCGGGCTCTCGTCGCAGGATCGCGTTCTCGCGATCGTGCCGATGTTCCACGTCAACGCGTGGGGCCTGCCGTTCGGTGCCGCGCTGACCGGTGCCGCGCTGCACATGCCCGGCCCGTTCCTGCAGGCCGAGCCGCTCGCGCGCTTCATCGAGGAGGAGCACCCGACGCTCCTGGCCGGCGTGCCGACCGTGCTCGGCGCGCTGCTCGCGCACGTCGACG
>DATFRW010000238.1:0-7326 GCA_035262945.1 Solirubrobacteraceae bacterium
CGTACAGCATCACGACGAGCTGCTCAGGCGAGGCGGTCATCACGCTGGCCTCGCGATAGGCCTGGGGGCGGGCGTAGAGGGTCACGCTCGATGTGATCGCCCACGCGCGCGCGAGCTTGAGCGCCCGCGTCAGCTCTGCAGCTGCGCCAGCTGGCTCGCCAGATCGGACGCCTGCGACTGCGACTTCGACAGGGCGGTCTCGAGCGCGGTGAACTGCGCGCGCAGGTAGTCCTCCTTGTTCTGGAGGCGCTCGTCCATGCGCGCGAGCTGATCCTTGATCGAGCTGATCTCGCTGTCGGCGTCCTTGACGCGCTGGTCCATGAGGCCGTCGCCCGCCCGCGTGACCGGATCGAGGACGGCCTCGAACGAGGGCGCGAACGCCGTCAGCTTCTGCTGGACCGCCTGCGGGCCGCTGGCCCAGGCCGCGTCGAACGCGGCCTGGTCGAAGGTGAGCTTGCCGGCGAGCGCGTCGGCGTCGGTGGCCGAGCCGCTGTCGGAGACCTTGACGCCGAGCTGGTCGAGCCCCGCCTCGGAGATCGTCTGGCGCAGCTGACCGAGCAGGCCGTTCAGGGCGGTGTCGCCGAAGAGGACGCCCTGCTTGGCGTCGTCGTCGCTCTGCGGGTTGGAGACGCGCTTCTCGGTCAGCTCGCCGCGCACGAGCGTGACCGCGTCGTTGTAGGCCGAGACGAACGCCTTGAGCTTGTTGGAGACCTGCGTCGGGTCGGCCGCCGGGTTGGAGACGTTGACCGTCGAGGTGCCGACGGTTTTGAGCGTGAGCTCGATGCCGGGCAGGCCGTTGGTGACGACGTTGGTCGGCGAGCTCTGCGCGACGCCGTCGACGGTGTACTGCGCGTCTTTGCCGGCCTTGACCGTCTCGCTGGCCGAGACGCCGAAGTCGGCGGTGAAGCCCTGGTCCGCGCCGGTGACGCGGCGCGACAGCACGAGGTTGCCGTTCACGTTGACCGCGTAGACGCTGCCCTGGTCGTCGCCGTTGATCTTGCCGACGAGGTCGTCGAGCGAGGTGTAGTCGTAGGACCCGCCGCTCGAGATCGTCACGCGGCCGCTGGTGGGCGCGGCGATCGTGTGCTGCTCGGCCGACGCGAGGTTCTGCACTTCGACGGTCGCGGCACCGGGCGCGGCGGCGCCCGTCATGCGGGCGGTCAAGACGCTCTCGCTCGAGCTCGAGGAGGTCTGGACCGGCGTCCACAGCACCGCCGAACGCAGGTCGGTCGCCGCGAGCTTGAGGTTGGTGAGCTTGGTGTCGATCTGGCGCAGCGCGTCCTGGCGCGCCTGCACCGCGACCTGCTGGCGGGCCATCCGCGTGCGCGGCTGGCTCTCGATCGACATCAGCTGGCTGATGATCGACTCGGTGTCGAGGCCCGAGGCGAGGCCGGTGATCTGGATGCCGGTCATCCGGGCTCCTTGCCCAGCTCGTGCGCGAGGCGCTGGACGTCGACGACGTCCCCGAGCAGCAGCGGGCGCAGCAGCCCGCCCCTGTCGTCGACGAGCGACGCCACGACGCCGCCGTCGAGCTTGTGCACGTCGAAGCGCACGGCGCGGCCCTCCGCGTGGAGGCCCTCGGCGAGGCGCGACGCCGCGTCGACCTGGTCCCAGACCTCGGCCGGGATCGGCGGCGTGTCGCCGGCGGGATCGGCGAATCGAGCGCTGTCCCCGGTGCGCGCGCTGCGCGCGCGATCGACGCCGGACACCGCGGGAATCCGTGCAAGCGGTGAAACGTCGAAGCTCATGGGGCGCTCAGATCCTCCTGGACGTTCATCCCCCGGCCCTCCATGGCCGGTGGTGTTGTCTGAGGAGTCGGCAGGCGCCACGGGAACTTGAGGCGGCTCAGGCCGCCAGTGCTTCGGCCTCGGCGGCGAACACCTGCGCGTCGTCGTCGAGGCCCTTGGCCGCGGCGACCGCGGCGAGACCCCGCAGCGCGCGGGTGTCGGGCCCGCCCTGCCGGCAGATGGCGATGAGCTCCTCGGCGGCCGAGTCGACGAACCCGCGGCGCAGGTAGAGCTCGGCGAGCGCCTGCTTGCGCTCGCGCCACGGCAGGGCGACCGAGTCGAGCACCGCGACGAGGTCGGCGAACGCCTCGAACGCCTCCAGCCGCGCGAGGCCGTCGAGCATGGTCAGCACGGTGGCCGCGGCGTCCGCCGGGACGACGGCGGGCGCCCGGCCGCCCGAGCGCACGGCCTGCCAGGCCGCGAAGGCGCTGCGCTCGGCGGGCGGGAGCGCGGCGGCGGCCTCGACGTCGGCGTCGGGGCCGCCGGCAAGCCGCGCGAACAGCTCGGTCCGCTGGGCGGCCGCGGCGCACGGCGCCTCGGCGTCAACCTCGGCCGCGGCCTGCGCCGCCTCGTCGAAGCGGGCCTGGGCAAGCAGCGTCTCGGCCAGCGCGACCCACGCCGGGGCGCAGCCGGGCTGGGTGCCGAGCAGCGCGCGCAGCTCGATTTCGGCAGCGGATGCCGCGCCCGCCTCGCTGAGCGCGACCGCGAGCAGGAAGCGCACGCTCGGCGTCGTCTCCTCGACGAGGTCGTGCACCGCCGCGGCGGCCTCGGTGGCGGGGACGCCGCGACGCAGCAGCAGCGCGGCGTAGGGCTCGACGGCACCGAGGAAGCGCGGGTGGTCCTCGAGGCAGCGGCGCAGCGTCGCCTCGGCCTCGTCGTCCGCGCCGCGGCGGCGCAGGACGTCGGCGAGCGCGACCAGCGCGATCGAGCTGCCGGAGCCGACGGTCGGCGAGTAGCGGCTTGGCGCGTCGCCCATCGCCAGGCAGCGGCGCAGGAACGTCTCCTCCGCAGCGGCATCGCCGAGCGCGCGCGCCGCGAGCGCCTGCTCGAGGACGATGTCGGTGAAGCCCGGGAAGAGGACGAGGATCTCGTCGGCGGTGGCGCGGACGTCCGCGGCGCGCCCGCTCGAGCGCAGGGCCTTCAGATAGCGCGACGTCAAGGACGGCGCGAAGCCGTACTTCGTGACGTGCTCGTCGATCCTCACCGCGCGCCACGCGCGCTCGAAGTGCTCGAGCGCCTGGGGCGCGTCGCCGGCTGCCGCGTACTCGGAGCCGAGGTTGAAGTGCAGGAACGGCGTGTCGAGGCCCTCGGCCGCCTGGCGCTGAAGGAGCTCGAGGTTGCGGCTGATCTTGTCCTTGGCGCCGCGGACGGTGCCGAGGTAGCCGAAGTGCTCGACGCGCACGGTGGTGCGTTCGAGCCGCTCGGGCAGGTGGCCGGGAAGGTTCTGCGCGATCTGCTCGTGGATGCGGCCGTCGAAGCGGTACTCGGGGCGGTTTCGGAAGACGCGCAGCGCGTCGTGGGTGACCGCGGTGCCGTCCTCGAGGTCGCCGGTGTGGTGCGTCTCGACGAGGTAGAAGGCCTCGCGCCACGTCCGCCCGGTGAGCGCGCGCAGGCGCTCGGCGTCCTCCGCGACGAGGACCTCGTCGGCGTCAAGGTAGATGACCCAGTCGCCCGTGGCCGCCTCGAAGGAGACGTTGCGAGCGGCGGAGAAGTCGCCGTCCCATGCGTGGTGCAGCACGCGCGCGCCGTGCTCCTCGGCGATCTGGACGGTGCGGTCGGTGGAGCCGGTGTCGACGACGACGATCTCATCGACCGCGGGGCGCGCCGCCTGCAGGCAGCGCCCGAGCATCGCCTCCTCGTCCTTGACGATCATGCACAGGCTGAGCGTCAATCCCTCGGCGGGGCGCGCGGCGGCCGCGGCCTTCTTCGCGCGGGGTTCGAGCTCGCGCACCGCGCCCGCGGCCTGCGGCAGGACCTTGACGCCGCTGCGGCGACGGCTCGCGCACTCGGCGAGGTTGCGCTCGACGTGCGCAAGCTCCGGGTCGAGCCCAAGGGCCGCCCTGAACAGCGGCTCGGCGAGATGCAGCGCCCCGACCTCGTAGAGCGCGACGCCCGCGTAGTTGAGCAGCACCGGCTCGCGCGGCTCGGCGTCGAGCGCGTCGAGCGCGGCGGCCGCCGCGGCGACGAGCACCGCGGGGCGCGTACCGGCGGCGAGGCCGGCCTCGACGATCGTGCGGCAGGCGTGGTAGCGGCGGTGGACGTCGGCGTCCTTCAGCGCCCCGGTCACGAGGGCGCGGTAGCCGGTCCAGTCGCCGGCGGCCACGCGCGTGGCGGCGTCGGCGGCGGAGGTGGCGGACCCCTTCGGGGACTCCGGAGCGTCGATGAGACGGAGGGCCATGCCCGCGTTCATCGGCGCAGCCATCGGAAACCTGAGACTCCCCGAAAATGATGAGGGCGGTCCAACGAGCGTCCATTCGTTCAAGCACACCGGATCTTGGGCCGATACGACGCCCCGTCCGGTCCCTCAGTCGTTGAAGGAGAGAACGAGCAATGACGCTCGCCGCCGCGCCCCGTCGCGCAGGACGCAGGATGTCGTCCGAGGATTCGCTCGCGCTGTGGCGCGAGTACCGCCGCACGAACGACCGAGCCCTGCGCGACCGCCTCGTGCTGACCTTCGCTCCGCTGGTCAAGTACATCGTCTACAAGAAGCTGCGCGAGATGCCCGCCCGCTGCGAGGCGGAGGACTTCATCGCCTGCGGCCTCGAGGCGCTCATCCACTCGATCGAGCGCTACGACCCGGAGAAGGGCGCGACGCTCGAGCAGTACGCGTGGACCCGCATCCACGGCGCCGTGCTCGACGAGCTGCGCCGCCAGGACTGGGCGCCCCGCTCGGTGCGCCGCTGGGAGCGCGACATCGAGAAGGTCGTCGAGCAGTTCACGGTCCTCCACGGTCGCCGTCCCACCAACGAGGAGGTCGCCGACTCCCTGGGCGTCCCCGTCGAGGAGCTGCGCCGCCGACGCGACGAGATCGCGCGCTCGGAGGTCACGTCGCTGAACACGCCCGTGCTCGCCGACGACCAGACGACCATCGAGCGCGTCGACACCATCGCCGGCGACGACCCCCGCGAGGACCCGCTGCACGCCGCCGCCCAGAGCGAGGCGAAGGACCGCTTCCGCGCGGCGTTCGCGCGGCTGCCGCGGCGCGAGCGCGAGGTGGCGGTGCTCCTGTACGTCAAGCACCTGACGCTCGCCGAGATCGGCGAGATCCTCGGGGTGTCCGAGAGCCGTGTGTGCCAGATCCACACGGCGATGAAGAAGACGCTGCGCGAGGCGCTGTCCGCCGACGAGCAGCTCTTCGCCCTGGTCGCCTGAGGCGTCGAGGCGGTGAGCCGCCGCGCATGAGTTCGCGGCTCGCCGTCGAATCAGGCGCTCCGTGGGTGTCTCCTCGCGCCGTGAGAACGACGAGCGCTGGTCGACGAGCCGCGTAGAGGCGTTCAGCGACGGCGTGTTCGCGATCGCGATCACGCTGCTCGTGCTCGACATCACGATCGATCCGGCGCAGTTCGACCACCTGTGGCGCGCGCTGGCGCAGGAGTGGCCGTCGTATCTGGCCTATGTCACGAGCTTCCTGACGGTCGGCGCGGTGTGGATCACCCACCACCGGCTGTTCCAGCGGTTGCGCTACATCGATCCCGGGTTGCTGCGGCTCAACATCGCGCTGCTCATGGTCGCGGCGTTCCTCCCGTTTCCGACGGGCCTGGTCGCCGAGGCGTTCCACTCGACCAAGGAGGCCGAGCGGGCTGCCGTCGTCGTATACGGCGCGACCGCGGGCGTCATCGAGCTCCTCCTCCTCTTCATCTGGCGCTACGCGTCCGCGCGCCCCGAGCTCCTGCACGCCGACGCCCCGCCGGCACCGGCAGCTTGGCGCTTCGGCGGCGGCGGTGTCGGCGCAGTGCTGTACGGCGTGGCGATCCTCGTCGGCGCGGCGGTGCTCCCGCGCCTCGCCGCCGCCGCCTACTTGCTGGTGGCCGCGCGGGCCGTGTTCTTCACCGGCGCCGAGGGGCGCCTGACGCTGGGGCACCTCAGGCGGCGCTGACCCGCGCCGGCGTGCTTTGCTGCACGCGTGCACGAGACTGCGGAGGACCTCGCGACGCTGCAGGAGCTCATCGACCGCAGCTACGCGTCAGCCGGCGAGCACCTGCTGCGCATCCACGAACCCGAGCGGCGCCTGACCGCCGAGCAGGTCGCCGAGCGGCTGCAGGGCATGCGCCTGCTGGTGCTCGCCACAGCCACGTCCGACGGGCGACCGCTGACCGGCCCGGTCGACGGGATCTTCTACAAGGGCGCGTTCCACTTCGGCTCGGCCCCCGACTCGATGCGCTTCAAGCACATCCGCGCCCGCCCGCGCGTGAGCGCGACCCACCTGCCGGGCGAGGAGCTCGCGATCACCGTCCACGGCCACGCCGTCCCGATCGACGTCCACGCCGACGAGCACGCCGCCTTCAAGCAGGTGCTGATGGACATCTACCTGCCGCAGTACGGCGACGCGTGGCTGCGGATCCTCAACGAAGGCGTCTACGCGCGCATCGAGGCCGACCGCATGTTCACGTTCGCCATGCAGTGAGGGCGGCATGCGTCGATGACCCCGTCCGCGAATCGGTCGGCGGTGTCCAGACGATGGAGTAGCGAAACAGCAGGTGCCGCCGGAACCGCGCGCCCGGCAGCTCGCGCTCCGCGATCGCCCGTACGTCGTCGTACGTGTGCAGCGGCGGCCACACCTCCGGCGCCGACGACTCCCAGTGGTTGCGCGCGAGCCGGTGCAGCCGGTTGACGACCACGGCCGCGCCATCCCGCGCCGCGTCCGCGGGATACGAGCTCCGCGCCAACCCGACCACGGCCACGGCCCCACCCGCCCGCACGAGCTCGCGCATCCGCCGCAGCGCCACGGCCTCGTCCATGTGATGCAGCGCCGCGACCGACACGACGAAGTCGAACGACCTCGGCTCGAACGGAAACGTCATGAAATCGCCGACGACGTACTCGATCCCCGAGCCGTCCTCCTGAGCGACGCGCACGCTCGACTCATCCCGATCGATCGCCGTGACCTGACACCCGAGCCCACGCAGCTTCCGCGCCAGCCCACCCTCCCCACACCCGACATCGAGCACCCGCTCGCACCCAGGCGGCATCGCCGAGAGCAGCACGGAGTGGTAGTGGATGTTGTGGTTCCAACGCGGCCGCATCCGGCAAATCCTGCCGGTCCGACCAACCACCCGGCCACCACCAAGCCGCCGTCAGGCGGCACAGGGCCGCAACAAGCAAAGACCGGTGGAGCCGGCCGCCAGAGGCCTGTCCAAGAACCAGCAACGCAGCACCCGATGACCGAGCATCTGCGGTCATCGGCCGGAAGCTGAGCGGTCATCGCTACCGCGACAAACGCGCCTAGGGCGCGGGCACCGACGACGCCGAGAGTGGCGGACGCAACGAGCGCGGCGCGGGAGACAACGCGCCGCGCGGTGCCAGCGCGGTGGTCGCAGGC
>DATFRW010000239.1:0-2845 GCA_035262945.1 Solirubrobacteraceae bacterium
CGATGGTGGTGCTCGTGTATCTGCAGAGCACGAGCGTCCTGTCGTGGATGGTGGTCGGGAGCTGATCGAACAGCTGCGGCGCATCTGCGGCGACGAGCACGTCGTCACCGAGCATCACGCGCTGCGCACCTACGAGTCCGACGGGCTGCTGCAGTACGCGGCCGTGCCACGCGCGGCCGCGCTGCCCGGCAGCGGCGAGGAGGTCGCCGCCATCGTGCGCGCCTGCCACGAGGCAGGCGTCCCGTGGGTGGCGCGCGGCTCGGGCAGCGGCCTGTCAGGCGGTGCACTGCCGATCGAGGACGGCGTGCTCATCGTGCTGTCGCGCCTGCGGCGAATCCTCGAGGTCGACCTGCCCAACCAGCGGGTCGTGTGCGAGCCGGGCGTGACGAACGTCGCGATCTCGGCCGCGGTCGGGCCCTCGCACTTCTACCCGCCCGACCCGTCATCGCAGATCGTGTGCTCGATCGGCGGCAACGTCGCGGAGAACTCCGGCGGCGCGCACTGCTTCAAGTACGGCTTCACGACGAACTACGTGTGCGGCCTGGAGGTCGTGCTTCCCGACGGCGCGATCATGACGCTCGGCGGCAAGGAGCTCGACAGGCCCGGCTATGACCTGTGCGGCGTGTTCGTCGGCTCGGAGGGCACGCTCGGGATCGCCACGAAGATCACGGTGCGGGTCGTCCCGACGCCCGAGTCGGTGCGCACGCTGGTCGCGTTCTTCGACTCGCCCGGGCACGCCGGCCACGCGGTGTCGGCGATCGTGTCCGCGGGCGTCGTCCCCGGCGCGATCGAGATGATGGACAACCTCTCGATCGGCGCGTCGGAGCAAATGGGCCACGCGGGCTGGCCGATCGACGCGGGCGCGGCGCTGCTCGTCGAGCTCGACGGACCCGTGCAGGAGTGCGACGCGCGGTTCGGCGACATCGAGAGGCTCTGCCAGGAGTCCGGGTCAAACGAGGTGCGCGTCGCGCGCGACGAGGCCGAGCGCCAGGTGTTCTGGAAGATGCGCAAGGCGGCTTTCCCGGCGATGGGGCGCGTGTCGCCGCACTATTACGTGCAGGACTCGGTGATCCCGCGCACGCGCCTGGGCGAGGTGCTCGACCGCATCGACGAGCTCTCGCGCGAGTACGGGCTCAAGGTGGGCAACGTCTTCCACGCCGGCGACGGCAACCTGCATCCTCTCGTCTGCTACGACGGCCACAGCGAGGGCGAGGCGCAGCGCGCCGAGGAGCTCGCCGGGGAGATCGTCGTCGCCTGCGTGGAGGCGGGCGGCTCGATCACCGGCGAGCACGGTGTCGGCGTCGACAAGAAGCGCTACATGCCGAAGATGTTCAGCGAGGCAGACCTCGACGCCTTCCAGAAGCTGCGCTGCGCCTTCGACCCCGACGGCCTCGCCAACCCCGGCAAGGTGATGCCGACGCCGCGGCTGTGCGGCGAGGTGCCTGGCCCCTACCGCGAGCACCCGCTGGAGAAGGCCGGCCTCGCGGAGCGGTTCTGATGGATGCGGCGGGGGTCGCGGCCGTGCTGCGCGAGTCCGGCGGCGTGCGCGTCGTCGGCGGCGGGACGAAGCTCGGCTGGGGGCGCCCGATCGAGGCGCCCGAGCTGAACGTCGGCGAGCTCGACGCGATCGTCGAGCACAACGAGGGCGACCTGACCGCGATCCTGCAGGCCGGCGTCCCGCTCGCGCAGGCGCAGCAGCTGTTCGCGAAGGCCGGGCAGATGCTCTCGCTGGACCCGCCCGGCGACGGCGCGACCATCGGCGGGGTCATCGCGACCGGCGACTCGGGCCCGCTGCGCCACCGCTACGGCGGCCCGCGCGACCTCGTCCTCGGCGTGCAGGTCGCGCTACCCGACGGGTCGCTGGCGCGCGCCGGGTCGAAGGTGATCAAGAACGTCGCCGGGTACGACCTGGCCAAGCTCATGACCGGCGCGTACGGAACCCTCGGGGTGGTGACGGAGGTCAGCGTGCGGTTGCATCCCGCGCCGCGCGAATCGCTGACCGTCGTGGTGCGGCGCGACGACCCGCGCGCGCTCGCCGACGCGGCGATTGAGCTCACGCACCGCCCGCTGGAGGCGGAGCGGCTCGACCTGCGCTGGGAGGGCGACGGCGGTGCGGTGCTCGTGCAGCTGTGCGGGCCGTCGGCGCGCGACCGCGCCACGAGCATCGACGGCGAGGTCGTCGACGACGACGGCGAGCTGTGGGCCGCGCAACGCGCCGCCCAGCGCGGACCGGTGGTGCTGCGCGTCTCGACGACGCAGCAGGGCCTGGCCGACGTGGTGGCGGCGGCGCGCGAGCACGGCGCCTTGTGCGTCGCGCGGGCCGCGCACGGGCTCGCCTGGTTGCGCCTCGAGTCCGCCGACGCCGAGCTCGTGACGGCGCTGCGGGCGCGCCTGGGTACCTGCGTGCTGCTCGATGCGCCCGCCGAACTGCGCCGCGCCGTCGACCCGTGGGGGCCGCTCAGCGCCGAGCCGCTCATGCGCCGGGTCAAGGCCCGCTTCGACCCCTATGACACGCTGAACCCGGGGCTGCTGCTGACATGACCGCGTTCGACACACTCAATCCGCCCGAGCCGAATCTCATCGACGACTGCGTCCACTGCGGGTTCTGCCTGCCGACGTGCCCGACGTACGTGCTGTGGGGCGAGGAGATGGACTCGCCGCGCGGGCGCATCCTGCTCATGCGCGCCGGCCACGAGGAGGACGGGCCGATGAGCGCCGCGCAGGTCAGCGCGTGGGACAACTGCCTCGGGTGCATGTCGTGCGTCACCGCGTGCCCTTCGGGCGTGCAGTACGACAAGCTCATCGAGGACACGCGCGGGCAGGTCGAGCGGCACTGGTCGCGCCC
>DATFRW010000240.1:0-3821 GCA_035262945.1 Solirubrobacteraceae bacterium
CCTTGACCTCGACCATGCACACCGCCTGCTTGCCCTTCTCCGTCGCGCGGATGAGGGCAGGGATGAGCGGCGTGTCGTCGCTCGTGCGGTACACGGTCATCTTGATCGCGAGGACGTCGGGGTCGTTGACCGCCTGCTCGACGAAGCGCTCGACCGACGTGGCGAACGAGTCGTACGGGTGGTGCACGAGCACGTCACCGGTGCGGATGACGCTGAAGATGTCGACGCCCTCGCCGTTGTCACCCTGCAGCCGCGGCTGCGTGACGGGGGTGAACGGCGGGTCGCGCAGGTCGCTGTAGCCGGGCAGGCCGACGATCTGCCACAGGTCGGTGAGGTCCAGCAGGCCCTCGACCTCGTAGACCTGACGCTCCTCGACCTCCAGGGCACCGGTCAGCTCGTGCCGGAGCCTCGCGCTCATGCCGCTGTCGACCTCGAGGCGCACGACCTCGCCGAACCGGCGCCGGCGCAGCTCGGCCTCGACGGCGCGCAGCAGGTCGTCCGCCTCGTCGGAGATGTCGAAGTCGGCGTCGCGGGTGACCCGGAAATAGCCGTGGTCGACGATCTCCATGCCGGGGAAGAGCGTCTCGAGGTTCGCGGCGATGAGGTCCTCGAGCGTGACGAACGTCGTCGCGCTGCGGGTCTCGACGAAGCGCGGGAGCATCTCCTTCGGCACCTTGACGCGCGCGAACGTGGTCACCTGCGTCTGCGGGTCGCGGACCAGGACGGCGAGCGACAGCGACAGGTTGGAGATGTAGGGGAACGGGCGCCCCAGGCCGACCGCGAGCGGCGTGAGCACCGGGAAGATCTGGCGGCGGAAGCGCTCGTTGAGCGCCTGGCGCTCGTCGGCGGGTACGTCGTCCATCTTCACGATCGAGATCCCGTGCTCGGCCAACGCCGGGCGCAGCTCGCGCTGCGAGCAGCGGGTCAGGCGGTCCGAGAGCTCGACGATCCGCACCCGCAGCTCGTCGATGACCTGCGACGGCGTGCGCCCGTCCGGCCCGGGATCGCTCAGCCCCGCGTCGACCTGGTCGAACAGGCCGGCGACGCGGATGGTGAAGAACTCGTCGAGATTCGAGGTGAAGATCGCCGCGAACTTCACGCGCTCGAGGAGCGGGACGTCGTCCTGCTCGGCGAGCTCGAGCACGCGCGCGTTGAACTCGATCCACGAGAGCTCGCGGTTGATGTAGAGGCGGTGATCGTCGAGGTCGGTCGGAACCGCGAGCGCCGCGTCGGGCTCGGGCGCCGGGACGTCACGGATGGTCTGCTGCTCAGCCATCGTCCTCGGCGGGCGAGGCTAGGGACGCCGGCGGCGCTGCGCCGTTGCCTTCCGGTGAAGGCGCCGCCGGCGGGGGCGGTGCGGCCGGCCGCTCGCTGATCGCGTACATCAGGCGCGCACGGAAGCCGTCGCGCTCCAGCGAGCGCCACATCTCGAGGAAGCGGTCGAACAGCAGCCCGCGGCGCGCCTGCAGGTAGATCGCCATGGTCTCGAGGCCGCGCCAGCAGTCGGCGTGCGGCGTACCGGACGCAAGCGTCGGATCGAGGTCGGGCGCGTCCCCGGCGCGGGCGCGCGCCTCGAGCGCGTCGGCCGCCCGCAGCTCCTCCTGCAGCGCCCGCACGCGCGGGAGCTGGACGTCGCAGTCGTGCAGCTCGCCGAGCAGGTCCTGCAGATCCCTCGTGCGCTTGATCGCGGTCGTCGCGTATTCGCCGAAGCACGGCTGGGCGCCGACCTCGAGGATGTAGCGCAGGCGCTTGGCCGCGATGCGCATGTCGTGCAGCGCCTTGACCCGCGCCGGATCGAGCGCCTTGGGGACGAACGAGCACAGCTCGTCCAGCCGGATCGCGACGATCCGCTCGAGGTTGTCGGCCAGCGGGCCGTCGGGGTCGAGGCCCTTGACCTTGCGCGCCTTCATGCGGGCGGGCCCTCCGGCCGCCGCAGGCCGAACGACTTGCGCGGATCGTGCTCGGGCGAGGCGCTCGCCGCGAGCGCCGCGAGCCGGCCGCGCAGGTCGGTCTCCTCGATCCTCGCCAGCGCCCCAGCGAGCGTCTCGTTGCCCGCCGCCTGCTCGCCGCGGACGCGCTCGGCGAAGAACTCGATCCCCGGGCGATCCGCCGCGTTCACCGCTTCCGCGAACTCCTCGAGCTGGGCGAGGTGGACGTCGGGGTCGCGGCGCTCACCGAGGGCGTCGGCCAGCGCCTTGACGTCGGTCAGAACGCCGCGCAGCTCCTTGCCCGGAAAGCACGGCTCGTAGATCTCGAGGACCGCACGCAGACGGCGGCTGGCCACGCGCATGTCGTGCACGCGTTCGATCTCCGACGTGTCGAGGACGCCCTCGCCCAAATCGAAGAGCTCCTGCGAGCGGACGGCCACCGTGCGGGCTGCCGCCTCCCGATAGCTCAGCCCGGGTTCCAGGCCCGGGATGTCGCGCGCCTTCGCCATCTTGTTCCTGAGATTCAACTACGCCGGGCAAGCGAGCGCAGCACGACGCCCTCCCGCAGCCCGCCACCGGCGATCCGCAGCGGAGCGCCGCCGAACGATCGCCACGCGCCTTCCAGCAGGAGCAGCCCGGCGGGCAGCAGCCGCACCCGCGCGACGTGGACGTCGAATCGGCGCGCCGCCGCCGCGGTGGGCTCCGCGGTGAGCAGATCGAGCGCTCGCCCGATCGAACCGACGTCGAGCGTGCCCCCGGCGACCCGCGCGAGCGACGTCGCGCTCCCGCCGACGGCGTACGCGGCGAGCGGCAGCGGTGGGTCGAGCCCGGCCAGCGCCGCGTCGACCTCGGCGCGGATCGCGTCCAGCTCGGCCGCCGTGGGTGGGTCGGACCGCACGTGGCGATCGGTCAGGATCCCCGAGCCGAGCGGGAACGAGGCCGACCAGGTGACGCCGCCGGCGGCCGTGCCGGTGACGAGCTCCGACGAGCCGCCGCCGACGTCGACCACCCCGAGCAGGCCGTCGGGCGGCCGCTCGGCCAGCGTGGCGATGGCGCCCGTGAACGCCAGCGCGGCCTCCTCCTCCCCGCTGAGCACCTCGACCTCCACCCCGGCGGTGCGCCCCACCTCCCGGCACAGCTCGGTCTTGTTGGGGGCCGAGCGGATCGCGGCGGTCGCCACGACGCGCACGGCATCGACGTCGTGCTCGTGCGCGAGGCGCACGTGGGCGGCCACGACGGCGGCCAGCCGCTGCACGGTCTCGTGCGGGATCGCGCCGTCGGCGCCCGGCGCGAGACGCAGGAAGCGGCGCACGGCGACCACCTCGCGCAGGCGGCCGCCGTCCCGGTCGGCGACCAGCAGCCGGGTCGTGTTGGTGCCGATGTCGACGCACGCACAAGGCATCCGGGTTGCCATCATCTCTGGCGGTGACCACTTCCGCACCCGCGATCCTCGTGCGCGACCTGCGCAAGGTCTACGGCGAGCATCAAGCCGTCCAGGGCCTCGACTTCGAGGTCGCGACCGGTGAGGTCTTCGGCCTGCTCGGGCCCAACGGGGCCGGCAAGACGACGACGGTTGAGATCCTCGAGGGCTACCGCAACCGCACCGCCGGGATCGTGTCCGTGCTCGGACACGACCCGCAACAGCGCGCGCGGGCGCTGCGCGAGCGGGTGGGGATCGTCCTGCAGTCGACCGGGATGTACCGGCACATCACGCCGCGCGAGGCGCTGCGCCACTTCGCCGACATCTACCCGCACCCGCGCGATGTCGAGGAGGTCATCGCGATCACGGGCCTGCAGGAGAAGGCCGACGCGCTCGCACGCACGCTCTCCGGCGGCCAGCAGCGCAGGCTCGATCTCGCGCTGGCCCTCATCGGCGACCCCGAGCTGATCTTC
>DATFRW010000241.1:0-21273 GCA_035262945.1 Solirubrobacteraceae bacterium
TGGGTCGGCTTCGCCGAGGCCGCCAGCCTCGAGTGGGTCGAGCGCCGTGAGGTCTCGCGCGAGGAGCTGCGCGAGCTGCTCATCAGGGCGCTCACCGGCACGGTGACCGCGGCGGCGCAGCACTACGCGGTGCGGTGAGCCGTGCGCGAGCTCCCGCTCCCGCCGCACTTCGATCCCGACCGCGTCGGCGAGGTCTGGCGCGTTCCCTACGAGGAGCGCGCCCGCGACGCGCCGGCGTGGGCGGCGCGCCACAGGCTGCGCGCGGCGTCGGAGGATGGCTTCAGGCTGGCGCTGCTCGTGGTCGACGCCCAGAACACGTTCTGCATCCCGGAGTTCGAGCTCTTCGTGGCCGGGCGCTCCGGCCGCGGCGCCGTCGACGACAGCCGCAGGCTGTGCGAGTTCGTCTACCGCAACCTGGGCGCGATCACGCAGGTGCTGCCAAGCCTCGACACGCACCGCGCGATGCAGGTCTTCCACGCGATCTGGCTCGTCGACGACGACGGCGAGCATCCCGTGCCGTACACGCTCGTCTCGGCCGACGACGTCGCCGCCGGCCGCTGGAAGGTCAACCCGGCCGTCGCCGAGAGCCTCGGCTACGACCCGGGCTATCTGGCGCGCCAGCTCGCGCACTACACCCGCCGCCTCGCGGAGGGAGGCAAGTACGACCTCACGATCTGGCCCTACCACGCCATGCTCGGGGGCATCGGCCACGCGCTCGTCTCGGCCGTCGAGGAGGCGATCTTCTTCCACGGCATCGCGCGATCCAGCCAGCCGGACTTCCAGGTCAAGGGCGACGAGACGCTCACCGAGCACTACTCGATGCTCGGCCCCGAGGTCACCGAGGGCCCGGACGGCGAGCCCCTCGGCGAGAAGAACGAGGCGCTCATCGAGAGGCTCGCGACCTTCGACGCGGTCGCCGTGGCCGGCCAGGCCAAGAGCCACTGCGTCGCCTGGACGATCGACGACCTCCTTCCCAGCGAGCGCCGGCTGGCGGAGCGGATGTACCTGCTGGAGGACTGCACGTCGCCGGTCGTGGTGCCCGGCGTCGTCGACTACACCGACGAGGCGCAGGAGGCCTTCGACCGCTATGCCGCCGCGGGCATGCACGTCGTTCGCTCGACCGATCCGCTTGCCACGTGGCCGGGGGTTCCTCCGGACCTCGGAGGGAATCCGCCCAATAGGCCGGAGGTTCGTGCAGGTTCTTGACAAACCAACGCCCGATAGGAGAGGGTCCGCGATGTGGGTCAACTCCGCACCGGGTCGCTGGAGTCCCTGCGCGAACGCAATCGGCTGCGTGTCATCGACGCATTGCGCTCGCGCGGGGCGATTAGCCGCGCCGAGATCGCTCGCCAGACCGGCCTGAGCCGGTCGACGGTATCGAGCCTCGTCGCCGACCTGCAGGCGACCGGGATGGTCGTCGAGCGGGCCGTCGAGGGCGTGGCTGCGGCCGGGCCGCAGGGCGGCCGGCCACCGGTCCTCGTCGCGCTCGACAGTTCCGCGGGCGCGGTCGTGGGCCTCGACTTCGGCCACGACTCCCTGCGGGTCGCGGTCGCGGACCTCTCGTACGCGATCCTGGCCGAGACCGCCGTCGACTTGGAGGTCGACACCAACGCGCACGATGCGCTCGACGCGGCCGCCAGGTTGGTGTCGGAGCTCATTGACGAGGCGGGGGTCGGGCGTGGTCATGTGCTCGCCGCCGGCGTCGGCCTCCCGGGGCCGATCGACCGCGCAAGCGGCCTCGTCCACTCGCAGCCGATCCTCCCGAGCTGGGTCGGCCTCGAACCCGCGCGCGAGCTGCAGGACCGCCTGGGCGTCCCCGTCCATCTCGACAACGACGCCAACGTCGGCGCGCTCGGCGAGTCGGCGTTCGGCGCGGGACGGGGCACCCGGGTGATGGCGTACCTGCGGCTCTCGGCGGGCATCGGCGCGGGCCTCGTGATCGACGGGCGTCCCTTCCGGGGGGCGCGCGGCGTCGCGGGGGAGATCGGCCATGTTCTGGTCGATCCCCAGGGCCCGATCTGCCGGTGCGGCAACCGCGGATGCCTGGAGACGTTCGTCGCCGGCCCCGCGTTGTGCGAGCTGCTGCGCCGGTCGCACGGACCGATGACGGTGAAGGACCTGCTGCGGCTGGCGAAGGAAGGCGACGCCGGCTGTCAGCGCGTGATCGCGGACGCCGGCAGCGTCGTGGGACGCGCCGTCGCCGACCTCTGCAACTACCTCAACCCGGACCTGGTCGTCGTGGGCGGCGACCTGAGCGTCGCCGGCGACCTCGTGATCGAGCCGATGCGCGAGGCCGTGCGGCGCTTCGCGATCCCGGCGGCCGCCGATGACGTGGAGATCGTCGCCGGCACCCTCGGCGACCGTGCCGAGCTGCTCGGCGCGCTCGCCCTCGCCGGCCACGAGTCCGACGACCCACTGACCGTTCCCGTACCCCACATGTACCAACACACAGGAGGAGGAAACCGGTGAAGCACTCACCGATCTCGAGCAGGGCGCTCGCCGTCGGCGGCGCGCTTTGCGCATTGGCGTTCGGCGCCGCCGCGTGCGGCAGCTCCGACAACAGCTCGACCGGCACCAGCGGTGGTGCCAGCACGACCGCCGGCAACAAGGCCCAGAAGGTGGGCGTGCTGCTCCCGGACACCAAGTCGTCCGTGCGCTGGGAGTCGTTCGACCGGCCGCTCTTGGAGCAGGCCTTCAAGGCCGCCGGCGTGCCGGTGACCATCGACAACGCCCAGGGCGACAAGTCCACGCAGCAGCAGCAGGCCGAGCAGCAGATCACGAACGGGGCGAAGGTGCTCCTGCTCGTGAACCTCGACTCGGGCTCGGGCGCGGCGATCGAGGCCAACGCGAAGTCGCGTGGCGTGAAGACGATCGACTACGACCGGCTGACGCTCAAGGGCTCCGCCGACTACTACGTGTCGTTCGACAACGTCCAGGTCGGCAAGCTCCAGGGCCAGGGCCTCGTCGACTGCCTGAACAATTCGGGCGGCGGATCGACGCCGAACATCGCGCAGCTGAATGGCTCGCCGACGGATAACAACGCCACGCTGTTCAAGCAGGGCGCCGTCTCGGTGCTCGACCCGCTGTACCAGGAGGGCAAGGCCAAGAAGGTCGCCGACCAGGCCGTGCCCGACTGGGACAACCAGCAGGCGCTGACCATCTTCGAGCAGATGCTGCAGAAGACGAACAACAAGATCGACGGCGTGCTTGCCGCGAACGACGGCCTGGCCAACTCCGTCGTCTCGGCGCTCAAGGCGCGCAAGCTCAAGCAGATCCCGGTCACCGGCCAGGACGCCACGCCCCAGGGGATCCAGAACATCCTCTCCGGCGACCAGTGCATGACCGTCTACAAGGCGGTCAAGAAGGAGGCCGACGCGGCCTCCAAGCTGGCCATCGCGCTGTCCAAGGGCACTCAGCCCCCGGCCGGCCTGGTCAACGGCAAGACCAACGACACGGCGCGCGACGTCCCGTCCGTGCTGCTGACGCCGGAGGCGATCACCAAGGACAACGTCAAGGTGGTCTTCGACGACGGCTTCCTGAAGAAGGAGGACGTCTGCACCGGCAAGTACGCGTCGATGTGCACCGACGCGGGCCTGTAGGCGAAGAAATGACGCACGGGGCGCCGCCGCGGCGGCGCCCCGCCGTCAACGGGACCCGATCCAGGGGTTGAGAGCGTGACTGACACACCAACTCTCGAGCTTCGCGGCGTGTCGAAGAGCTTCGGCGCGGTGCAGGCTCTCTACGAGGTGGACTTCCACGTCCACCCAGGCGAGGTGATGGCACTCGTCGGCGACAACGGCGCCGGCAAGTCCACCCTCATCAAATGCGTTGCCGGGATCTACTCGATCGACTCTGGCCAGATCTTCTTCGAGGGCGAGCCCGTGACGATCCACGGGCCGAAGGGCGCCGCCAAGCTCGGGATCGAGATCGTCTACCAGGACCTCGCGCTGGCCGACAACCTCGACGTCGTCCAGAACATGTTCCTGGGGCGCGAGGAGCGGGCGGGCTTCCTGCGCTCACTCGACGAGCTGACGATGGAGAAGCGCGCCAACGACACGCTGGAGATTTTGTCGGTCACCACGATCCGCTCGGTGCGCCAGACCGTGGCCGGGCTGTCGGGTGGCCAGCGCCAGTCGGTGGCCGTGGCCAAGGCGGTCATGTGGAACTCCAAGCTCGTCATCCTCGACGAGCCGACGGCCGCCTTGGGCGTCGCGCAGACGCGGCAGGTGCTCGACCTGGTCAAGCGCCTCGGCGAGCAGGGCCTCGCCGTGGTGCTCATCTCGCACAACCTGCACGACGTCTTCGAGGTGGCCGACTCGATCACCGTGCTGCGCCTCGGCCAGAACGTCGCCGAGTACAAGCGCGGCGAGGTGACGCAGACGCAGGTCGTCGAGGCCATCACGGCCGGCAAGCTGTCCAAGGTGCCCGGCGTCTCGGAGGAGGTGATCGCGTGAGTGCGACTGCACCGGCTCCGGTCGAGGGCGGACCGGGCGAGCCGGCCGCCGCCGCGCCCGGCGAGGAAAGCCTCTCGGACTACGCCCGCAACTGGTGGGTTGGCGTCAAGGCCGGCGAGCTCGGCTCGCTGCCGATCGTCGTCGGCCTGATCATCATCGCGATCGTCTTCCAGAGCCAGAACTCGAACTTCCTCACCGCGGGGAACTTCGTGAACCTCATCGTCCAGGCCGCGGCGATCACGACCATCGGCATGGGCATCGTGTTCGTGCTGCTGCTCGGGGAGATCGACCTCTCGGTCGGCTTCGTCAGCGGCGTTGCCGGCGTGACGGTCGCCCTGCTGACCTTCCCGGACAACCACAACGTGTTCGCGGCCGGCCCCGCGCTCGTCATCGCGCTGCTCGTCGGGTTGGCGATCGGCACGTTGCACGGTCTGCTGATCACGAAGATCGGGATCCCGTCGTTCGTGGTCACCCTGGCCGGCCTGCTCGGGTGGAACGGGGTGTTGCTCCTGCTGATCGGTGACCGCGGCACGGTCATCATTCAGAGCGACTTCTTCGTCGGCTTCGCCAACGACTTCCTGCCGTCGGCGACGGCGTGGATCCTGGCCATCGTCGGCATCGCCCTGTACGCGGGCATGCTGTTCTGGCAGCGCATGCAGCGCGCGCGGGCCGGGTTGCCGAACGTGCCCGACTCGGTGCTGCTGCTCCGCGTCGCGGCGCTGGCGATCGCGGTCCTGGCCGTCGTCTACGTGTGCGACCAGGACCGCGGAATCCCGTACGTGCTGCTCGTGATCACGGGCGTCTACCTGTTCTGGACCTATGTGCTCAACCGCACCCGGTTCGGCCGCCACATCTACGCGGTCGGCGGCAACGCCGAGGCCGCGCGGCGCGCCGGCATCAGCGTCGACAACGTCAAGCTGGCCTGCTTTGCGATCTGCTCGATGATGGCGGCGCTGGGCGGGATCATCCTCGCGTCGCGCCTGCGTTCGGTGGACACGAACTCGGGCGGCGGCTCAATCCTGCTGTACTCGATTGCCGCGGCCGTCATCGGCGGCACGTCGCTGTTCGGCGGGCGCGGCAACCTCAAGTCGGCCGTGCTCGGCGCGCTCGTCATCGCGTCGATCGACAACGGCCTGGGCCTGCTCGGCCTGAGCGCGGGGACGAAGTTCGTCATCACCGCGCTCGTGCTGCTGCTGGCGGTAACCGTCGACTCGCTCGCGCGCAAGGGACGCGAGTCGGCAGGCAGAGCGTGATGGCCGGCGGGCGCCCGCGCACCGCTCTCCGCGGGCGCCCGACCGGCCACACATCGCATCGCGAAAGGAGCTGGGTTTGGGCCTGAAGTGGGGCATCCTGTCCACGGCCAACATCACCGACAAGCTGCTCGACAGCGGAAGCGACCAGGAGTTCGTCGCGGTCGGTTCCCGCGATCAGGGCCGCGCCGACGAGTTCGCGCGCGAGAAGGGGATAGCGCGGGCGCACGGCTCGTACGAGGCCCTGCTCGCCGACCCCGACGTCGACGCGATCTACAACCCGCTGCCCAACTCGCTGCACGTCGAGTGGTCGATCCGGGCGCTCCAGGCGGGGAAGCACGTCCTGTGCGAGAAGCCGATGAGCCGGCACCCCGACGACGTCGATCGCGCGTTCGACGTAGCCGAGCAGGAGGGGCGGGTGTTGGCCGAGGCGTTCATGTGGCGCCACCACCCGCAGCTCGCACGGACCCGCGAGCTGCTCGACGCCGGCGAGATCGGCGAGCTGACGGTGATCCGCGCCGCGTTCGCGTTCAGGGCATGGGACCCCGATGACATCCGCCTGCAGGCCGACCTCGAAGGCGGCGGGCTCATGGACGTGGGTTGCTATTGCGTCAGCGGCTGCCGGGCGGTGGCCGGCGCGGAGCCCGTGCGCGGGTACGCCGAGTACGTCCCCGGCGGCAACGGCGTCGACATCGCGCTCGCCGCCACGCTGCGCTTCCCCCGCGACGTGGTCGCGCACTTCGACTGCGGCCTGTCCTACCCGGGCGGCGACCACCTCGAGGCGGTCGGCACGGAGGGCTCGCTGTTCCTCGACGACCCCTGGCACGGGCGCGAGGCGGTCATCGAGGTCCGCCGCGCCGACGGGTCGGTCGAGCGGATCGAGACCGGCCCGGCGAACTCGTACGCGCTCGAGCTGGCGAACTTCGAGGCCGCCGTCCGCGGCGACGGCGTCGCGCTGCTCGGCCGCGAAGACGCGCTCGCGCAGGCGCGCGTGATCGCCGCTCTCTACACCTCGGCAGAAAGGAGTGCTCCATGCCCGATCGGCTGAAGACCTCGCTCGGCATCTGGGCCCTGGGTGGCATGGTCACCCGCTTCGTTCCCGTCGGCTACCAGCCCGAGCACGCGAACGAGTCGACCGCGGACAAGGTCAACCGCGCGGTCGAAGGGCTCGGCGACCTGATGGACGACTACGAGTTCCACTACCCCAACGAGCTCAGCCCCGAGAACCTCGATGAGGTGCGAGCGGCGCTCGACGGGCACGGCATCTACTGCCTGGCCAGCGGCCTGCACCTCGATCCGCTCTTCGGCAAGGGCGGCCTGTCGTCCCCGGACGACGCGGTGCGCGACGCGGCGCTGCGCGTCACGCTCGACGCGTGCGAGTTCGCCGGCGAGATCGGCGCTCAGTTCATCATCTGGCCGGGGATCGAGGGCTACAACTACCCGTTCCAGACGCCGTACGGCGAGTCCTGGGCGCGGTTCATCGATGGGGTCGGGCAGGCCGCGAGCGCGCTGGACCGCCATGGCCGCATGCTCTTCCTCGAGCACAAGAACTCCGAGCCCGCCATGAAGATCTTCATGCGCAACATCGGCATGACGCTGCACGTCATCCACAAGCTGCGCGCGCAGGGGATCGACAACGTGAAGGTCAACATGGACTGGCAGCACCTGCTCATGAACGGCGAGCACCTGCCCGAGTACGCCGCGCTGCTGGCCGCCGAGGGCCTGCTCGGCCACCAGCACGCCAACTCGGGCTGGGGCATCTTCGACGACGACAACATGGTCGGCGCCACCGCGTTCATGGAGACCGTCGAGCTGGCGCTCGAGCTGCGCCGCGCCGGCTACGGCGACAACGGCGAGCGCCTGGGCTTCGACCTCTACCCGTACACCGAGGACCAGGTCGCCGCCGTGCGGCGCTCGGTCGAGCAGTGGCACTTCATCGACGAGCTCGCCCAGCGCATCGACGGCGACGCGCTGCGCGACGCGCAGCAGCGCAAGAACGCCGTCGCCGCGTACGAGCTCGTCTACGCCGCGCTGGGAGCGCCCTCGCGCGTATGAGCCGAGTGGTCGGTCTCGACGTCGGGACGTCGTCGGTCAAGGGGATCGCGATCGACGACGACGGCGCGGTCCTCGCGGTGGCCGAGCGCGGCTACCCGCTGTCGACGCCGCGGCCGGACTGGAGCGAGCAGAACCCCGAGGACTGGTGGCGCGGGTCCGCCGAGGTGCTCGAGGAGCTTGACGCTGCGAACGCCTCGGGCATCGGGCTGTCGGGCCAGATGCATGGGCTCGTCGCGCTCGATGCGTCCGACCGGCCGCTGCGCCCGGCGATCCTGTGGAACGACGGGCGCACGCAGGCGCAGTGCGACGAGATCGAGGAGCGCATCGGCTTCGCGCGCCTCGTCGAGCTGACCGGCAACCGCGCGCTGGCCGGCTTCACGGCGCCCAAGCTGCTCTGGCTGGCCGAGCACGAGCCCGAGGTGTACGCGCGGATCGCGCACATCCTGCTGCCGAAGGACTACGTGCGGCTCAAGCTCACCGGCGAGCACGCGATCGACGTGGCCGACGCGTCGGGCACGCTGCTCTTCGACGTCGCCGCGCGGGGATGGAGCGACGAGGTCGTCGCCGCGCTCGAGGTCGATCCGGCGTGGCTGCCGACCGTGTACGAGTCGCCGGCGGTCTCCGGCGTCACGCACGGGGGCGTGCCGGTCGCGGCCGGCGCGGGCGACCAGGCGGGCGGCGCGCTCGGCGTCGGCGTGGTCGCCGAGGGCGGCCCGGCCTCGGTGGTGCTCGGCACGAGCGGGGTGGTCTTCGCCGCGCTGGACCGCTACGCGCACGATCCCGAGGCGCGCGTCCACGCGTTCTGCCACGCCGTGCCCGGCGCGTGGCACATCATGGGCGTGATGCTGAGCGCTGCCGGCTCGCTGCAGTGGCTGCGCGAAACGGTCGGCGGCACCTACGACGAGCTGCTCGCCGGCGCGGCCGAGTGGGAGCCGGGCGTCGAGGGGCTGCTCTTCGCGCCGTACCTCGCCGGCGAGCGCACCCCGCACGCCGACCCGTCCGCGCGCGGCGCGTTCACGGGCATCGGCCTGCGCCACGACCGCGGCGCGCTGGCGCGCGCGGTGCTCGAAGGCGTGGCCTTCGGCCTGCGCGACGCGCTGGACCTGGTCGACGAGCTCGGCGGCCGCCCGCGGGTCGGGCGGGTGTCGGGCGGCGGCACCCGCTCGCAGCTGTGGCTGGAGATCGTGGCCTCGGTGCTCGACATGCCGCTCGAGGCCACGGTCGTCGACGAGGGCGCGGCGTACGGCGCCGCGCTGCTCGGCGGCGTGGCGGCGGGCGTGTGGCCCGACGCGCGCACGGCGGTCGAGCGCTGCGTGCGCGTCACCCGCGTGGTCGAGCCGCGCCCCGAGTGGGTCGAGGCGTACGCCGAAGTGCGCGAGCGGTTCCGCGGCCTGTACCCGGCGCTGCGCCCGCTGCAGGCTCGTTCGAGCTAGGCGGCCGCGCGCGCCGCGACGACGGTGGCGATGAGCGTCCGCTCGAGCAGTTCGAGCACCGCGTCGCGGTCGACGTCGCTCTCGCGCCATTCGTCCAGCGCGGTCTGGAGGTAGTCGAGGAAGGCGCGCAGCGCGATGAGCACGACGGGCGGCGGGTCCTCCGTGCCGAAGTGGTTGAGCGCCATACCCGCCACGACCGCATCGCGATAGCGATTACGCAGCGCGACGATCTCGGGCTCGGCGGCCGCACGGGCATGGCGCGCGACCCGCCACGCCGCCGTCGGCCCCGCCGCGTGCTCGGCCGAGCGCATGGTGTTCGCGGCGAGCTTCTCGGCGACCGGCCGTTCGGTGTCGAAGATGAGGTCGCCGGTCAGCTCGTCGCCGGCGCGCTCGACCGCGGCCAGGAAGACATCGAGGCGCCCGCGCGGGAAGTAGTGGTAGAGCAGGTTGCGGGTCACGCCGGCGCGCTCGGCGACGTCATCGAGCGACAGGCGCGCGTACCCCTGTTCGGCCGCGACCTCCATGGCGGCCTCGGCCAGCTGCGTGCGGCGCGCGGCCGGCGGCAGCCTCTTCGGCGTGGCGTTCTTTGCGCGAGCGGCCATGGGCGGGCAGCTTAGAAGATATTTACGATCTGTCAACTTGACATTTCGTAAATAAGCTCTACCCTCCATCGTCCCGTCCCTCGCCTCTTCCCAGGAGAGTTCAGATTGCGTAAGAAGCTTGTGCTGGCGACCGCCGGCGCGCTCATCCTCGCGCTCGGCACCGCCGGGCTTGCCCAGGCCGTCCAGAGCGGCCAGACCATCAACATCAAGCTGGCCCAGGGCAAGGCCGGCACCGCCGCCAAGCCGAAGTCCGTCGGCACGCTGACCGTCGACATGGGCGTCAACGTCAACCCCGCCGATGCTGCGTTCGCGACGAAGTCGGCCGTGATCCACTTCGACAAGAACCTCGTGTTCAACTCGGCGAAGTTCGCCAGCTGCACCGAGGTGCAGGCGCGCGCCGACGCTGCTGCCTGCGCCAAGGCCAAGATCGGCTCCGGCAGCGCCACCGGCGTCGCCCTGGGGCAGACGCAGAAGCTCTCGGTGAAGGCCTACAACGGCCCCGGCGGCAAGTCGATCCTGCTCCACGTCATCGGCTCGACGCCGCTGAGCATCGACACCGTCATCGTCGGCAAGCTCCAGGCCGACAGCGGCGCGTTCGGCAAGAAGCTCGTCGTCGCCATCCCGGCCAACCTGCAGCAGCCGCTCACCGGCGTCTACGCGACGCTGACCTCGTTCCTCACGAAGGTCGGCGGCACCTCGAAGGGCGTCCCGTACGTCGGCCTCAAGGGCTGCTCGGGCGGCAAGCTCAAGTTCAAGGGTGACTTCGTCTTCACCGACGGCTCGAAGCAGTCGCCGACGTCGACGGCCACCTGCAAGAGGTAGTTCCTAGCTGACAGTCACTGCGGTGCGTTCGCGGGCGGGCCTTCGGGCCCGCCCGCTTTGTTTGGCACCGCAAGCAGCAGCCCCGACACCGTCGAGGTCGTCGTCTGGCGCGGCGCCGCGACGGCCACGATGTCCAGGCGCCGCAGCAGCGCGTCGCGCCACGTGCGCGTCGCGGCCATGATCGCGGCCGACCAGTCTGTGTCGGCGCGCGCTTCCGTCGGCCCGACGAAGAGCAGCCGCGCGCCCGGCCCCATGTCGCGGAGCCGCGGGGCCATGACCGAGCGGAAGCTCGCCGCTCTCAGGCGCGGCAACGCGTCGCGCCAGTCCATGACGCCGGGGTCGCGCACGGCGCCGAACGGCGTGACGTATCGGACGTGCGCGCCGAGGTAGTACCGCAGCGCCGGCACCTGCTCGGGCTGCGTGGTCACCACGAGGCTCCCGGCCGGCAGCCCCGGCCCGAGCGTCTGCGCCACCTCGGCCACGTTGCTCTTGTGCACGAGCGCGGCCTCCGTGGGGCGCCCATGCCAGGAGAGCGCCACGGCGATGGCGACCGCGGCGACGCCGAGCAGCCCGGTGCGGCCGAGCGCCGCGCCCGCCAGCACGATGGCCGGCGCGGCGACGATCGTCAGGTAGCGGTCGGCCCACGCCGGCGACGCGATCTGCGACCAGGCGAACGCGAGCAGGAGGGTGGACGCGCAGACGACGAGGATGGCGACGATCGCGCTGCGCTGGGCATCGTCGCGCCGGCGCGCGACCTCGATCGCGCCGATCCCGGCGACGGCAAGGACGACCCCGGCGGGCAGCACGCCCGACCAGACCGCGGTCACCGCTCCGCGCAGGTCCGTCGCGCCCGGCTCGACCGACCACGGCGCGCCGGTGTGCGCCGCCTGGTAGGCGAGGCTCGGCAGCCACGGCGCGAAGAGCACCAGCGCGCCGCCGAACGCCAACGCGCCGTCACGCAGCAGGTCCCGGCGCTCGCCCCGGCGGCTCTGCGCGAGCAGCACGGCGAAGGCGGCCCCGGCCGCGGCCCCGTAGAACAGCGCCCAGTTGTGCGTGTAGAGCAGGGCGGCGAGCAGCACCGCGAAGAGCGCCGCGTGCGCGCGCCGGCGCAGCACGAAGGCGCGCACGAACGCTCCCGTCGCGAGGATCGCGAGGAGCAGCACGAGCGTGTACATCCGGGCGTCGTCGGCGTAGTAGGCCGTGAACGGGTTGAGCACGACCAGCGCCCCCGCGACGACGCCGGCGAGCGGGCCGAACGGCGCCCACGCCGCCCACACGGCGGCGGGCACGGCGAGCGCGAAGAAGCACAGCGAGAGCACGTGAACCGCCTCCGGCGACGAGCCGAAGAGCGACATCCAGCCATGGAGGACGAGGTAGTAGAGCGGGGGCGACCCGTCCTGCCGAAGGACGCCGGGGATCGCGTGGAGCGGGTGAGAGGCGATGCCGATAGAGATGCCCTCGTCCATCCACAGCGGGGCGGAGAGGGCGTGCGCGCGCAGCGCCGCCGCCACGACCGCGAGGGCCGCCAGCGCGGGCACCGCCTGCGCCGGCGTCACGCGTGGACGGGCCGCGGCGATCACGTCACGGCCGCGAGCTCCCGCAGGCGCTCCGCGCTCTGGGCGTCGGCGGGGAGGAAGGTCTCGATCGCGAGGTCGGCGGCGCTGACCTCAAGCGGCGCCCCGAGTGTCGCGATCACGGTGAAGAGCGACACCGCGCCGAGGCGGGTCTGCAGGTCGAACGTGGCCATCACGCCGTCGCCGTTCCACGAGCGCGGCTCGGCTCCGACGAGATAGCCCTCCATCTCGGCCACGAGGTCCAGCAGGGCCTGATCGGCGTCGTCGTGCGCGCGACGGTGCAGGCGCTCGAGCAGCGGGCGGCTGCACACCGGCGTGGCGTTCGAGATGCGCGGGACGCCGTCGGGATGGCAGAACAGCCGCAGCACGCTGGCCGGTGGCTCGAGCAGCTTTGGGTCGACGCCGTCCCAGAGCAGCGCCGCGGCCGGATTGGACGCCACGAGCTCCCAGTGCGCGTTGACGACGAGCGCCGGGTTGGGCTCGTGGGCGGCGAGGAGGCGGTCGAGCGCCTCGCGCAGCGGCGCCATGGCGCGGTCGTCGAACGGCAGCTCGCGGTAATGCGGCGCGAAGCCGGCCGCGAGCAGCAGCCGGTTGCGCTCGCGCAGCGGAAGCTCGAGCGTGTGGGTGAGGTGCTCGAGCAGCTGGCGGCTCGGGCGGGCGCGCCCGTTCTCGAGGAAGCTCAGGTGCTTGGTCGAGAGGTTCGCCTCGAGCGCGAGGTCGAGCTGGCTGAGCCGGCGGCGCCGGCGCCAGAAGCGCAGCAGGTCGCCGAACGCCGGGGTGCCGTCGGTGATCGCGGCCACCTCTGCAAGGTAGCGCTCGCGGGGTCAGGCGCCTTAACCACACAGGTAATGGCTTTCGCGCCGGCGAGCGGTCACCTTGATCGCATGGCAGCGAGAACCGGACGGGCCGAATGGGACGGCGACCTGCAGACCGGAGCCGGTCTGCTGACGGTCGGCGAGGACGCGTGGACGGAGCAGTACTCGTTCCGCTCGCGCTTCGAGGACGCTCCGGGCACGAACGCCGAGGAGCTGATCGCGGCGGCGCACGCGTCGTGCTTCACGATGGCGCTCGTCCACGTGATCGGGCAAGACGGGTACGAGCCGCGCTCCGTCCGCACCGCCGCGCGCGTGTATCTGCGCAACGTCGACGGCTTGCCGACGATCGCGCGGATCGACCTGGAGACCGAAGGCGACGTGGCCGGCATGGACGCGCCGTTGTTCGCCGATTACGCCGAGCGGGCGAAGGCCGGCTGCGCGGTCTCGCGCGCGCTCGCGGGCGTGCGGGAGATCAACGTGACGGCGCGGTTCGTCGCCTGACACGTTGCGGATTCTTGCGGCTTTGTGCGCTATTCTGCGCACATGGCCATCGACACCGGACGCGAGCTCCTCGGGCAAGAACGCCGTGAGCTCATCCTGCGGTGGCTCGGCACCGATGGCAAGGTCCGCGCGTCGGACCTCTCGCTGCGGCTGCGCGTGTCGCTCGACACCGTGCGCCGTGACCTGCAGGAGCTCGCCGACGCCGGCGCGCTGCGGCGGGTCCACGGCGGCGCCCTGCCGCCCGCCTCGCCGGGGCCCGACTCGTTCGTCGAGCGCCTGCCCGACGACGTCACGGCGAAGGCCGCCATCGCGGCCGCCGCGATCGGCCTCGTGCGCGCAGGCGAGGTCATGGTGCTCAGCGGCGGCACGACGACGCTCGAGTTCGCGCGCCGGCTCCCGGACGACCTCGAGGCGACCGTCATCGCGACGAACCCGGACATCGCGGTCGCGCTCGCCGACCACCGCGGCCTGACCGTCGACGTCATCGGCGGCCGGCTGCATCCGGAGGCGCGCACGGTGACCGGGCCGGAGGCCGTCGACGCGCTGCGCCGCGTGCGGCCCGACGTCTGCGTCCTCACGGCATGCTCGCTGCATCCGCAGGCCGGGATGACGCTGCGCCACCGCGAGGAGGCGCTCGTCGTCCGCGCCATGGTCGAGAGCTCCGGTCGTCTGCTCAGCCTGACCACGGCCTCCAAGCTCGGCAGCGCCGGGCCCTATCCGGTGGCCGATATCGAGCGGATCGACACGCTCGTGACCGATGGGCCGGACGACGTGCTGCAGGTCTACCGCGACCTCGGAATCGAGGTGGTGCGCGCGTGACGGGCTCTCCCCGCCAGGCGCGAGGAGCCGTCACCGCCGTCTTCTTCCTCAACGGCCTCATCTTCGGCTCGTGGGCGGCGCGCATCCCCGCGGTGCGCGACCACGTCGGGCTGTCCGACGGCGAGCTGGGCATCGCGCTCGCCTGCGGCGCGATCGGGTCGATCATCGCGATGCCGATCGCCGGGGGCCGCGCGGCGCGGCTGGGCAGCCGGCGCGCGACGCGCGTCTCGCTCGCCCTGCTGTGCGCGATCTCCGCGGTCGTCGCGCTCGCGCCGAGCCTGCCGGCGCTCTGCGCGCTCATGCTCTTCTTCGGCGCCTCGATGGGCGCGCTCGACGTGACGATGAACGCGCACGGCGTCGCCGTCGAGCGCAGCTACGGGCGCGCGATCCTCGCGAGCTTCCACGCGGCGTTCTCGGTCGGGGGTCTCGTGGGCGGCGCGATCGGCGCGCTGGCCGCCGCCGCGGGCCTGGACGTGCGTGAGCAGCTCGCTCTGGTCGGCGCCGCGTCCGCGGCGGTCGGGCTCGTGTGGTCGCGGCGCTTCCTCGGCGCGGACGCCGACGCCGTCGGCCGGGCGGAGCCGGTCTTCGTGCGACCGCCGCGCCGGCTCCTGGCCCTCGGCGCGCTCGCCTTCGCCTGCCTGCTCATCGAGGGCGCGTCGGCGGACTGGAGTGGCGTCTACCTGCGCGACGAGCTCGGCACCACCGCCGCGATCGCCGCGCTCGGGTTCACGGCGTTCAGCGTGACGATGACCATCGGCCGCCTGATCGGCGACCGTCTCGTCGATCGGTTCGGTCCGCAGCGCGTCGTGCGCGCCGGTGGCGTGATCGCATCGGTCGGCTTCGGGCTGGCGCTCATCGCGTCGGCGCCGCCGGCGGCCATCGCGGGGTTCGCGTGCCTGGGAGCCGGGATGTCGGGCGTCGTGCCCATCGTCTTCCGCGCCTCCGGGCACGTCCCCGGCATGGCCGCGGGCATCGGCCTGGCGGCGGTGTCCAGCACCGGCTACCTCGGCTTCCTCGTCGGCCCGCCGACCATCGGCGGCCTCGCGGAGCTGCTCGGGCTGCCCGTCGCGCTCGGCCTCGTCGCGGTGCTGGCCGCCGTCGTCGCGCTGCTGGCGCCGACAACGCGGATCGCCGGCCGCGCCCACACGATGGCGGCCGAGCCGCACCCGGCGGTCGCGTGACCGCGATCCTCTCCGACCTCGACGGGGTCCTGGTCGATTCGCACGCGGCGATCATGCGCGCATGGCGCTGGTGGGGCGCACGGCACGGGATCGCCGACGACACGATCGCCGCGATCCCGCAGGGACGGCCGTCGCGCGAGGTCATCGCGACGCTCGCGCCCCACCTCGACGCCGCGGCCGAGGCGGAGGCGGTCGAAGGCCATGAAGTGCAGGACACCGAGGGGCTCGTCGCGCTCCCGGGCGCGCATGAGCTCCTGGCACTGGATGAGCCGGTCGCGGTGGTGACCTCCGGCACGATCGCGCTCGCGACGGCGCGGCTGCGGGCCGTCGGCCTGCCGATCCCCGACGTGCTCGTCACGCCGGAGCGGCTGACCCGCGGCAAGCCGGACCCCGAGGGCTACCTGCTCGCAGCCCGCGAGCTGGCCGCCGACCCGGGCGAGTGCGTCGTGCTCGAGGACGCGCCGGCCGGCATCGCCGCCGGCCGCGCCGCCGGGATGCACGTCGTCGGCATAACCACGACCTACGCCGCCGTCGAGCTGCACGAGGCCCACGAGCTCGCGCCGTCGATCGCGGCGTGGCTTCGGTCGCGCGGCAACGGCGCGCGCTAGTGAACCTACATCGGCTCGCGCGGCGGGTCCTCACCGTCGGCGAGGGCGCGCTGGAAGAGGCCGACGTCCTGCCAGGCGCCGTGCTTGAACCCGATCTTCGGGTGAAGGCCAACGCGCTCGAACCCCATCGCGCGGTGCAGCCCGACGCTCGCCTCGTTGGGCAGCGTCATCACGGCCACCGCCAGGAGCAGGCCGCGAGCCGTGAGGCGATCGAACAGCTCCGTGTAGAGCGCCCTGCCGGCGCCCGTGCGCCGGCGGCCGGCCTCGACGTAGACGCTGACCTCGCACGCCCAGCGGTACCCCGCGCGCTGGTGGTACTTCGAGCCGTACGCGTAGCCGGCGACGCGGCCGGCGTCCTCGAGCACGAGCCACGCGTGCGTGCGCTTCGCCGCCGCGATCCGGCGGGCCATCTCCGCCTCGGACGGCGGCTCGGTCTCCAGGCTGATCGCCGTGCCGGTGACGTACGGCGCGTAGATCGCGGCGCAGCGCGCGGCGTCGGCTTCGGTCGCATCGCGAACGCGCAGCGTCATGTCACTATGATAAGCAACATCGCCATCATGGTGCCTACTACCGAGCAACTCGCCGAGGCCGTTCGCGACGCGCGCACCGGCCGCGGCCTCTCGGTGAGCGCGCTTGCCGAGCGGTCCGGGGTGTCGCGCGCCATGATCGCCAAGGTCGAGCACGCCGAGGCGCAGCCGACGGCGGCCCTGCTCGGCCGGCTGTCCGGGGCGCTGGGCATGACGCTGTCCGAGCTCGTCGCCCGCGCCGAGCGCGGCGAGGAGCGCCTGGCGCGGGCGGCGGAACAGCCGACCTGGACGGACCCGGACACCGGCTACGAACGGCGCGCGGTGTCGCCGCGCAGCGGCGGGCCGCTCGAGCTCGTCGAGGTCCGCCTGCCGCCCGGCGCCGAGGTGTCCTATCCGGCCGACGCCTACACGTTCAGCCACCACCAGATCTGGGTCCTCGAGGGGCGCCTGCGCTTCCGCGAAGGGGACGTCGAGCACGACCTCGCGCGCGGCGACTGCCTCGAGCTCGGCCCGCCGGTGCCGTGCGCGTACAGCAACCCGACGGCGCGCCCGTGCCGCTACCTGGTCGCGCTGACGCGACGCCCGTGAGGTCAGCCGGGCTGGTAGGGCGGGGCCTCGCCCCAGCCCCAGTGCGGCACCGGCGCCTCCGGGGGCGGGGCCGCGCCCGGCTGCGAGTTCGACAGGGCGATCCGCGTGCCCCACTCGACGTACGCGATGAGCGCCGAGCGGAACTCCGGGTCCGACGGCAGGCCGGCGTCATCGGCGGCGGGCGTGATGAGCTGGGCCCAACGCGCCCGCTGGTCCTCGGTGATCGCGAGCCCAATGTGCTTGGACAGCATGTGCGGATAGCCGCCGTGCTCCTCCGTGTAGGCCCTGGGCCCGCCGAACACCTCGCCGAGCCACAGCGCGACGTGGTGGGGGTGGTCCTCGGGCAGGTTGGCGAAGAGCTGCTCGAGCACCGGGTCGGCCTTCACGCGGCGGTAGAAGCACTCGGTCAGCCGGTCGAGCGCGTCGGCGCCGCCGGCCCATTCGTAGAGCGTGGGTGTCATGTCAGTTCGTTGCGCTCCTGCGCTCGGCCATGAAGGCGCGGGCCTCGTCCTCGTGCACTTCCTCGCCGTAGACGGCGCCGGGGCGGCGCGGGGCCTCCATCGGTGCGGCATCGGCCGTCCCGCCGATGTCGACCGGCGTGAAGCCGGCATCGTCGATGAGGCCGGCGACGACGCGCTTGGCGTCCTCGTCGTCGCCGCAGAGGAACATGACGACGCGGTCGGGGCCGGCGCGGCCGGCCGCCTCGGCCTGGAAGCCCGCGGTCATCGTGTTGAAGGACTTCGTGTAGCGGGCGCCGGGCATGCGCGCCGCGTTGACCTGTGCGGCCGTGCGGCCGCCGAGGTCCTCCCAGCCGTCGCCGCCGAACTGGTTCGTCGTGTCGATGACGATCGTCCCGGCGAGCGCGCCCGCCTCCGAGAGGACGTCGTCGACGAGGCGCCACGGGACCGAGAACAGCACGACCTCGCCGAACTCCACGGCCTCCCGCGGTGTCCCGGCCCGGCCGCCGATCGCCGTCGCGAGCTGCGCGAGCTTGCCCTCGTCACGCGAGTAGCTGACGAGGACGTCGTGCCCCGCCTTCGCGAACAGCCGCGCGGCGTTCCCGCCGATGCGGCCCGCGCCGATGATGCCGATGCGCATGGTTGCGACCTCCGGGTTGCTTCGTGCTCTTCGATGCGGTTGGATGAGTGGTGGAAGAATGGATACTACACAGTCAAGGAAAGAAACTCGGGACCGGCCTCCGGGTCGGCCCCGGTCCGCCGGCGTCGACGAGGCGATCCTCGCCGCCGCACTGGCGGAGCTTGCCGAGCGCGGCTACGCGCGGATGTCGATGGACGCGGTCGCCGCGCGCGCGGGCGTGAGCAAGCCGACCGTCTACCTGCGCCACCCGACCAAGGCCGACCTCGCCACCGCGGCGATCGCGTCGCTGCGCGCGCAGCCTCGCCCGGCGCCGACAGACGACCTCCGCGGCGACCTCATCAAGCACCTGCGCCTCCTGCGCGCCGGCCTCGAGCGCCCCAATGGCATGACGATGCTCGGCACGGTGCTGGCCGAGGAGCACGAGACCCCAGAGCTGCTCGCCCTGTTCCGCGAGCGGCTCGTCGCGCCGCGCCGGCGCGAGCTGCACGCGGTGCTCGAGGCCGCGCGCACGCGCGGCGAGCTGCGCCCCGGCGCCGACCTCGACGCTGCCGTGACCGCGCTCGTCGGCGCGTTCTTCGCCCGCTACCTCGCGGGCGGCTCGCTCGGTGGCCGCTTCGTGACGCGCGTCGTCGACACGGTGCTCGACGGGCTGCGGGTCAGCGCATCGCCAGCCGGACGAGGGCGATGAAGATGCCCTGGCAGGGCAGCCGCGCGTAGAGGGCGGCGCGGCCGCCGGGCACGGGATAGCGCTCGGGGTGCTGGGCCATCCAGACGTTGGCGGGGAAGACGGCGATCAGCGTGGCGATGAGCCACCAGCCGCCGGCCCGCCGCGTGGCCGGGACCGTCAGCGCCGCGCCGCCGGCGATCTCGGCGACCCCGCTCGCGTAGACCAGCGTCCGGTGCGCCGGCAGGTAGTCCGGCACGATCGACTGGTACCAGCGCGTGTACGTGAAATGCATCAGCCCGCTGGCGACGAAGAGGGGCCCGGTGAGCGCACGGACGATCCGCATCGGCCGGACTCTGACAGGACCGCTAGGGTCGCGCCCGGTGCTCTCCTTCCTCGAAGCCCGCCCGGACGGCGATCCGCGGGGCACGCTGCTCTGCGTGCACGGCTATCCCGAGTCGGGCCACATGTGGAGCACGGTCGTCGGCCGCGCGGCGCAGGCGGGCTGGCGGGCGCTGGCGCCCGACCTGCCCGGCTACGGCGACTCGCCGCCCGACCCGCCGCACACGTGGGCGCGGATGGTGGAAGCGCTCGACGCCTTCCACACCGAGCAGGCCGGCGGTCCCGTGGCGCTCGCCGTCCACGACTGGGGCGGCCTCATCGGCCTGCGCTGGGCCTGCGATCACCCCGAGAAGGTCAGCGCGCTGATCATCTCGGCCACCGGCTTCTCCGCGGACGGGACGTGGCACGGCCTCGCGCAGGCGATGCGCACGGAGGGCACCGGCGAGGAGCTCGTCGACGGCGTCACCCGCCAGGGGTTCGGCGAGATGCTCGCGTCGCTCGCGCCCGGCATCGACGAGCACTCCGTCGACGAGTACTTCAAGGCCTTCGCCGATCCCGTCCGCCGCCGCGGCCAGCTCGAGCTCTATCGGTCCGGCGACTTCTCCGAGCTCGAGCCCTACCGCGGGCAGCTGGGCGCCCTGGGTGTCCCGGCGCTGCTGCTCTTCGGCTCGGAAGATCCGTTCGTGCCGGTCGCCGCCGCGCACCGTCTCGCGCGCGAGATCCCGCAGGCGCGGGTCGAGGTCCTCGACGGCGTCGGGCACTTCCTCTTCGACGAGGTTCCCGATCGGGCCGCAGGCGTCGTCGTCGACTTCCTTGGGTAGCTAAGCAAGCGCACAAACCGCCCTCAGGAGGGGATACATGCGAGGTCTACGTCTCGCGTGGGCGGCAGGAGCCGCCTGCGCAGTTCTCGGTGTCGCGGTACCCGTGGCGTCCGCTCAGGCACCGTCCGTCCCGAAGCTCGACTTCAAGCCGTGCGGTGGCCGGGCCGCGACCGTGCAGTGCACGACGGCCAAGGTGCCGCTCGACTACGACCGGCCCGACGGCCGGAACATCAGCCTGTTCCTCGCCAAGTCACCGGCGACCGACCAGGCGCACAAGCTCGGATCGCTGTTCATCAACTTCGGCGGCCCGGGCGGCACCGCCGCCGACATCTTCGAGTTCTTCGGTGCCGATCTGTTCCCGGCGCTGAACGAGCGCTACGACATCATCGCGATGGACCCGCGCGGCGTCGGCCAGAGCGAGCCGGCGATCGACTGCAAGGCCAACCAGGAGACCCAGGGCATCTACTCGCAGCCGTTCCCGACGCCCGACAACGTCAAGCCGCAGGCGCTCATCGCAAAGGACCTGCGCTACATCGCCCGCTGTGGGGAGCTGAACCGCACGATCCTGCCGCACGTCTCGACGGCCAACGTTGCGCGTGACATCGACCTGCTGCGCGAGGCGCTCGGCGACAAGAAGATCGCGTACTTCGGCTTCTCGTACGGCACGGTCCTCGGCGCGACGTACGCGAGCCTGTTCCCGCGCAACTACAGCCGGATGGTGCTCGACGGGCCGGTCGACGCGACGGACTACATGAACGACCCGCTGGCGACGCTGAGCTCGCAGAGCAGCGGCTTCGAGCGCGCGTTCGGCCGCTTCTTCCAGGCATGCGCGCGCGATCAGGTCAACTGCCTGGGCTTCGGCGCCGATGATCCGTGGGACGCCTTCGACCAGCTCGTCGACCGCGCCAACCAGTCGCCGATCCCGGCCGGGGGTAGCGATCCGCGCCCGGTCGACGGCGACGACATCATCTTCGGCGCGGCAAGCGAGCTCTATGCGAAGCAGTTCTGGCCCGAGCTCGCCCAGGCCCTGTCCGAGGCGGCCAACAACAACGACGCCACGCTGCTGCGCCAGCTCGCCGACGGCTTCTACGGCCGCAACGACGACGGCACGTTCGGGCC
>DATFRW010000242.1:0-7113 GCA_035262945.1 Solirubrobacteraceae bacterium
TCGAGTTCTTCGTCGGCGAGATCGAGCGTGGTGTCCCGCGACCGCTGATTCAGCATCGCGCGAGCATCGCACGCCCGCGGACACCGATTAACGCTGGCACGCCGGCGCGTAGGTGCGCTCGGGCAGGACGTCCTGCCACTCGCTGCGCGTGAGCGTGCGACCGGCGACCGCGCACGCCTGGCGCAGCCACGACGACGAGCGCACGTCCCAGAGGTAGGCGCGCCCGGCGTCGTTGATCGCCAGCAGGGACCGGCCGTCGGGCGTGAACTGCGGGACGGTGAGCCGGCCCGGCAGGCCGATCAGCGGCGCGCCAACTTCCCGTTGCGTCGGCAGGTCCCAGAGACGCACCGTCCCGTCGAAGCTCCCGGTGGCCAGCGTGCGGCCGTCGGGGCTCACCGACTCCCACAGCACCTCGCCGGCGTGGCCGCGCAGCACGCGGGTAGCCGGCTTCCACGTCTTGGTCGACCACAGGCGGACCCAGCCCTTCCAGCTTCCGCCGACGATGTAGCGCCCGTCCGGGGTGAAGCGGGCGAGGTCCCAGACGTCGTCGTCGTCCGACAGCGCAGCGATGCGGCGGTGGGTGGCCACGTCGAAGACCTGGATGCCCGGGTAGCGTAGGTTCCCGGCCGCGTCGACGGCGATCTTGCGACCATCAGGGCTCATCGAGACGTCGCCGAGGGCGGGGACGCCCTCGCGGTCGAGGAACTTCAGCGGCGCGCCGATCTGTCGGCCCGACGGCAGGGCCCACAGGCGGACGGTGCCATCGTCGGCCCCCGTGACCATGACGCGCCCATCTGCGCTGAAGCCGGGGGTGAACACGCCGTTCACGTTCCCGGTGCGCGCGTGTGCGGCGTGGCCGTACAGGCGCTTCACGATCCGGCCGCGAAGCGGATCGACGAGTGCGAGGAACCCGTCGTTGCCGCCGACGACGATCAGATCGCTGTGTGGGACCCACCCCATCCCGGCGACCGTGGCCCCGGCCCCGCGGACCACGGGGAACTGCGACACGGGGCGCAGCGTTCGCATGTCGAAGACGCCCACGGTGCCGTCGGGCCGGCCCACCGCGAGGATCCGTCCGTCCGGGCGAAGCGCGTAGCGCGGCAGCTGTCCGAGGTCATCGAGGCCGACCTTGAAGGGAAGCGGACGCCCGAACCGGCGGGTGCCGGCCAGGTCCCAGATCAGGACCTCGCCGTCGAGCGCGGTGCTGTAGAGCGTCGCGTTGTCGCGGCTGATCGCGAGCGCCGTGATCCGACCGTGGTGGCCGGTGAGCTCCTCGCCCTCCGCCGCGTTGCGGACGTCCCAGACGATGATCTTGCGATCGGTCGCAGCGGTGACCGCGAAGCGGCCGTCGGCGCTGAAGATGCCGCGCTCGACGACGCCGTCGTGGCGGCCGGCGGCCAGGCGCACCTTGCCGGTCGCGACGTTCGCGAAGCGCACGGACCCGTCCGCTCCCCCGAGCAGCAACGTCCGGCCGTCGGGGCTAAGCACGGAGTACTGCGCGCCAACCGGGACCCGGCGCAGGGGCCGCAGCGTGCGGGCGTCGCGGATGACGGTGTCGTTCGGGGCCGCGGAGTTGGCAGTCACCAGCTCGCGGCCGTCGCGCGTGGGCATGAGACTCGCGAAGCCGCCGCCGTGGTCGCGGCCGGACCCGGCGAGCCGGCGTCCGGTCCGCCCGTCGAGGCGATGCAGCACGCCGACGTCGGGCGGAAAGGCCGTCGCGTAGAGCGTGCGCCCGTCGGGCGAGAAGCGCAGCCCGGAAGAGAAGCTGTCAGCGGGTATCTGCAGATGCGCGAGGACTCGGTGGGTCGCCACGTCGAGGAGCACCGGCTGGCAGCCACCGACGGCGATCCGCGACCCGTCGGGGCTGTAGCGCAGGTGGTCGAAGCGGACGAGGGTGTCGATGAGGCAGCCCGCGTGGCCGGGGACCGCTACCGGGGGGGCCGCGACCCGCCGCGTGAGCGTGTCCAGGAAGCGCAGCGTCCCATCGTTCTCGATGTAGGCCAGTGTCCGGCCGTCCGGGCTGAGGTCGAGGTCGATGAGCCCGTCGCCGTCGCCGCGCACGACGCCGATCGCCGCCGGGCTCCTCAGCAGCGCAGCCAGCACGTTGGCGCGCGTCTGCAGGGTGTTGTCGAGCTCGACGCCTTGGCGCGCGAGCAGGAGCGAGCGGTCGAGGTCGTCCTCGGTCAAGGCCTGGGCGCCCAGGCGCTGGGCGGCCGCAGCGGTGGCCTCCTGGCGCGCGTTGCCGCGCTGGTTGAGCGCGACGACGCCGGCGATGATCGCGAGCACGAGGAGCGCTGCGACGCCGGCGAGCATCATCTGCAGGCGGCGGTGCGCTCGCTCACTCGCGGCGCGGCCGTGGACCAGGAAGGCGCGCTCGGCCGCGCTGAGCTCGGGGTCGTGGTCGCCGGCCCAGTCGAGCGCTGACGCGAGCCGTGAGCCGCGATAGAGGTCGCCTGGGTCGCGGCCGCGCGCGTCCCAGTCGCGCGCCGCCGCTCGGAGGTGGCGTTGGATCCGCCGGCCCTCGGCGTCCTCTTCGAGCCAGCCGCGCAGGCGCGGCCACTCGCGCAGCAGCGCCTCGTGGGCCACCTCGACATCGCCTTGCGTGGCAGTGAGCAGGCGACTGTCGGTCAGCTCCGCGAGGACCGGCTGTGCGTCGGCGTCGAACTGGTCGAGCGGGACGCGCGTTCGCACGACGGCGTCACCCTCAACTTCTCCGGCCAGGCGCAGAAGAATCGCCCGCGCTGCTGCGCGCTGCGAGTCGCCCAAGCGCTGGTACGCGCTTTCGGCCAACCGGGCGACCGCTCCGTGCACACCGCCGGTCTGCTGGTAGGTGGCCAGTCGCAGGCGCGTTCCGTCGCGGTGCTGCCAGAGCTCGAGCAGCGACGTTGAGAGCAGCGGTAGGGCGCCGGGCTCGCCCTCGACGTCGGCGACGAGCTCGTCGGTGAGCTCGGGCTCGACCTCCAGGCCCGCGCGCTGGGCGGGTAGCTCGATCGCCCGTCGCAGCTCGTCGCGGCCCATCGGTCCCACGGTGACCTGATTGGCGCCCAACAGCCGCCAAAGCTCGGGGTAGGCGGCGCAGGCACCGTAGAAGTCGGCGCGTAGCGTGACGATGACCAGCGCTCGCCGCCGCGGGTCGCGGACGGCTGCGACGAGCGTGTCGACGAACGCGGCTCGCCAGGACTCGTCACGGCAGGCGGTGAAGAGCTCCTCGAATTGGTCGACCGCGAGGACGAGCCGCCCCTGCGGCGCCGCGGCGTTCGTCGCCTCCTCCAGCGCGCGCATGGGGTCCTCGCCGGGACGCAGCACGGCGAGCGCCCAGCCCTCACTGCCGGGGAGGACCCCGTCGGCCAGCGCGGGCAGCAGCCCGGCCCGTAGTGCGGATGACTTGCCGCTGCCCGACGGTCCGACGATGCCCAGCAGCGGTGCGCCGGCGAGCCGGGCGACCATCTCGGCCACGAGCCGCTCGCGTCCGAAATAGAACGCGACGTCCTCGACCTCGAAGGAGGCCAAGCCCTTGAACGGGCAGATGACGACGCCGTCATCGCTGGGCGGCTGCGCGCGGTCCCGCGCGGCGCGCAGCGCGACCACGTCGCCGGCCAGCTCGTCCTCGGCGCCTCGCAGCGCGGCGCGGCCGTCCGCCGTCTGGCCCGCAGCGGCGTCGACGCGCTTGCGCAGCTCGGCCGCCGGCGCCTCGAGCGCAGGGTCCTGGCGCAGGATGGCCTCCTGGAGGCGGCGCAGCTCGGGCCCCGGCTCGACACCGATCGCCTCAACGAGCGCCGAGCGAGCCTGGCGGTAGGCGTCCAGCGCATCGGCCTGGCGCCCGCATCGATACAAGGCGAGGATCCGCTGGGCGTGAAAGCGCTCGCGCAAGGGCTCCTCGGCCACGAGCGTTTCCAGCTCGCCCACCACCTCGCGATGGCGTCCCGCGGCCAGGTCGGAGTCGACCGCGGATTCGGTCGCCGTGAGGCGTAGCTCCTCGAGGCGGCGGATCTCCCCGGCCGCGAACGGCTCGTCGGCCACGTCGGCAAGGGGTGCTCCGCGCCACAGCTCAAGCGCCTCGCGCGGCCTTCCGTTCGCGACCAGCTGCTCGAAGGAGCGGGCGTCGAGCTCCGCACCGCCCAGCCGCAGCTCGTAGCCGCGCCCGTGCGTGAGGATCGCGGCGCCACCGTCCCCGTTGGGAAGCGCCTTGCGAAGCTGCGACACGCACAGCTGCACCATCTTGTGCGCCGTCGGCGGCGGGTCCTCGCCCCACAGCTCCGCGACGAGCCGGTCGTTCGACAGCGTCGAGCCCTCGTGCAGCGCAAGCAATGCCAGCAGCGCCCGCGGCTTGCCTGCTGCGATCTCCACCGGTCGCCCATCGACCGTGACCTCCACGGGTCCAAGGACGCTGATCTCCATTTGCCCCCCAAGCGCAAACGACCTGTAGGACGACCGTACTGCGCGCGCGCCCGCGGCACAACCGCCATTTCCTGGGCTTTGACCGCCGGCTTACCGGCCCGATCCAGGCTCGTGGGCATTGCAACCCGTCTTTTCCACCAGGAGGTCGTCATGAAGTTTCGTCACCGCTTCATCCGCCGCATTTGCGTCCCGGCGATCGCGCTGGCCGTGACCGCGGCGCTCGCGCCGGCGGGCGCAGTCGCAGCGCCTGCCGACAGCGTCAGCGCCAAGTGGCAGTCGTATGACGAGCAGATCGCGGCGCTCACGCCCGAGGAGCTCGCGGCCGCCTTCGGGACCGACGTGCCCACGGCCAAGGTCGGCGACACGCCCGCGGACTTCCCGGGCGCCAGCCGGGCTCCCGAGTACAACGGACCCTCGACGGTCGCGATCGTCCGGCCCGAGCGAACCACCGTCCGCGACGTCGACCATGCCCTGCCGATCGTGCTCGCCGGCCTGGCGCTGCTGATCGCGGTCGGGGGCACGGGCTACGTCCTCGTCCGCATGCGCACGATGGCGCGCGCCGGACTGGGCAGCTCGCACTAGACGGATGGCAGCAACGGCTCTAGGGGCGGCTCCGCTTCTTCGAGGAGGAGCCGCTCCGCGCGCCGGAACGCCGCGTCGGCCTGCTCGGCGCTGTCGCCGACAGCGGTCAGGCCGACGCAGCCGTGCTCGGTCAACGAGCTCATCATGTGGAACACCACGCCGGTCTGGCGCGCCTGATCGAAGTGCAGGCGCTGGCGCACGATGATGTCGAAGAGGTGGTCGATCGTCAGGCCGCGCAGCAGGTCGGACTCGAGGTGGTCGGTCGCGACGAGGTACTTCTCGCGCCCGCTGGGCGCGGTGAAGAGCGCCGTGACCGGGTCGTAGGTCCCGTCGGTCAGGAACTGCAGCGTGAGGAAGGGGTGGGTCGTGCCGCCCTTGCGAAGGTTGAGCTCGATCGCGTAGGGCGCCCAGCCGCCGTTGGCGTCGCGCACCACCACGAAGTCCACGGCGAAGCGGCCGAGCACGCCTTCGGCCGCGAGGCGGTCGCCGATCTTCGCCGCCTCGGCGGTGATCGCTCGCGCGTACGCAAAGTCTGCGGGGAAGCGGCAGCCGAGGAAGCTCTGGCCGCTCGGACCGCCGAGGAGCTGATCATGGGTCGAGAGCACCTCGACTTCGCCGAGCGGCGTGACGCGGAGCTGCACACTCGGGCTGCGAACTTCCGTACCGGCCACCCGCTCCTCCACGATCCCGCCCCCGGCGGCGAGCTTGGCGAGGTAGCCGTCGAGCACCAGCGTCGGGTGCTCGAACGCCATCGCCTCCGCGCGCCGGCGCAGCTCGTCGCGCTCACCAGGTGAGCCGGGCGCGGGGAGGTCGCGCAGGTCGACACTCGCGTTGCCACGGCCCGAGACGCCGTCGTTGAGCTTGACGATCGCGGTGGCCGCGCCCGGTCGGGCCGCTCGCAGCTCGGCGAGCCCGTCGACGATCTCGTCGAGGTCGTGGATGTCCTCGTAGCCGTGGGGATGGGCGACGCCCGCGGCCGCGAAGAGGCGCCGGCAGCCGGTCTTCGTGCCCAGCGGCAACAGCTTCGGGTCGGCGCCGTAGAGCGGGATGCCGAGCGCGAGGGCCAGGTCGCGCTCGCGCGTCGTGGTCGTGTAGGGGATCAGGTGACAGCGGGTCCGATCCGGGATCAGACCGCGGATCTCGGCGATGATGCGCGACCGGTCGAGGACCTTCTCGGCCAGCGGGCGCGCCGAGCTGTCCTGCGTGGCCACGAGATGCAGGCGGGCCCGTGCGTGCCTCGGGATGACGCCCGGCAGCAGCGCGAGGTAGTACTCGACGATCCCCTCCGCGATCGGCCGGCTCGTGACGTAGATGACGCGCAGCCGCGGATGACGCAGGAGCAGCAGCAGGACCAGGAACCGCTCCTCGAACGCCTGCAGCTCCGTGCCGGACATCTCGGGACGGTCTGCCGCCACGGACGGGACGACGACGATCGACTCCCCGGGCTCGTTGAGGCGCAGCGCGCTCCAGACCGGGATCAGCCGCTCCTGCAGCCGAGCGAAGCGCTCGCGACGCTCGTCCTCGCTCAGGTCGCTCAGCCGCGGCTCTATGGGGGCGATCTGCGTCATGCCGGCGCCCGCGCCGCGTCGAGGCCCAGCACGTTGTAGGCGCGCGTCGGCCGCGAGAACCCGTGGAGCTCGAGCTCGCCGACCGGCTCCGCCGTCATGACGTCTTCTGAGGCCGCGAAGACGCGTTGGCTGATGAGGATCTGACCCGGCCCGGCATGTGCGCACAAGCGCGCGGCGAGGTTCGTGACCGTCCCCATCGCCGTGTAGTCGAGGCGGCCCTCGAAGCCGACGCGCCCAAGCGTTGCGTGCCCCTGAGCCACCCCCACGCCGAACTGCAGATCGTGGCCCAGCCGCCGCCACTCCTCGGCCAGGGCGCTGATGCGGTTGCGCATAGCGACCGCCATTCGCACCGCGCGGGCCGGAGCGTCCGGGCACGGCAGCGGATCGTTGAAGAACGCGATCACCCCGTCGCCGGTGAAGCGATCGAGCGTCCCTTCGAAGCGGTGCACGAGGTCGCCGAGGGCGGCGTGGTACTGACGCACCACGAGCATCAGGTCCTCGGGCTCGACGGTCTCGGCGAAGCCCGTGAAGCCGCGCAGGTCGCAGAACACGACGGTGATCTCGC
>DATFRW010000243.1:0-2250 GCA_035262945.1 Solirubrobacteraceae bacterium
ACGAACTGGCGCTCCTCCTCGGAGAGGTGCGCGAGGTAGACGATCGCCGCGCGCGGCTTTCCGTCGCTCGTGCGCAGGAGCCCGCCTGGGTCGAGCGGCTCGCCCTCGCCCCAGGCGGCGAAGGACGGCGAGGCGAGCAGGCCGTTGAGCCTGAGCGCGAGCGCGGTGCGGTCCTTCGGCGGGAAGAACGTGTCGACGTCGAAGACGCCGAGCTTGCGCAGCGGCGGCGCCTGCACCTGGCCGACGAGCGTGCCCAGGTCGAGGTCCTGTCCGGCTCGCCATGCGTTCTCGATGAGGTTCGAGAGGAGCACGAACTCACGGCTCGCGAGCGGGTCGGCCTTGATGCCGACGAGCCCGAGCAGACTGGTCACCGTGCCTTCGATCTCGTCGCGCAGCGCCTCGGCTTCGCTGTCCCACGACAGGGGCGGCGCCTGCAGCGAGCCGACGAGATTGAGCGGCACGCCGGCGTCCGACCCGGGCGTGTAGATCGTCATCTCGGTCGTGTCGCGCAGCGTCTTGATGCGCCCGGGATCGATGCCCTGGGACTCGAGGCCCTGGCGCCAGTCGCTCGCCGTCTTGGCGGCGAGGTCGTCGATCGAGATGTTCGCCGCGCGGGCGTCCTCCTCGTGGACCCACGGCCTGAAGTCCGCCGGCGCGAGATCGGGGAACGTGAGCAGCAGGTTGCCCATGTCGCCCTTGGGGTCGAGGATGAGCGCGGGCACGCCGGCGAGCAGCGCCTCCTCGAGCAGCACGATGCCGAGCCCGGTCTTGCCCGATCCCGTCATCCCGACGATCACGCCGTGCGTCGTGAGGTCGGCGGAGTCGACCGCGAGCGGCTTGCCCTCGGCGAAGCCCAGCTGGAGGTCAGCCACGACCTCGAGTCTAGGTCCGCCCGAGGGCCGCGGCTAGGGCCCGCCCGGTTGGCGCACGCGGCTAGCCGCCGCCCTCGCTCGTGCCACTCCCCGTCGTCCCGGCGTCGGGCGTGCTCGTGGCCCCCTGGGCGCCTGCGTCGGTGCCCGGCGATGCCTCGGGCGCCGGGGCGATGGTCTCTGGAGTGTTCGCGCTCTCCGGCGTGTTCGCGCTCTGCGGGGTGTTCGCGCTTTCGCTCATCGTGCTGCTGGTGGAGGCGCCTGGCTCGCTCCCGTCGGCACCGCCGCCGTCTGGTGTGTTGGCGGCTTCGCTCTTCGCCGTGCCCGAGTGCGCCTGCAGACTCCCGGGGCTGGATGCGCCCGTGGGCCGCGGCGGCTTCGCCGTCGGGTGCGGCGTGTTGACGCTGCTGCCGCCCTCGCCGTGCTTGCCCAGCGGCGGAAGGGTGTAGGTGGCCGTGACCCTCGGCGGCTCGAGGTCGCAGTTCGCGGCGCCGAGGCGCTCGAGCCCGGACGTGTACTTGACGCCGTCGCCGGCGAGCAGGGGCCGCAGGCCCGAGAGGTAGCTGAGCGTCGCGTGAAGTTGCGGTCGCGTGGTCGTGCGGTCGAGGCGCAGCGCGTACTCGCGCAGGCGCGCGAGGTTGCGCTGCCAGGCCGCCGTGGTGTCCCGGCGGGTGGCGGAGAGCGACGCGGGCGTCTGGAGAGCGGCGAACGATGCAAACGCGTGGCCGGCGCGCGACGTCGTCCTCCGAACGGCGTCGAGGAGGGCATTGCGCTGCTGCATCGTCGTCGTCGCCCGTTCGAGCCGCTTCTCGGTCGTGACGTCCTCGTGCGCTCGCCGGCGGTCGTTCTCGTTGAGCTGGTCGCAGATGCGCCCGACCTGCTGCTGGTAGGCAGGAACGGAGATCGCCGCCGCGGAGCCGCCCTCGCTCGGGAAGATCTGGTCGCGCAGCGTGAACATCCCCGTGGCGACGCCGACGACGGTGCTGAGCGTCGCGAGCCAGATCTTCGCGTTCTTCTGGAGCCCACCGGACTGTCGCGCCTGCTTCATCGAGTCGCCTCGTCACTTATGAGCGTTCGGGGGCGCCCTGAGATACAGGCGCTCGCCGAGTTCGCGTCAGGCCGCGCCGTTGCGCAGGAGGTTGCCGCGGCCCGTCGGCCACGGCAGATCGTTCGTGCCCGAACGCGGGACGCGGTAGACGTCGATGCCGTGGTCGAACGTCGAGAGAACGATCTCTAGGCGCCCGTCGGCGTCGATGTCGGCGATCGACGGCGCGGCGGGCACGCCGATGCCGTTGCCGTCGTTGCCCTGGTGGCGCAGGCGGATGTCGTAAAGCCGCTTGCCGCGGGCGGACAGCACGATGAGGCGTCCCGAGCGGCGGGC
>DATFRW010000244.1:0-12880 GCA_035262945.1 Solirubrobacteraceae bacterium
AACGCGTCCCACCCGGACAAGCCGTTGATCAACCCGCGGAACGCCGCCGCCGGCACGCTGCGCGCCAAGGACCCGGCCACGGTCGCCGAGCGACGCCTGCAGTTCCTGGCCTTCGACCTGCTCAGCGACCGCGACGACACCGACGCCGATCTCGAGCGCGCCTTGCAGACAAGGGGATTCACCGTCGCCGACATGCGGCACTGCGACGACGCCGCCGCGGCGCAGGCAGTGATCACCACGATCGAGCAGCAACGCAACGACCTCGACTACGACCTGGACGGCGCGGTGCTGCGTCTCGCCGACCGCAACGCCTACGCCGCGGCGGGCACGCGCTCGAGCAGCCCGCGCGGCGCGCTGGCCTACAAGTTCGCGGCGGAGGAGAAGACGACGTTGCTCGCCGACGTCGTCTGGGACGTCGGCAAGATCGGCAAGGTCGCGCCCGTCGCCGTCCTCGAGCCGGTGTTCGTGGGCGGGACCACCGTCACCCGCGCGACGCTGGCCAACCAGGCGGTCATCCGCGCCCGCGACGTCAGGATCGGCGACACCGTGCTCGTGCGCCGCGCCGGCGACGTCATCCCGTTCGTCTCCGGCGTGCTCGACGCCTCCAAGCGGACCGGCGCCGAGCGCGAGATCGTGGCGCCGGACACGTGCCCGTCGTGCGGCGAGCCGCTGACCGAGCAGGGCAACAGCCGCGAGCTGTTCTGCACCAACGTCGCCTGCCCGGCGCAGACCGTGCGGCGCCTCATCCACTGGGGCTCGCGCGCGGCCGCCGACATCGAGGCGATCGGCCCGGTGTGGATCGAGCGGCTCAACGAGGCGGGGCTGCTCGAGCGGCCCTCGGACTTCTACGCGCTGCGTCGCGACGACCTGCTCGGCTTCGAGGGCATCGCCGACATCTCGGCGGACCGCATGATCGAGTCGATCGCCAACAGCCGCGCGGTCGGCCTGCGGCGCGCGCTCATCGGCCTGGCCATCCCGCTCGCCTCCGAGGCGACGGCGGCGCGGTTGTGCCGGGCGGGCTACCGCACGCTCGAGGAGGTGGCCGACGCCGACGAGGACACCCTGCAGCGCGTCGAGGACGTCGGGCCGAAGGTCGCCGCCAGCCTCCGCGCCCACCTCAACCGCGACGGCGCGCGCGAGGAGATCGCGCGGCTGCGCGATCTCGGCGTGGACCTCGACGTCCGCGATGAGGACCTGCCGCCGCAGGTCGCCGCCGACGCGCCGCTGGCCGGGAAGACCGTCGTGGTCACCGGCACGATCGCCGATCCGCGCTCGGGCGAGAAGGTCGCGCGGCCGGTCTTCCAGCGCCTGTGCGAGCGTGCGGGCGCGACGACCGCGTCGTCGGTGTCGTCGAACACCGACCTGCTCATCTGCGGCGCGGACGTCGGCGCGAGCAAGACGGCGAAAGCCCAGAAGCTCGGGGTCGAGATCGTCGGCCAGGACGACATCTGGCAGCAGCTCATCGCCGCCGGCGTCGCCTGATCGCACCTGCCGGCAACGCTACGCCTGCATCTCGACGTGCAATCGCGTTCCGGCGCCGACCGGGCTGTCGACCGCGAGCGTCCCGTCGAGCGCCGCGACCCGGTCAGTGAGGCCCCGCAGGCCCGAACCCTTGGCGGGGTCGGCGCCGCCGATGCCGTCGTCGGCGACGTCGACGATGAGCCGCCCGTCAACGCGCCGCACGGCGACGGTCGCCTCCGTCGCCTGCGCGTACTTCGCCACGTTCGCGAGGGCCTCGGCGACGACGTAGTACGCGGCGATCTCGACCTGGCCCGGCAGGCGCTCGCCGAGATCCGCGGTGACCGTCACGGGGACGGGCGCCCGCCCGGCGAGCGCCCCGAGCGCCGGCTCGAGGCCCCGTTCGGTGAGCATCGGCGGGTGGATGCCGCGCGCGAGCTCGCGCAGCTCGGCCAGGCTCGTGCGCAGCTCGGTCATGGCGCGATCGAGCAGCCCGCCGATCTCGGGGTCGGCCGGGTTGGCATCGAGCCGCCTGCGGGTGTGCGTGATCAGCAGCGCGACGCCGACGATCCGCGCCTGCGCGCCGTCGTGCAGGTCGCGCTCGATGCGCCGCCGCTCGGTGTCCCCGGCCTCGACCAGCCGCGCGCGCGACGCGCGCAGCTCGTCCAAGCGCGTGCGCAGCTCCGCGTCCATCCACGCGACGTGGCTGCGCAGCAGTCCGGCCAGGAAGGCGAACGGCAGCGCGGCGGTCGCGGCCAACGCCGCCCACTGGATCGCGTTCCCCGCGCCCGCGGCAGCGGCGGTGGCGAGCAGGAAGGTCAGCAGCCCGCAGACGTAGACCGGGGTGAGCTGGAGTCGTTCGAGCGGCGAGGTCCGGCGCCACCGCAGGCTCAGCCGGACGAGCACGGCCACGAAGAGGATGACGTAGAGCGCCGCCTCGACGGCGTTCGCGATGCTCGCGAGATCCGCGTCGCGGTGCACGAGCAGGCTGTTCGTGGGGCAGTCGTCGCAGCCGAGCTCGTGCGGGCCGGCGACGAGCATCAGCGGGATCGACGCGACCGTGAAGATCAGATACCCCGCCACGACAAGGCGTCGATCGAGGCCGGGCCCGAGCCGGCCCGACGGGAAGCTCATGACCAGGTGGAGAAAGACCCCGCCCCACAGGCCGCCGATCACCACCGAGATCGAGTACACCAGCGGTGCGTTGGCGAAGTGCAGCGCGGCCAGGAACCACGCGAAGCCGAGCAGCACCATGAGCGCGCCGGTGCGGCTCGCCGGACGGCGCCGCCAGGCGTACAAGCCCGTCCCGACGAAGCTCCAACCGACCAGCGGAGCGAGGATCGCCCAGACCATCTGCGCGTCCTGCAGATCGCTGGTCAGGACGAGCGCGACGACACCCAGGCCGCACAGGAGTGCCGCAAGGACGACGAGGCGCACACGCGCCCGGCTCATCGCGCGATCCTCTCGGGTGCCGGGTGACGCATGCAAGCGCACGTCAGGTGCGACCGGCGACGACTAGGATTCGGAACCCTGAGACAACAGGAGGCGATCGTGGGTCATCAGAACCTGGAGCAGCTGCTCAATGCGGCTGGAAACACCGTCGAACTCCTGCGCAACGCGCAGGCGGGGCCGAACGTCTATCCAGGGGTACCGCCCGAGTACTCCAACTGGCGCGACGAGCAGATCGCGTGGCAGCAGACGTGCGTGCTCTACAACCAGAGCTACCACATGGCCGAGCTCATGGTGGAGGGGCCCGACGCACAGAAGCTGCTCTCGCATCTGGCCACGAACAGCTTCTCGACCTTCGCCCCCGGCAAGGCCAAGCAGTTCGTCCCGTGCTCGCCCGACGGCTACGTCATCGGCGACGTGATCCTCTTCGGCCTCGCCGACGACAAGATCAACCTCGTTGGCCGCGCGCCCGCGCTCAACTGGGTCACCTTCCACGCCGAGACCGGCGACTACAACGTCGACGTCACCTTCGACCAGCGCACCGCGCTGCGCGCCGACGGCCGACGCCGGCACTACCGCTTCCAGATCCAGGGCCCCAATGCGATGCAGGTCCTCGAGAACGCGCTCGGCCACGAGCCCGAGGAGCTGAAGTTCTTCAACATGCGGATGGAGAGCATCGCGGGCAAGGACGTCATGGCCCTGCGCCACGGCATGGCCGGACAGCCGGGCTGGGAGCTCTTCGGGCCGTGGGAGGACCACGACGCCGTGCACGAGGCGCTGGTCAACGCCGGCGAGGGCCTCGGGCTCACGCTGGTCGGCGGCCGGGCGTACGGCTCCAACGCGCTCGAGTCCGGCTGGATCCCGTCGCCGCTGCCGGCGGTGTACACCGGTGACAGCCTCAAGGCCTACCGCGAGTGGCTGCCGACCGAGGGCTACGAGGCCCGGGCGTCGGTCGGCGGGAGCTTCGTCTCGGACGACATCGAGGACTACTACTTCACGCCCTGGGACATCGGCTACGGGCACCTCGTCAAGTTCGACCACGACTTCGTCGGGCGCGAGGCGCTCGAGCGGATCGCCGAGCAGGAGCACCGCACGAAGGTGACGCTGGTGCTCGACGACGACGACGTGGCGCGCACCTTCGCCTCGCAGATGCAGCCCGAGGGCCGCACCAAGTACATGGAGTGGCCGAACTCCGTCTACTCGATGCACCCGTACGACAAGGTGACCGTCAACGACGAGGCGATCGGCGTCTCGACCTGGGTCGGCTACAGCGCCGGCGAGGGCAAGGCGCTGTCCCTCGCGGTCGTCGACGAGGCGCACGCCGAGGAGGGCACCGAGGTCGTCCTCGTGTGGGGTGAGGAGAACGGCGGCACGGCCAAGCCGACCGTCGAGCGCCACGTCCAGACGGAGATCCGCGCGACGGTCAGCCCGGTTCCGTACGTGTCAGCGGTTCGAACGTCGTATGCGCCGGGCGGTTGGCGCGCCGCGCGCGCCTGATCAGCGCACCGCCGGCCCACACAAGCGCATAGACCGCGCCCGCCATCAGCCATCCGGCGAGGATGTCGGTGACGAAGTGCTCGCCGCCGTACACGAGCGTGAACCCCATCGCGAGCGTGTACAGCGCGAGCACGACGCGGACCAACAGGCCCGCGGGCCAGAAGAACAGCAGCAGCATGAACGGGTACGCGGCGTGCAGCGACGGCATCGCCGCCACCGTGTTCACGAGGCTGCCGTTCTCGTAGACCGACTGGACGGTCCCGACGCCGAGGTGCCCCCACACCTCGGGGACGACGCGGTCCACGCTCTGCATCCGCAGCCCCTGGCCAGTGATCCACGGCGGCTGCGCCGGATAGGCCCAGTAGGTGACGAAGGCGCCGAGCGTGAGGAGGATCGTGAGCACCGCGTAGCGCCGGAAGCGGTGCCGCGCGACGCGCCACAGCACCGCGGCGACGATCCACACCGCGAAGAAGTGGGTCATGTACACGGCCCAGACGCCGTAGTCGTACCAGTGCGGATGGGCGGGGTCCCACAGGTGCTGCTGGAGCCAGACGGTCGGCACCACGCCGCCGCCGAGGAACTTGTCGAGGTCCAGCTGCGCGGTGACGTGGGCCTGTTCGGGCGTCACCGCGACCGCCCCGCGCAGAAAGTCGTAGGCCACGAGCAGCCCGAAGAACGGCAGCCACTCGAGCACCATCCTCCCCCAGCTGCGCCACGCGGCGACGCTGAACGCCGCCATCCCGAGGCCGAGCCAGAAGAAGAGCTGGTCGCGCGCCAGCGGCAGCCCCCACTCGGCGATCGTGACGGCCAGCGCGACGACGTAGACGACGGGCGCGCCGATGACGAGGACGCGCCGGCCCACGCGCCGTAGGCGTGAAAGCTCCGGGAGCGCCGGAGCGCCCGTGTCCTGTGCGCTGACGGCTGCGGCAGCGGTGCGGGCCACCGCGGGAGTCTAAACGCGGCCTTCACAAGGCGGCGACACCACGCCCGGCGTTACGCTCAGCACAGGCGAAGGCATGGACGAGGCGCCGCAGACCGCACACTTCACCGTCGGCGAATCCTTCGCCCGCATCCTCACGGAATCGACGCAGGCGCTCGTCTGCGTGCTGGACCGCGAGGGAACGATCCTGCTCTTCAACGAGGCGTGCGAGCGGGCCACGGGCTTCCCCCGCGCCGAGGTCCTCGGCCGCGACGCGCGTGACGTCGTGATCCCGCCCGAGGAGCGCGAGGCGTTCGGCGAGTTCCTCGGCTACGTGTGGAAGACCGGCATGTCCAGCCCGCAGGTCGGCCACTGGCTCACGAAGGACGGCGGCCAGCGGCTCATCGCCTGGTCGAACAAGCCGATGCCCGGCCCCGACGGGAGCCCCGCGTCGGTCGTCACCACGGGCATCGACCTTACCGACCGCGAGCCGCAGCGCGCCGACGACGAGCGGGCGCTCGGGGGCGATCCCGAGGCGAAGCTCGCCGAGATCGGCCGTCTGGCCGCCGAGCAGAAGGCGCTGCGGCGCGTGGCGATGCTCGTCGCGTCCGAGGTGAGCCCGGAGCGCGTCTTCGCCGCGGTCTCCGAGGAGTGCGCCCGGATCCTCGGCGTCAACGCGTCGGCCGTCCTGCGCTACGAGAGCGACGGCGCCGCCCTCGTCGTCGGCCGCCACAACCGCGACAACGTCGACCTGTTCCCGGTCGGCGACAGGCTTCCCGCGGATGACGCGTCCTCGGCCGCCCAGGTGCGCCTCACCGGCGAGGCGGCGCGCGTCGACGACTGGGGCGGGCGGACCGGCGGCGTCGCCGAGGCGGTCCTGCGGACCGGGTACCGCTCGACGGCGGCGGCGCCGATCCTCGTCGCCGGCACGTTGTGGGGCGCGGTGGCGATCGCCAGCGAAGAACCGCTGCCTCCCGACACCGAGACCCGCCTTGGGGCGTTCGGCGAACTGGTCTCGCTGGCGCTCGCCAGCGCGCAGGCCCGCGCCGATCTCATCGCGTCGCGCACCCGGCTGGTCCGGGCGGGCGACGAGCAGCGCAAGCGGCTCGAACGCAACCTGCACGACGGCGCCCAGCAGCGCTTCGTCTCGGCCGTGCTCAAGGTGCGCCTCGCCGGGGCCCGGCTGGAGTCGGACGTCGGCATGGCCACGGAACTGCTCGAGGACGCATCGCGCGAGCTCGACCAGGGGCTCGCGGAGCTGCGCGAGATCGCCCGTGGGATCCATCCGGCGATCCTCGGCGACCGTGGCCTGCGCCACGCGCTCGACGCGCTCACCGCGCGGATGCCCGTGCCGGTCACGGTCGAGATCACCGACGAGCGCCTGCCCGAGGACATCGAGGCGACGGCGTACTACATCGTCTCCGAGGCGTTGACGAACGTGGCCAAGCACGCGGAGGCGAGTGAGGCGTGGGTGACCGTCCGCCGTGATGGCGCGGTGCTGCGCTGCGAGGTCTCCGACGACGGCCGCGGCGGCGCCGACGCGACCGGTGGCACCGGCCTCATCGGCCTGCGCGACCGCGCCGAGGCCTCGGGCGGCACCCTGTCGATCGTCAGCCCGCCCGGCCGCGGCACGGTGGTCGCGGCGGCGCTGCCGCTGGGTCGCTGACGTGGTCACGATCGACGACGTCCGCGCGCTCGCGCTGAGCCTGCCGCGCACGACCGAGGCACTCGTGCGCGACCGCGTGAAGTTCCGCGTGGGTCGGATCGTGTACCTGGCCTTCTCGCGCGACGAGACGATCATGGGCTTCGCGTTCCCGAAGGAGTGGCGCGAGGTGCTGGTCGGCTCCGATCCGGACAAGTTCTTCATGCCCGGCGCCGGCGACATGCGCTACCACTGGGTCGAGGTGCACCTGGCAAAGCTCGACCACGAGGAGATGCGCGAGTTCGTCGTCGATGCGTGGCGAATGGTGGTGCCCAAGCGCGTCGCCGCGGAGCATGACGCCACATCGGTCTGACCATCTGACGGATATGCGTCATGCACCGTCCATGATCAGACTGTCTGAGCTACTATGGGCGCGTGAGCCCTGAGCCTCCCTTCATCGTGAGGCCGGTACGCGTGGCGCGCGCGTACGAGGAGCTCGCGTCGATGATTCGCCAGCGCATCGTCTCCGGCGAGCTCGCCGAGGGCGACCGCCTCCCGTCGGAGTCCGCGCTGGCCAAGGAGGCGCAGGTGAGCCGCTCGACCGTGCGCGAAGCGCTGCGCACGCTCGAGGAGAGCGGTCTCATCGAGCGGACGAGCCCGAAGATCATGGTCGTCCGCCGGCCCGGCCACGAGCGCGCCTACCGCGAGCTGCATCGCGCGCTGCGGCGCCGCAACGTGACCTTCCACCACCTGCACGAGGCGCTCCTGGTGCTCGAGCCCGAGCTCACGCGGCTCGCCACGGTGCGCGCGGACTCCGCCGGCATCTCCCAGCTCACCCTCAACCTCCAGGAGCAGGAGGCGAGCGCCGACGACTTCGCCGAGTGGAACCGCCTCGATCAGGAGTTCCACCTCACGATCGCCGAGATGAGCGCCAACCCGGCGCTGGTCATCGCGCGCAGCCCGATCAGCGATCTGCTCATGCCGGTCCTGCGCCGCTTCGTGGTCTCCCCCGAGCACAGCCGCCGCGCGCTCGACTTCCACCACCGCATCCTCGAGGAGATCCAAGCGCGCGATCCCGACGCGGCGGCGATCATGGTGCGCAAGCACGTCAACGACATGCGCACGAGCTGGGAGCGCGCGGGCCTCGACTTCGACCTCGAGATCAGCGAGCTGGCCGACGAGGCCGGCAACCTCGTCGTCGACCCGGCCGTCGGCTGACGCTCAGGAGTGCACCTCGCCCGTCGTGGCGAGGGTGACCCCGACGTCCCATGGCGTCTCGCGATCGGTCGGCTCGGGCGCGAGGAGGGTGATGTGCCGCTCCGTCGCGGCGCCCTCGTTGAACTGCCGGTGCGGGACGCCCGCGGGCAGGACGACGAGCGTGAACGGGTCGGCGGTATAGCGCTCGAGCCCGACCTCGACGCTCATCGTCCCGTCGAGCACGAAGTAGAACTGATCGAACGCGTGCACGTGCGTGTTGGGGCCGCCCGCACCCGGAGCGACCGACCCGATGTACAGCGACATGTGGTCGGACGCGTCGGCCCTGCGCAGCAGCCGCTGCATCGTGAAGCCCGGCAGCGGCTCCTCGACCTCGGTGCCGACGAGCGGGCGAACGCGGTACGGCCGACCCTCGGCGTCGGTCGCGTCGGTCGGGATCATGAGCTCCACGTTGGGCAGCGGCGCGGGGGCGAGCACCTCGAAGTGGAACTCGTCGACGTCGCCCTCGTTCCAGTTGTGGTGCGGCGTGCCGGCCGGGATGTAGACGAGCGTGTCGGGACCGGCGACGAAGCGCTCGTCGCCGAGCTGGACCTGCATCTCGCCCGTGACGATGTAGTAGAGCTGGTCGACGGGATGGATGTGGTTGGGCGGCGCGGCGGTGCCGGCGGGCACGCTGCTGGCGATGATCACGCAGCTCTCGCCGTTGTAGAGGTACTGCCACTCGTAGCCGTTGCGCTCGTAGGCGTCGAAGTCGACCTTGCGCAGGTACTCCATCGTGCTCCTCTCGCTCACACGAGGTGCATGCCGTAGTCACCGCCGTTGGGCGTCCGCACGATGGTGTGGACGTGGAACGGCTCGGGCTCGTCGTTGTCCAGCAGGATCCCCGGGTGGTGATCGAGTTCGATGAGGATCACCGGGCTGTGGACGCGGTAGTAGAAGGGGGCGCTGGCGGTGTCGCCGATCCACGCGAACCAGGTGTCGTCGAGGTGCCGCAGCACCTGCTCGCGTTCGTACTCGCGATGCCCGTCCGGCCAGCGCGCGAGATAGCTGTCGACGAGCGCCACGAGCGCCTCGCGCTGCTCGCCGGCGAGCGCGTCCGCGCGCAGGCCCTGGTAGGGCAGCACGAGGTTGTCCTGCCCCGCGCCCGCGCGGTGGCGCCCGTTGGTCGGCCGCCCGAGATCCGGCGGAAGGTCGCGCGAGAGCATCGACGGGTAGAGGACGGCCGACGACCGCTGCGTCGCCGACAGCGAGCTCGCGAGCTCGAGGCCGCGCCGCTCCTGCGCTTCGAAGAGCTTGCGCCCGGCGTACGGGCCCTCGTCGATCTCGGCCATCTCGGTGGCGATGAACTGCGGCGTGAAGACGATCCGGTCGCCGATCACCGTGCAGTGCAGATCGAGATGGTGGCCCATGATCTGCCACATCCACGGCGTCTCGACGGACGGCTCGCCGAAGATCGTGAACACGTAGGCGTACTCGCGCAGCGTGTCGGTCCAGTAGCCGACGAAGTCGCCGAGCGCCTGGTTGGAGCGCATCGTCGCGCGGATCTCCTCGTACCCCGCGGGGCTGACGCTCGCCGCGATCAGGCGCATCGCCGCCTCGCGCTGCGCGTCCCCGACGTCATCGAGGTACACCCCCGGCGGCATCCAGTGAAAGAACGCGTTCACCCAGCGCCGGCGGTGCGGGCTGTCGAACGGCTGCTGCGCGTAGGCGCGCTGGTCGGGCTCGTCCAGTGCGTCGAGGAACGCCCGCGCCGCCTCGACGATCGGCGCCGTCGAGACGCCGGTCGGCTCGCGCGACAGCACCTCCGGCCGCACGGTGCCGTCGGTCGTGATGCCGACGAACGGTTCTTCGAACGCGGCGCTGATCGCGGCGAACTCCGGCTGCGACATCTCCGGGATCTGCGCGAAGTAGCTGTGGAAGATCCGGCAGCCCGGCAGCGGGCCGCGCGGCGAGCGGCCGTGGTACGTGCGCTCGGCGGTGCCGCTCATGCGAGCACCGCGGCGCCCGCCGCCGCGATCTCCTCGTCCTGCGCCGGGAGCGCGCCCGAGACGCCGACGGCACCAACGACCTCGCCGCCGCGCACGATCGCCACCGCCCCCTGGCTGTAGACCATCCGCTCGTTGTTGAGCGCATTGACCCGCCGCCCGACCGGTGCCTCGCCCATGTCGCGCATCGCCGCGCTGGGCTGCCTGAACGTCGCCGAGACGAGCGCCTTGCCGCGCGCCACCTCGAAGCCCGTGTAGCGCGCGCCGTCCATCCGCACGACGAGGACGTCGTCGCCGCGCAGGTCGAGGACCGCGATGGCGACGGCGAGCCCGAGGCCCTCGGCGTGGGCGCGCGCGGCGGCGGCCACGGCCTCGGCGTCGGCAAGCGTGAGCGACGACATCGCTAGACCCGATCCCGCACGCGCTGGTCGCGGCCGTAGACGCCGACGAAGACGAGGATGAGCACGCCGATGAGGATCTCCTGTGTCGACTCGTCGGCGCCGTGGCCGACGAGGAGCGTCGTGATGAGGGTGAGGATCAGCGCGCCGAGGACCGTACGCCAGTAGTCGCCGCGCGCGCCGACCAGCGACGTCCCGCCGACCAGCACGGCCGCGAGACTCGTGAACAGATACGAGTCGCCGATGCCCGCCTGCCCGGTGCCGGTGAAGCCGGCCAGCAGGACGCCGACGACGGTGGCGCACACCGCGCTGAAGACGAAGGCCCCGATCCACACCCGCAGCGTCCTGACGCCCGCCAGCTCGGCCGCGCGTTCGTTGGCGCCCGTGGCGTAGACGCGGCGCCCCGCGACCGACATGTGCAGGACGACCGCGACGACCAGCGCCAGGATGGCCCAGAGCAGCACGATCGGCGGCAGCCTGACGCCCGCCACCGTGCCGATCGGCGAGCTGAAGGTCGCGAGCCAGTGCGGCACCTGGCCGCTGACCTGGCCGCCCTTCGTCCAGCCGAGCGTGGCCCCGGTCACCACCGCGCCGGTCGCGAGCGTGACGATGAGCGGCGGGACCCTGAAGCGGTGGGTGGTGTAGCCGTTGATGACGCCGACGATCGACGCTGCCGCGAGCAGGAACAGGCAGACCGTGACGAAGGACCACCCCTTGCCCGTGAGCGACGTGCTCACGAGGTTGGCGCCGGTGATGAGGGCCGGCACCGAGAGGTCGATCCCGCCGATGAGGATCACGGTCGTCTGGCCGGCCGCGGCGATGCCCAGGAACGAGGCGAGCACGAGCGTCGAGTAGATGCTCGTCAGCGTCAGGAAGCCGTCGATGGTCGTCGCCGCCGCGATCCCGAGCACGAGCACGGCGGCGACCTGGAGGATCGGCGCGGTGCGCAGCAGGCGTCGCAGCGTCGACTCGGTCATGCGGGCACCGCCTCGCGGTGGAACAGGCGCGATCCGAACAGGACGGCGACGAACAGCACCCCGCCGTAGGCGACCTGGATGAAGTAGGCCGACGCGTGCAGCGAGGTCAGCAGGTTCTCGAGCAGGAAGATGCAGGTCGCTCCCATCATCGATGGGAACAGGCCGCCCCGGCCGCCCATGAGGTTGGTGCCGCCGAGCGCCACCGCCGCCAGCGCGACGAGGATGTAGTTGTTGAACACCTGCGCGTCGGCGGAGCGGACCAGGCCGGTGAGCGCGATCCCGCCGACCGCGGCGATCAAGCCACCGAGCGCGTAGGCGGAGATCCGCACGGCGTTGACGTTCATGCCCGCCGAGAACGCCGTCGCGTCATGGTCGCCCACGGCCAGCAGCGACTGGACGTACGGGGTGCGCCGGAGCAGCACCCAGAGCAGCAGCGGGAAGCCCATCGTCAGGAGCGCACCGGGGAACGGGCCGATCGAGCCGGCGAGGTGGTTGGTCCAGTTGGGATCGGCCGTGACCGGGTTCGGCACGAGGCGCAGGTCGAGGCCCCCGACCACGAAGAACATCCCGAGCGTCGCGATCACGGGCGGGAAGCGCAGCCGCGCGACAAGGACGCCGTTGATCGCACCGACGAGCGCACCGAGCGCCAGCAGGATCGGCACCGCGAGCAGCGGGGTGCCGAACGTGGTGCCGAGGAACGCGGTGACGAGGACGATGTTCACGAGCCCCATCAGCGGCGCGATGGACAGGTCGATCCCGCCGCCGCCGCTGAGGAACGCCAGCGTGCTGGCCATCCCGACGATCACGAACGGAGCGAGCGTGCCGAGCGTCGGCGCGATCTGGTTGGGCGCGATGAAGTCCGGCTGCGCGATGACGTTGGCGATGAGCAGGAGGACCGCGAGCCCGACGGCGAACGCCGAGGGCCGCGCGGTCATGAGGTTCACGGCGCGCGCCCTCACGCGGCCTCCCTCCCGAAGTAGCTCTCTACGAGCCGCGTCCGGCTGAGCTCGCTGCGGGCGAGCTCAGTGAAGAGCTGGCCCTCGCGGAAGACGAGCACGCGGTCCATCAGCTCGACCAGCTCGATGAGCTCGGTGGAAAGCATCACGATCGCCGTGCCCTCGGCCGCGGCATCGGTCAGCACCCGATAGATGTCCCGCTTGGTCCCGGCGTCGACGCCGCGCGTCGGGTCGTTGAGCAGGAGCACGCGCGGATGCATCGCCATCCAGCGCGCGATGACGACCTTCTGCTGGTTGCCGCCGCTCAGCGAGGTGATCGGGTTCGTCCGGTGACCGGCGACGATCTTCAGCGTCTCGACGTAGCGCTCGAAGCGGCGCTCGGCC
>DATFRW010000245.1:0-7201 GCA_035262945.1 Solirubrobacteraceae bacterium
CTCGTCGGACTTCACGCGCCCGTCCTGCGCCAGCCAGTCCGGCGCGATCAAGGGATCGGTCACCATCCCCGCGAGCTCGGCGTTCTCGTCGACCTTCACGCCGGTCGGCGGCTACAACTGCAGCGGCCAGTCCGTCGAGGCCCGGCGCCTGAGCATGGGCCGCTACGAGGTGCGCTTCAACGGCTCGCCCGCGACGCAGGCGGTGGCCACCGCGATCGTGACCTCGTTCAAGGCCGACATGGTCTCGGTGACCAACCAGGGCCCCGGCCTGTTCACGGTCTACGTCCTCGACCCGCTGCCCGCTCCGGGCGCGTTCGTCGACGACGCGTTCACCATCGTGACGATCTAGGCATACCAGCGCAGGCGGGGCAGCGGCTCTGGCCGGCGGCGGACGCGCGGCGCCGGCCGGCGGATGCGGGCGATGCGGAACGAAGCCATGGGTTGCATCCTAGGACATATCTTCCTAGGAAGCAATCCTCCGAGACACAAGTTCTCGCGATAGTGTCAGCCGTGTGGAGCGCGACGGCGTCGACCTGATCCTCGAGCAGTGGCAGCGGGAGCGCCCGGACCTCGATTCCTCGCCGATCGGGGTCATCGGGCGCGTCTCGCGGCTGGCGCGCGAGCTCGAGCAGCGCCTCGAGGTCGTCTATCGCGAGCACGGCCTGGAGAGCGGCTGGCACGACGTCCTCGCCACGCTGCGCCGCACGGGCGCGCCGTTCAGGCTGCGCCCGACGGACCTGACCGACGCGACGATGCTCACCTCGAGCGGGACCACGAAGCGCCTCGACCGGCTCGAGCAGGCGGGACTGATCGCACGCGAGCCCGATCCCGACGACCGGCGCGGGACCCTCATCAGGCTCACGCCCGCCGGACGCCGGCTCATCGACAAGGTCACCGAGGCGCACCTCGCGAACGAAAAGCGCCTGGTCGGCGCGCTCACCGCCGCCGAGCGCCGCCAGCTCGCCGACCTGCTGCGCAAGCTTCAGACCGGGCTGCCCCCGCGCTGAGCGCGCCGTTCACCCCATCGCATCGCGGCGGCTCCGGCCCGCCGCTGGTCTGTCTGCACGGCTTCGCCGACACCTGGCGGACGTGGGAGCTCGTCCTGCCCGCGCTCGAGCGCCGCCACGACGTCCTCGCGCCCACGCTCGCCGGGCACGCGGGCGGGCCGCGGATCGCGGGCGCGGTGACCGACGCGACGCTTGCCGACGCCGTCGAGCGGGCAATGGACGAGGCGGGATTCGAGCTCGCCCACCTCGTGGGGAACTCGCTCGGCGGCTACGTCGCGCTCCAGCTCGCGGCCCGCGGCCGCGCGCGGACGGTCGTCGCGCTCGCGCCCGCGGGCGGCTGGGCGCGGGGCGACGACTCGTACAAGGACACGCTGGCGATGCAATCGGCGATGCTCGAGGAGCTGCGCGAGATCGCGCCGCATGCGGCCGCGACAGAGCTGCTCGCACACCAGATCCTCGGCGCCGCGATCAGCGCTCCGACCGGCCGCGCCCTGATCGATCACGCGCTCCGCGTCGGCTGGCACGTCGACGCCGAGCGCATCACCTGCCCGGTCCGCGTGGTCTGGGGCACCGACGACCGGCTACTGCCGTGGCCCGCCGCCGCGGCGCGCTATCGCCGGGACTGGCTGCCCCACGCCGACTGGGTCGTGCTCGAGGGTGTCGGGCACAGCCCGCAGCTCGAGGTGCCGCTCGAGACGGGCGAGTTGATCCTCGGCTTCACCGCCTCGTGAACGGGGCTGTGCACGCCGTTCAACGAGAAGTCACGACCCGCGGTCGTGGAACCGCGAATCGTCAACTGCCCGGAGTGCGGCCAGCCCGCCGAGGTCCTCGCCCGCACCACCCTGTCCAGCACGGATGGACCGATCGAGCACACGAAGGTGCGCTGCCTGCTGACCGGGCGATGGTTCTTCACTATGGACGTCGCCCATGAGTCGCCCGCGGAGCGCCCCGCTACGCCGGTCCGCCTTGGCGGCGCTCGCCGCGCTCGCCGCCCTCACGCTCACGGCCGGCGCCCGAGCGCAGGACCGCCCGCTCAGCGCGACGCTGCGTAGCGCCGACGCGAAGATCGACTGGACGAACCTTCGCCGCGACGAGCGGCTGCGCGTGCTGCGGCGCTGGAGCAGGGCACCACGGCCGTTCGACGACCTCGTTGCGCGCATCGCCGACCGGCTCGCGATCCGGCGCAGCAGCTCCGCCGAGCTGGCCCAGGGCAACCACACCGACCAGGAGATCGGTGGCGTCGGTGCCGCGTGGGAGGTCAACCTTTCGGCGCAGGTCCTGGACCACGCGGGCAAGCTCGACGCCCACATCACCCTGCACGAGCTCGGGCACGTGATCGACGGCGTGCTCATCGACGACGCGGCACGCGCCCGGATCTTCATCGTCCTGGCGCGCGCGCCCGCGTGGCAGCCGTGCTGGCCGATGCCGCTGGGGTCGAGCAGCCGCTGCGTCCGCGCGCCCGAGATCTTCGCCGACCAGTTCGCGTTCTGGGCGACCGGGAGGCGCGGCGTGCGCAGCAGCTACAACGTGCCGCCGCTGCTGCACCGCGCGCAGTTCGGGCGGCTCATGCAGGGTGTGGCGACAGGCCACCTTGGGGACGCCTGACGCCGCGTGCCCTACGGCACGATGGAGCCATGCCTTCCCTTCGCACGCTCCTCGCCGCGGGCGCCGCACTCACCGCGGTGCTCGCTCCCGCGACTGCCGCCCACGCCGCGACCGTCCTGAGCACCGAGCAGGCGCCGACGCACGTCGCCGCGTGGAACGGGACCGTCATGTGGTCCCAGCTCGACCAGGCCACCGGCAACTACCGGCTGGTCAAGTCGGTGAACGGCGGCGCGCCGACACCGGTCGCGGTGCCCGAGCGTGCCGGCGGCCCGTTCGACATCGACCTTGGCACCAACCGCTCCGGCAGCACCTACGCCGTCTACACGCGCAGTGGCGACATCTACCGCCTGAGCGTCGCCTCCGGGGCCGAGACGAAGATCACCAAGCTCAGCTCGCCGACGATGGCCGAGCGCGACCCCACCATCCAGCGCGGCGAGATGGCCTTCATCCGCCGCGACGGCGGCTACGACCAGCTGCGCATCGGCAACACGACGAGCGGGTCGACCGGCAGCCGCTTCCTCGTCAAGAAGCGCACGATCCTCAGCGCCGAGCTCGGCACCAAGCACGTCGCGTACGTCGAGCTGTCGGGCACGCGCCTGCGCCTCGTCCACATCCGCAACATCAGCACCGGCCACGACCAGGTCGTGTACCGGGCGAGCTCTGGCGCGCTGAACTTCGCGGGCGTCACCAAGCCGGCCTACGACCCCAATCTCGAGGGGTTCATGTGGGCTCGGACGAACCTCGGCTCGGGCACCGGCAACCGCTTCGTCCGCTACAAGCTGCAGGGGTCGAAGCTGACCTACGCGCAGGGCGCGCCGCGCTACAACTCGACGTCCTGGGCCGGCGAGCAGCTCGGCGCCGCGACCGCGTCGTCGATCGACGGGAGCGACAGCCCCGGCGCGTGCACGGACGTCAGCGTGAACTACTGCCAGGTCACGGTGACCGGCCCGCTGAGCTTCACGCTCGGGCCGTAGCCGACCGTCAGTCGGTCCACCAGTCGCGGACCAGCTCGGCGTCGCCGCGCATCCGCGGGCCGAAGGCCAGGACCTCAAGGCCATCCGGGCCGGCCTCGAACGCGCGCGTCTGTTCGGGGCCGACCCGAACCGCGTCCAGCGGCGCGAGCTCGATGATCTCGTCGCCGACCTTGATGCGGCCCGCGCCGCGGAGCACGAGGTAGACCTCCTCGGCACGGTGGTGGCGGTGGGCGAACGCCTGCCGCGCGCCCGGGCGCAGCTGATGGAGGCTGAGCCCGGTGTTCACCGCGTCGAGGTCGTCGGTCGGAAAGCGCGCCTCGCCGGTGGCGCTGTAGCCGAACTTGGCGGCCATGTCCTCGGCCTCGGCGAGGTTGAGGACCGTGTGGCCGGGCCGTGGCGCGTCGCGCAGGCCGGCGCCGCCGAGCGGCTCGAGGTCGATGCGCTCGAAGCTCTCGGTCATCGCCAGGACCTCCTGGATCTGGTCCTTGTCGGCGGCCTCGAGCGAGGCGTCGAGCGCCTCCTGGCTGGACCAGATCTCGGTGACCCAGACGGCGTTCGGGTCGTCGACGGCGCGGTTGACGACGTAGAGCTCACAGCCGGGGAAGTCGCGCAGCCCCTCGGCGACCTGCAGCAGGCGCTCCGCGAGCGCGTCGGCCCGGCCCGGCTTCGCCGTGGCCTTGGCGTAGCGTCCGATTCGGCTCATGCGCCGGATCTCAGCACGGCCTGGGCGGCATTGCGGCCCGGGACCCCGCTGACGCCGCCGCCGCGGCGCGCGCCGGCGCCGCACAGAAGCAGGCCCGGGTCGTCGGTCTCGACGCCCCAGGTCCCGACCTCCTCCTCGCGCTCCGCGAACGGCCAGGACAGGTCGCGGTGGAAGATGTTGCCGCCCGGCAGGCCGAGCTCGGACTCGAGGTCCGACGGCGTGCGCGCCTCGATGCACGGGCGCCCTTCGGGGTCGACCCATGCGCAGTCGAGGATGGGCTCGCCAAGCACGCTGTCGAGCGACGCGAGCGTGGCCTCCAGGGCGCGGTCGCGGGTGCCGTCGGGGTCGCCGGCGAACAGTCGCGCCGGCAGCTGCAGGGCAAAGCAGGTCAGCGTCTGCGCGCCGGCGTCGCGCAGCTCGGGGCCGAGAATGCTCGGGTCCGTGAGCGAGTGGCAGTAGACCTCGCATGGGATCGGCTCGGGCAGCTCGCCCGCGGCGGCGCGCCCACGCGCCGCCTCAAGCTGCGCGTAGCCCTCGTTGACGTGGAACGTGCCAGCGAAGGCGTCCTCCGGCGAGACGGCCGGATCTCGCAGGCGCGGGAGCCGCGAGAGGAGGAAGTTGACCTTGAGCTGCGCCCCCTCAGGCGCCGTATCCGGCGAGCTGCCGCGCAGCCGATCGAGCACCGCGGGTGCGACGTTGGCCAGCACGTGCTCGGCGGTGGCGACGCGTTCGCCGCCGGCAGCGTCAGCGAACCGCACCGCGCCGGGCTCGACCGCGGTCGCCTCGGCGCCGCAGCGCAGCTCGGCCCCCGCCGCCACGGCCGCATCGCGCAGCGCGTCGGTCACGACCCCCATGCCGCCGATCGGGACGTCCCAGGTGCTCAGCACGTGGTACAGGAAGCAGCGGTTCTGGCGCAGGTCGGCGTCGTGGGCGCCGGCGAACGTCCCGATGAGGGCGTCCGTGAGGGCGACGCCGCGCAGGGTGTCGTCATCCAGGCACTCCTCGATGAGCTCGCCGATCGGGCGCTCGAACAGTGCCGACCACGCCGCGTCGTCGCCGATGCGGGCACGGAGGTCGTCGGCCGAGAGCAGCGGCTCGGTGAGCGACGGGAAGACCGCCTGAGCGACCGTGCGGCACGTCGCTGACAGCCGCTCCCACCCGTCGCCGGGGACGGGCGCGCCCGGCGCGTGAAACGCGATCCGCCGGCGGCGCAGCTCGATCGGCAGCCCGAGCTCCTCGACGATCGTGCGCGGCAGCAGGCTGACGAGGTAGGCGTAGCGCGACAGGCGCGCGTCGACGCCGGGCCACGGCCGCTCGGAGACCGCCGCGCCCCCGACGTGGTCGCGGCGCTCGAGCACGAGCACCGACCGGCCCGCGCGGGCGAGGTATGCGGCGGCGACCAGGCCGTTATGGCCGCCGCCGACGATCACGGCGTCGTGTCTGGAATCCGGCCCCATCGGTCTGGCAGCCTACGGCCGATGGCCAGTTGGAGCGACGTCGAGGCACAGGCTCCCGAGCTCGCCACGCTCGCGCGGGGTTACTTCGACGCATTCACGCACAAGACGCTCGCGACCCTGCGCCGCGACGGCTCGCCGCGCATCAGCGGGACCGAGACGGAGTTCACCGACGGCGAGCTGTGGATCGGCAGCATGTGGCGCGCCGTGAAGGCGCTCGACCTGCAGCGCGACCCGCGCTTTGCGCTGCACAGCGGGTCGCCGGACCCGTCGGGGTGGTCCGGCGACGCCAAGGTGGCGGGCCGCATGGAGGAGGTCACCGAGCCCGGGGCGACCTCGCACCGCTTCCGCGCCGACATCACCGAGCTCGTCGTCGTCCGGCTCGGCGAGCCCGCCAACCACATCGTCATCGAGTCCTGGCACGAGGGCCGGGGGCTCTCGAGCCTCCGCCGGGATTAGTCGGCGAACAGGTACTTGTGGATGGCGACGAGGCCGTCCACGTCGTGCACGTCGCCGTCGAGCTGCGGGACGACGATCGGGTCGTCCTCGCCGGTCTCCTTGCGCAGGTGCTCGATCGCGGCGTGGTCGCGCTCGGCCAGCGTGCGCTCCTCCGCGTAGGCGCGCGCGACCTTGGCCGCGAGCTTCGCGTCGCCGAGCGCCGCGGCGAGCGCGCCGACGTCGGCCTCCGGCGGGCCGCCGTCGAGCGGGTGCACGCGGTTGACGACGAGGCCACCGAACGGCATGCCGGCGTCGCGCAGCTTGCGCGCGAAGAAGATCGCCTCCTCGACCGGCTCGTGCTCGGGCGAGGTGATGACGATGAACGTCGTCCCGTCGTCGGCGAGCAGCGCCTTGACGCCGGCGGCGCGCTCCTTGAAGCCCTCGAGCAGCCCGCCGAGCGAGCGGAAGAAGACGCCGAGGTCGTTGAGCAGGTCGACGCCGGTGAGGCGGTTCAGCAGCGAGAAGACGACGCTCGTGCCGCGCCCGACGACCTTCGCCGCAAGCCCGGTCGGCGCGAGGAACATCTTCAGCGCGCGGCCCTCGAGGAAGCCGGTGAGGCGGTCGGGCGCGTCGAGGAAGTCCAGGGCGTTGCGCGACGGCGGCGTGTCGAGGACGAGCACGTCGTAGAGGCCGGAGCGGTCGAGCTCGTAGAGCTTGGCCACCGCGGTGAACTCCTGCGACCCCGCGACGGCCCCGGAGAGCTGCTGGTAGATGCGGTTGGAGAGCACCTCGTCGCGCGCGGCCTCGTCGGGCGCGAGGCGGCCGATGAGCTCGTCGAACGTGCGCTTGGGGTCGAGCATCATCGCCCAGAGCTCGCCTCGCACCTCGATGCCGTGGCCGGCCAGCCGATCGGGGTCGACGAGGTGCGGCTCGTTGCCGAGCTCGTCGACGCCGAGCGCGTCGGCGAGCCGCCGCGCCGGATCGATCGTCACGACCGCGACCCGCGCGCCCTCGGCGGCA
>DATFRW010000246.1:0-2602 GCA_035262945.1 Solirubrobacteraceae bacterium
AACGACCCGGTCGACGTGCTCGTGCCCAACCGCGGCGAGCTTGAGGCGCTCACCGGCGGCAGCGGCGACCCCGTCATGCTCGCGCGCTCGATCGCGGGCGCGGGCGCGGTGGTCGTCACCCTCGGCGCCGAGGGCGCCGTCGTCGTCGAGGGCGAGCGGTACGAGCGCGTGCCCGCGCCGCACGTCAAGGCGGTCGACACCACCGGGGCCGGCGACGCGTTCTGCGGCGCGCTGGCCGGAGCGCTGAGCGACGGCGCGACGCTCGTCGAGGCGGCGCGCTGGGCGGTTCGCGTCGCCGCCGTGAGCGTTACGCGCCACGGCGCTCAGGGCGGCCTGCCCTGGCGCGAGGACTTCCACTAACCAGCGCGAGCTAGCCTGGGAAGCATGTCCGTCGATACGCCCGAACAGCTCGAAGGCCTGCGCCGCGCCGGCGCGCTCGCCGCGCGCGTGCTCAGCGCGGTGCGCGAAGCGGTGGCCCCGGGCGTGACCACCGCCGAGCTCGACGCGATCGCCGCCGAGGTCCTGCGCGAGCACGGCGGGCGCTCGGCGCCGATCGTCACGTACGACTTCCCCGGCGCGATCTGCATCAGCGTCGGCGACGAGGTGGTGCACGGCATCCCCGGCCCGCGGCGGCTGCGTGAGGGCGACCTCGTCAAACTCGACGTCGCGGTCGAGCTCGACGGCTACTTCGCCGACACCGCGACGACCGTGTCGGTCGGCGCCATGAGCAGTGCCGACGAGCGTCTCTGCGCGGCGGCGCGTGCGGCGCTCGAGCGCGGCATCCGCGCGGCGACGGCGGGCGCCCGGGTGCGCGACGTCGGCGCGGCGGTCGAGCGCATCGCCGAGGCGCGCGGCTTCACGGTCCTGCGCGCGCTCACCGGCCACGGCATCGGGCGCGGCCTGCACGAGCCGCCGACCGTCCCCAACTTCGACGATCCCGACGCCGACGACCGCCTGCACGAGGGGCTCGTCTTCACGATCGAGCCGATGATCTCCCGGGGCACCCGCGAGGTGCACGGCACGGGCGACGGCTGGACGGTCGTGACCGCGAACGGCGAGCACGCCGCGCACGAGGAGCACACGATCGTCGTCACTGCGGGCGAGCCGATCATCCTGACCGCTGCGTGATCGAACGCCTGGCCAACCTCGACGCGGTGTGTTCGGCGACCGCGTCGCGGACCGAGGGCGGCTGGCGCGCGCTCGACCTTCGGGTCTGGGATGGCATCGACGTGCGGCTGCTGCCCGACCGCGGCTTCGACTGCTTCGGCGCCTGGTACCGGGGAGTGCCGCTGGCGTGGGTCTCGGCGGTCGGCGAGCGCGGGCCGATCGGCGGGAGGCTGCGCGACGACGACTGGCTGCGGGGGTTCGGCGGCGGGCTGGTCGCGACCTGCGGGCTGCGCAACGTCGGGGCGCCGAGCGACGGGATCGGGATGCACGGCGAGATCTCGCACCAGCCGGCCCGCGACGTCCGGGTCGAGCGGCGCGTCGAGGGCGAGCAGGCGATCGTCAGCGCCTCGGCCGTGGTCGCCGAGGTCAGCGCGCTCGGGTACCGCCTCGAGCTCGAGCGCACCTGGACGGTGCGCACGGGCGCGGGGCGCCTCGAGCTCGTCGACGTCACGCGCAACCTCGGCCGCGACCCCGAGCCGGCGCCGCTGCTCTACCACGTCAACCTCGGCGCTCCGCTGTGGTCGCCTGGCGCGACACTCGCGCTCGATGCGCGCTGCACGACGCCCCGCGACGCCGACGCGGTCGAGCCGTGGGATCGCGCGCTCGACCTCGTGCCCGGCGCGCGCGAGCGCGTCTTCGAGCACGAAGTCCTCGCCGGCGGCGACGGCTGGTGCGTGGCCGAGGTCGATTCGCCGCCGACCGGGCTGCGGGTTGCGCTGCGCTGGGAGGCCGCCGGGCTGCCGTGCTTCCACCAGTGGGTGCACCCGGCGCCCGGCCTCGGCGTGCTCGGCCTCGAGCCGGCGAACTGCTCGGTCCTGGGGCGCGCGGCAGACCGCTCCGCTGGGCGCCTGCCGGTGCTCGCGCCCGGCGAGGAGCGCGTCACCCGCGTCGAAGTGCACGTGCGGCCGCGGTAGTTGACTGCCCGCGCGGGCGCCTGTCAGAGTGAGAAGTGGCACGTCTCACTTCCCACCTCGGGAGCCTCGCGTGAACCTCGACGATCCGGTCATCATCACCTGCTCGATCTCGGGCTCGCTGGCCAACCGCGAGCAATGCCCGGCGATCCCGTACACGCCGGCCGAGTACGGGGCCGAGGCGCGGCGCGCGGTCGACGAGGGCGCCGCGATGATTCACATCCACGCGCGGCGGCCCGACGGGACCCCCAGCTACGAGGCCGAGGACTTCCAGGCGATCACCGACGCGATCCTCGCCGAGGTCGACGACGTGATCATCAACTTCTCGACCGGCGCGATCGGCGTGCCCGCCGACACGCGGGTCGCCTATCTGCGCGCCTGCCCGCCGGATGTGGCGGCGCTGAACATGGGCTCGATGAACTACGCGAAGTACTCGGCCAAGCGCAAGGACTTCGTGTTCAAGGCCGTGTTCGCCAACCCGTTCGACGAGATCATCGAGCTGCTGCAGGCGATGAACGAGCTCG
>DATFRW010000247.1:0-13893 GCA_035262945.1 Solirubrobacteraceae bacterium
ACGAGCTTGGCCTGCGGCTCGTCGCCGTCGCGCGACAGCCGCGGCTTGGAGTGGCGGCGCGGGCGCTCGGCCACGGGCGCGGGCTTCGTGTGCGCGCCCTCTGCCCACGGCGCGATGTCGGTGCCGATGTGGCGCTCGATCGCGGCGAGCTCGCGCTTCTGGCGCGGCTCGATGAAGGTGATCGCGCGGCCGGAGCGCCCGACGCGGCCGGTGCGCCCGATGCGGTGCACGTAGACGTCGGGGCTGGTCGGCACGTCGAAGTTGATCACGTGCGTGACGGTCGAGATGTCCAGGCCGCGCGCCGCGACGTCGGTGGCGACGAGGATCGGCACGCGGCCGCCCTTGAACGCGAGCATGACCCCGTCGCGCTGGCCCTGCGACATGTCGCCGTGCAGGGCCTTGACGTTCATCCCGCGGTCGCGCAGCTTGCGGTAGAGCTGGTCGCAGCGAATCTTCGTGCGCGTGAAGACGAGCGCCTGCTCGGGACGCTCGGCGCGCAGGACGTCGACGAGCTTGTCGGCCTTGTCGCCCGGCTTGACCTCGACCGAGAACTGCTCGACGGTGTCGACCGTCAGGGTCGCCGTCTTGACCTTCACCGTGATCGGGTCGTAGAGGTAGCGATCGGCCAGCGCACGGATCGGAAGCGGCATCGTCGCGCTGAAGAGCGCGGTCTGGCGGCTGTTGGGCGTGATGTTGAGAATCCGCTCGACGTCCTCGAGGAAGCCGAGGTCGAGCATCTCGTCGGCCTCGTCGAGCACGACGAAGCGGCAGCTGTGCAGGACCAGCGAGCCGCGCTGAATGAGGTCGAGCACGCGACCGACGGTGCCGACGACGATGTGGCCGCCCGCGCGCAGCTGCGCCTGCTGGGAGCGGATCGGCGCGCCGCCGAACACCGCGACCACGTCGACGCCTTTGCGCTGGGCGTATGCGCGGAGCGCCTGCGTGACCTGGATGCACAGCTCGCGCGTCGGCGTGAGCACGAGCGCCTGGACGTCGTGTTCCTCGGGATCGACGTGCTCGATCATCGGCAGGCCGAACGCCGCCGTCTTGCCCGAGCCGGTCTGCGCCTGCCCGATCATGTCGCGCCCCTCGAGCAGCACCGGGATCGCCTGCTCCTGGATCGGGCTCGGCTGTTCGTAGCCGACGTCCTGGAGGGCGTGCAGCGTGGTCTCGGAAAGGCCGAGATCGGCGAAGGCGGTCATGCTCGAGTGCAGCTTAGGGGCTACGAGCTGGGGTCCAGCAGGACCTTGCCTGTCGTGCGGCGCTCGGCCAGGTCGATCTGCGCCTGGCGCGCCTGCGAAAGCGGGTAGGTCGCGCCGACGACGGCCCGCAGTTCGCCGCGGGCGGCGCGCTCGTAGAGGTCGGCGAGCGCCTCGTCGACCATCGCGGGCTTGCCGAGGCAATGCATGAGCCAGAAGCCGACGACCGCGCGCGAACGGCCCATGAGCTTGCGGGTGTGAACCTCGTTGCCGGTCCCCGAGGCGATGCCGTAGGTGACGAGGCGGCCGAAGGGCGCGAGCGCGGCGAGGCACGCGTCGAACACCGCGCCGCCGGCCATCTCGAAGACGACGTCGACCTGGCGGCCGAGGTTGGCCTCCATGAGCCGCTCCTTGAGGCCGTCCGGGTCCGCGTCGACGGCGGCGTCCGCGCCGAGCTCGAGCGCGAGGTCGCGCTTGTCTTGCGTCGACGCGGTCGCGATGACGCGCCCCGCGCCCATCGGCTTGCCGAGCTGCACCGCGAGCGAGCCGACGCCGCCGGCTCCGGCGATCACCACGACCGACTCGCCGGGTCCCACCCGTCCGACGGTCCGGTACAGGTGCCACGCGGTGAGCCCCTGGATGAGCAATGCCAGCGCGGTCCCGTCGTCGACGTTGTCGGGGATCGGGAACGTGAGGGCGGCCGCCGCCTTGGCGTACTCCGCGTAGCCGCCGTGCCCGCACAGGGCGACCACGCGCTCGCCGGTGTCCTCCCGCACGCCGGCGACCTCGCCGCCGGGGATGAGCGGGAGCGCCTGCGCGGCGAGGTAGTCGTTGCGGCGCTGGTGGGTGTCGGCGAAGTTCATCCCCGCGCGCGTGACGCGGATGAGGACCTCGCCGTCGCCGCACTCGGGCCGAGGGAGCTCCACGAGCTCGAGCACCTCGGGGCCGCCGAACTCCTGCTGCTGGATGGCTCGCATGACGCCGTGACTCTACGGCTACCTGATTTCGTAGGGTGTGCGCCGCAATGAGCGTCACCGTCGTCGGATCCCTCGCCTTCGATGCGGTCAAGACCCCTTTCGGGTCGCGCGACCGCATGCTCGGAGGCGCCGCCACCCATTTCAGCCTCGCCGCGTCGTTCTTCGACGAGGTGCGCCCGGTCGGCCCGGTCGGCGACGACTTCGGCCCCGCGGAGCTCGAGGTCCTGCACGGGCGCGGGATCATCACCGACGACATCGAGCACGTCCCCGGCGGCAAGACGTTCTTCTGGGCGGGCGAGTACACGCACAACCTCAACGTGCGCGAGACGCTGGCCACCGACCTCAACGTCTTCGAGAACTTCCAGCCCAAGCTGTCGCCCGCGGCGCAGGACTGCGACGTCCTCTTCCTCGCCAACATCCAGCCCGACCTGCAGTACGACGTCCGGCGGCAGTGCGAGCGCGCCCGGTTCGTCGCGATGGACTCGATGAACTACTGGATCGAGAGCGCCCGCGAGTCGGTCGAGCGCACGATCCGCGCGGTCGACTGCGTGATCCTCAACGACGAGGAGCTCGAGCAGCTCACCGGCGCGCCCAACACGCCGTCGGCGGCGAAGGAGCTCCTCGGCTGGGGCCTGAAGGCCGTCGTCTGCAAGAACGGCAAGTACGGGGCCGCGCTCTACAGCGAGGACGGCTTCTTCGCGATCCCCGCCTATCCGCTGGCCGAGGTCATCGACCCAACAGGGGCCGGCGACAGCTTCGCGGGCGGCTTCGTGGGCTACATCGCGGCCCAGGTCGACGAGCGGATCGGGCACGACCTCCTCGCTCGCGCGATGGCCTACGGCACCGCGCTCGCCTCGTTCAACGTCGAGGAATTCGGCACCGAGCGTGTCGCCCGTCTGACCTCGGACGAGATCACGGAGCGCGTCTCGGACCTGCACGGCATGACCAGCTTCGAGCTGGCCCCGCTGACGCTCCGGGGTTAGGCGGACATCGGACGTGCAAACCCCCGTCCGACAGGGGTAGAGTCCCGGTTGTGACCTGGGGTTTCCTCTGGCTCATGTTCGCCCTGAAGATCCCGATCATCGCGTTGCTCTGGATCGTGTGGTGGGCGGTCCGCTCCGAGCCCGAGAGCGAAGAGCGCACCGACGGCGGCGACGGCGGAATCAAGTTCCGGCCGCCGCACCCGCACCGGCCGTTCCCGCGCCGCCCGCGCCGCGGCCCGCACGGTGACCCGGCGCCCTCCGCGCCGCCGCGCACCCGCTCCGTCGTGGCCCGCGCCCGGCGTGCGGACCCCGCCTAGTGGTCGCGACCTCGGTTCTCTCAGACGGCACGATCCGCCGCCTCGTCGCGGAGGGTCGCGTGCGCATCGAGCCGTTCGACGACACGATGGTCCAGCCGGCGAGCGTCGACCTGCGCCTGGGCAGCTCGTTCCGCGTCTTCCACAACCACCGCATCGGCGCGATCGATCTCGCCGACCCTCCGAAGAACCTGACCGAGCACGTCGTCATCGCCGAGGGGGACTCATTCGTCATCCACCCCGGTGAGTTCGTGCTCGGGACGACGCAGGAGTACGTCGAGCTGCCCGACGACATCGTGAGTCGGATCGAGGGGAAGTCGAGTTTGGGCAGGCTCGGGCTCATCGTCCACGCCACCGCCGGCTTCGTCGACCCGGGCTTCAAGGGGACGCTGACGCTCGAGATCACGAACCTCACGCGCGTGCCGATCATCCTCTGGCCGGGCAAGCCGATTGCGCAGCTGTCGTTCATGACGCTCGACCGCCCGGCGGAGCGGCCGTACGGGCATCCGGACCTCGGCTCGCACTACCACGGTCAGGTCGAGGCGACCGAGAGCCGCTACGAGGGCGGACCGGCGCCACGGTGATATAGGCTCGCGCGCCATGGTCCACGCGCTGTTCGTCCTTGCCGCCGAGGAGGCTGAGCCCTCGAAGACCGCGTTCTATCTCTGCGGCGGCCTGCTCGCCGGGTGGGCGGTCGTGCTCGGCTTCCTGGGCCTGCGCAGCGCGGCCTTCCCCGGCGGCGAACGCGGCGCCTACACGGTCATGGGGATCAGCGGGGTGCTGGTCCTCGCGGCGATGGCCACCGCCGTCATCACCGCTTAGACGTCGAGCACGACGTCGCCCTCGGGGCGCGCGCAGCACAGCAGCGCGCTGCCGGGCGGAGGCGGCTCGAGCGGTTCGGGCTCGTGCCGCACTGCGCCGTCGAGGACCGTGGCGCGGCAGCCGTGGCAGGCGCCGACGCGACAGCCGGGACTCGCGGGGACCGCGTGGGCCTCGGCGAGCTCGAGCAGTGTCGCGTGCGCGCCGTCCCAGCTCGCCGCGACGCTCGATCGCGCGAAGACGACGGAGGGCCCGTCCTCGTTGCGGGAGGTGGCCGGCGCGGGCGTCGCGGGCGCGCCGCCGAAGCTCTCGCTGCGGATGTCGGCCGGCCGGACCCCGGCGCGGCGCAGGCCGTCGGCGAGGTCGTGAACGAACGCCGGCGCGCCGCAGAGCCGAAACTCGGCGTCGAGCGGCACGCCGAGGTCGAGCAGCGCCTCGGGCGCGAGGCGGCCTTCGGCATCGAAGTCGCGGCCGAGGACGTCGACAGGCTCGGGGCGGCTGTAGCGGACGTGCGAGCGAGCGCGCTCGAGCCGGCCCAGCAGCGCGCGCGCCTCGCCCCGGAACGGGTGCTCGCGGCCGTTGCGGGCGCCGTGGATCCACCAGAGCTCGCGTTGCGAGTGACGCTCGGCGACGGCGTGCAGCATCGCGAGCACCGGCGTGACGCCGATGCCGGCGCTGATGAGCACGATCGGCCGGCACCGCTCGGCGCCGAGCACGAACGCACCGGACGGGCCGGCCAGCTCGACGATCGAGCCCACGTCGAGTGAGCCGTGCAAGTGGCGGCTCATGATGCCGTCGGGCTCGCGCTTGACGCTGATGCGCAGCCGGCCGCGGTCGGGCGGGCGCGAGAGCGAATAGCTGCGCAACGTGCGGCCGACGGCCGGGACCTCGGCGCGGACCGTCACGAACTGGCCCGCCTGCGCCGACGCGATGCGCCGGCGCCCGGCCGGCACGAGCTCGAACGAGCAGACCGCGCGGCTCTCCGGGCGCACGTCCGCGACGCGGTAGCGGACGAAGCGCGGGCCCGGGCGCGGCACGAAGACGCGCATGACGAAGAGGAAGAGGATCGGGGCGCCGGTGCCGATGAGCAGGACGCGCATCCACGGCGCGGACGCGTCGGTCCCCGCTCCCAGCGTGTGCGCGACCGCGAGGACGTAGACGAGCACCGTGGCGCGGTGGAGCTTGCGCCAGAGCCCGGCGCCGATCCGGTGGCGCACCCAGTAGCTCAGGCCGAGGATGGCGGCCAGCCAGCCGCCGGCGACGCCGAGCCCGGTCCACAAGGGCTCGTGCGCGCTCGTGAAGGGGATCGTGATGTCGCCGATCGACGGCGAGAGGAACCGGTCGCCGAGGAGGGTGATCCCGTGAACGGCGATGGCCACCAGGCCCACGAGCGCGGTCTGCTGGTGGACGTCCAGGAGCGTGCGGGCGAGCGCGGGCCGGCGCGAGACCCGCCCGGCCATCGCCAGGCCGACGCCCACGGAGACCGTGATGCAGATCAGGGCGACGATCCCGGCGGCACGCGACGCCAGCCACCAGCCGAACTCGGTGGGGTCGGGCCCGGTCATGCGGCGACTTCCCGGGAGAGCCCGATCGTCTCGACGGTCCCGTCCTCGTGGACGAGCACGCCGCCGCGCCCGGCAAGCGCGGCGCGCGCGGCCGCTGCGCCGCGCAGGAGCGCGACCTTCGCGACGGTCTCGGCCTCCACGGTCGTCGGCGCGATCGCGGTGGCGGAGAGGAGTCCGGTGCGGACGGGCCGGCCGCTGTGCGGGTCGAGCAGGTGGTGCGCGGGGCGGCCGTCGGCACGCAGCCAGGCGCGCGAGACGACGCTCGACGTCGCGACCGCGCAGTCGCGGACGTCGAGTTGCGCCGCGGGTTGCTCGTCGAGCGGATGCGCGACCTGGATCGTGCGGGCGCCGCCGACGCGGATGTCGCCGCCGGCGTCGACGACCCAGTCGCAGCACTCGGCGAACTGCCGCGCCACGAGGTCGGCGACGTGGCCCTTGCCCGTTCCGCCCAGGTCGAGCCTCAGGCCCGGCGGCCGGGTGATCGTGCCCGCGTCGGCGTCAACGCGCACCTGGCGCCAGCGCGCCGCCGGGTGCGGCCGCGCGGCGCGGAACGGGCCACAGGGTCGATTGATCTCGGTGCTGCGCTCGTAGGAGCGCGCGTAGCCGGCGGCCTCCAGGGCATCGAGCAGGCAGGGATCGACGAGGCCCCGGCTGAACGCGGCGGCCCACAGGCCGGCGCGGACCGCGGAGCGCAAGAGCGGCGACGCCGGCACCGTGCTGCGCGCGTCGGCGTTGAGCGCGGACAGCTCGGAGGTCGGCAGGAAGCGCGAGAGGCGCTCGTGGTAGTCGAGGACGTCGTCACGCGCGCGCTGCACCGCGGGCTCGCTCCCGATGAGCCGCACGGTCGAGCCGAGCGCCGCGAAGGATTCGTCGACGGTCATGAGCCGCGGCTCACGACGGGCGCGGGCGCAGGAGGGGCGGCCGCGGGAGCGGCGGCCGTGGGAGCGGACCGCTTCGCGGCGGGCTGCGCCGATCGCGGCGCGGGCGCATCGACGACGCGCCGGACGACGACCTTGCGGACGATCACCTGCCGCGGCTGCGCTGCCTGCTGCTGCCCGGCCCCGATCGCGGGGTCGTGACCTGCCCTCACCTGGAGCGCGAGGTAGGTGAGGATCAGGCAGAACAGCCCGGCGGCGATGGCGGGCACCGGAACGCGGCGCGCGCCGTCAGTCATCGTCGCCGCCGTGGCCATGGCCGCCGTGATGGCCGCCGCCGCCGTGGCCTGAGTGCTCGTCGTCTTCGTAGGCGCGCGGGGCCGGAGCCGCGGGCCGCGGCGCGGGCGCGGCGACGGAAGGCGTGGGGCGGCTGCGCTGCTTGCGGTGCACGCGCACCGTCCGGTGCACGGTCTCGGTGCGGACCTCCGCGGCCGGCGCGGCGGCCGGCTGCTGGGAGGTCGTCTTGCCGCCCGCGCTCATGGCCACCGCGGTAAGCCCGCCCAGCGCGGCGAGGGTGACGCCGGTGGCGACGGTTGTGCGATTGATCGACATGCCAGCGCACGCTGGCACCGCCATGGTCAGTGACCGGATAACCGAAGGACAGGAGTTGGTAAAGCGTGTTCAGCGCCGCGCGGCCGCGACGCCGTACTCGGCGGCCCACGCGCCGACGTCGTCGCGCGACGCGCGCACGAGCGAGCCGCCGGTGAACCGCGGGTCGTCGCTGACCTCGACCACGCAGAAGGCCGCGGGCACGAAGGCCGCGGCCTCCTTGGCCGACGCGAACTCCGCCTCGGCGAGCACGAGCCCCTCGAGCGGTCCGGCGAAGACGTCGACGCCGTAGGGCGCGATGCTCATGCGTGTCTTGCGCAGCCGCGCACCCGGGAGCGCAGCGAAGACATCGTGCTCCTCGGGCGAGAGGTAGAACGTGGTGAGCGTGCCCTGCTCACCGTGCGGGCCGCGCGCAGGGACCTTCTGCGTCAGCTTGTAGATCGTCTCCCCGCCCCGCTCGGCCTGGCGGCGCAGCCGCACGCGCGTGCCGTCGAGGTAGCGGTCGTCGATGTCGACGACGCGGAGCACGTCGCCGGCCGGAACGCCCGCGAGGAGGAAGCGGCGCTCGAGCTCGACCCGCGCGTACTTGTGTGTCACGCCGCAATCGTGACATCCGTCATGGCGAACTCCGGATGCCCGGCACTACCGGGGAGGCCGAGCGTGGCGGACCATCGATCTCATGGAATCTGCAATTGAGATCGACGGCCTGCGCAAGGCCTACGGCGACGTCGAGGCGGTGCGCGGCATCTCCTTCTCGGTCGCCGCGGGTGAGGTGTTCTGCCTCCTCGGTCCCAACGGCGCCGGCAAGACGACAACCACCGAGATCCTCGAGGGCTACCGCGCCCGCAGCGCTGGCGACGTCCGCGTCCTCGGCCACGACCCCGAGCACGGCGAGCGCGCGCTGCACGAGCGCGTCGGCATCGTGCTGCAGGAGGCCGCGGCCCAGGCCGAGCTGACCGTCGCCGAGGTCCTGACCATGTACGGACGCTACTACCCGCGCCGCCGCCCGGTCGACGAGCTGCTCGGGCTCGTCGGGCTCGAGGGCCGCGCGGACGATCGCGTCAAGCTGCTCTCCGGCGGGCAGAAGCGCCGCCTGGACCTCGCGCTCGCCCTCGTCGGCGACCCGGACCTCCTGTTCCTCGACGAGCCGACGACCGGCTTCGATCCGTCGGCCCGCCGCCAGGCGTGGTCGACGATCAAGGACCTGTGCGCACTGGGGAAGACGATCTTCCTCACGACGCACTTCATGGACGAGGCGCAGGCGCTGGCCGATCGCGTCGCGGTCATGGTCGACGGGCGGATCGTCGCGATGGGCACGCCGGGGGAGATCGGCGGCCGCGACACCGCGCCGACCGAGATCGCCTTCGCGCTCCCGCTCGGCGTCGCGCTCGCCGACCTGCCTGACCTCGGCGACGCCGAGGTCAGCGAGCCGTCACCCGGCCAGGCGCTCGTGGTCACGAGCGCCGGCCTGCACACCGCCCACGCGATCTCCGGCTGGGCGCTCGACCGCGGCCTCGAGCTGCGCGGCTTCGCCGTCAGCCAGCCGTCGCTCGAGGACATCTACCTGCGACTGACGAACCACGAGGAGGCCATCCGATGAGCGCGATGCCCCACGCCCTCGAACGCCCCGACACCGTCACGACTGGCCGCACCGGCGACCTGGCCCTCGCCGGCTGGCAGGTCGCCTACGAGCAGCGCGCCTTCTGGCGCAACCGCACGCGGGCCTTCTTCTCCTTCGGCATGCCGATCATGCTGCTCGTGCTGTTCGCCTCGCTGAACAGCGGCGGCCGGATCGCCGAACTCGGCAACATCCGGTACGTCGTCTTCTTCCTGCCGGGCATCCTCGCCTACGGGATCATCATCACCCAGTTCGTGAACATGGCCGCCGGGCTTGCCATCCAGCGCGACAACGGGCTGCTCAAGCGCATGCGCGGCACCCCCCTGCCCGGTTGGGCGTACGTCGGCGGCCGCGTGGCGTCGACCGCGCTCGTCGCCCTCCTGATGACCGTCGCGATGCTCATCATCGGGTACGTCGCCTTCGACGTGCACCTCCGCGCCGAGGCGATCCCGGCGGTCGGCATCGACGTCCTGCTCGGCTCCGCGACGTTCGCTGCGCTCGGGATGGCGGCGGTGTCGATCATCCCGAACGCCGAGGCCGCGCCAGTGGTCGCCAACGTCCTCATCCTGCCGCTCTCCTTCATCTCCGGGATCTGGTACCCGCTGACCGGCGCGCCGGACTGGCTGCAGAGGGTCGCCGAGACCTTCCCGGTCGAGCGGCTGGCCGACGCGCTGCACCACGCCTTCGACCCGCTCAACCACGGCTCGGCCTTCGCGGGCAACGACCTGCTGTGGCTCGCGATCTGGCTGGTGATCGGTGTGCGCCTCGCGATGCGCTTCTGGCGCAAGGAGACGGCGCGCTGAGCACGCCCCTGCACGAGGGTCGCATGATCCCGGTGGCCCGCGCCGCCGGGATCTTCGCGACGCTCCTCGCGCTTCCCGCGATCATCTCGCTGATCAGCGACGAGCCCTCGGCCGGCCGCGTGATCGCCGTCGCGGCCGCGGTCCTCGTGTTCCTCGGGGTCTTCCTGTGGGGGATCCGCGGCCGGTCGGTGCCCAGGCCGCCGTGGGTGGTCGCGCGCGCGTACGTCGTGCTGCTCCTGATCGCCGCCGCGCTGACGATCGCCGACCGGTCCGAATGGAGCCTGCTCTTCTATTACGTCGCCGCGCTCGGCGGCATCCGCCTGCCGCGACCGTGGAATGTCGTGGCGGTGGTCGCCGCCGCCGGCGTCGCCGCGGGCGCGACGGTCATCGGGGGCGCCAACGGCAGCAACACCGGCAGCATCGGCCTTGGCCTGCTCGGCATCGGCGCGGCGATGGTCGTGATGGGCGAGGTGATGCGGGCCAACCGCGAGCTGCACGAGGCGCGCACGGAGCTGGCGCGGCTCGCCGTCGCCGACGAGCGCGTGCGCTTCGCGCGCGACCTGCACGACCTGCTCGGCCACTCGCTCTCCGTCATCGCCCTCAAGACCCAGCTCGCGCGCCGTCGCCTGCCCGACGATCCCGAAACCGCCGCCGCCGACCTCGCCGACATCGAGTCCGTCACCCGCAACGCCCTGCGCGAGGTGCGCGAGGCGGTCAGCGGCTACCGCCGGCCCGTCCTCGACGACGAGATCGCGGGCGCGCGGACCGCGCTCGACGCCGCGGGGATCGAGACGACCGTCGAGCGGCCCGACGTCGAGCTGCCCCCGGAGGTCGAGGCCGCGCTGGCATGGACGGTCCGCGAGGCGGCGACGAACGTCATCCGCCACAGCGGCGCGAAGCACAGCACGATCCGCGTCGTGCCGGCCGTCGGGGAGGCGAGCATCGAGGTCGTCGACGACGGCCCCGGCGTCAACGGCTCGAGCGACAGCGGCAGCGGGCTCATCGGCCTCGAGGAGCGCGTCCGCTCGGCCGGCGGTCGACTGGAGGCGGGACCGCGCGAGGACGGACCCGGTTTTCGCGTGCGCGCGGTGGTGCCGGTAGCTTCCGCGCGGTGATCCGCGTGCTGCTGGCCGAGGATCAGGCGATGGTGCGCGGCGCGCTCGCGGGCCTGCTCTCGCTCGAGCCCGACATCGAGGTCGTGGCGCAGGTCGCCCGCGGCGACGAGGTGCTGCCCGCCGCCCGCGAGCAGCGCCCCGACATCGCGCTGCTCGACATCGAGATGCCGGGCATCGACGGCCTGGAGGCCGCGGCGCAGCTCACCGCCGAGCTCCCCGAGAGCAAGGTGCTCATCCTCACCACCTTCGGCCGGCCCGGGTACCTGCGCCGCGCCATGGAGTCCGGCGCCGCGGGGTTCCTGCTGAAGGATGCGCCCGCCGAGGAGCTCGCGCGCGCGATCCGGCGCGCGGTGCGCGGCGAGCGCGTCGTCGATCCCGGCCTTGCCGCGGCAGCGCTCAGCGAGGGCCCCAGCCCGCTGACCGCGCGCGAGCACGACGTGCTCGCGGCCGCGCGCGAGCACGCCACGGTCGCCGACATCGCCGAGGCGCTCCACCTTTCGCCGGGAACGGTGCGGAACTACCTCTCGGCGGCGATCGGGAAGGTCGGCGCCCGCAACCGGGTAGAAGCGATCCGCGCGGCCGAGGACAAAGGGTGGCTATGAGGCTCGGGCCTCTACGCTTAATCAGATACGGATAGCGACCGCAGAGGGAGAACCATGAGCACCCAGACCGATGCGAAGGGCGCCGGCGACGGCGTAGCCACGGACGGCAGCGGCACGCTGTCCGTCACCGACAATCGCACGGGTCGCACCTACGAGATCGCGATCGCCGACGGGACGGTCCGATCCACCGACTTCCGCCAGATCAAGGTCGACGAAGAGGACTTCGGCCTGATGACCTACGACCCGGCGTACATGAACACCGCGTCGTGTCGTTCCGCGATCACCTACCTCGACGGTGAGCGCGGCGTGCTCGAGTACCGCGGGTACCCGATCGAGCAGCTCGCCGAGCAGTCCAGCTACCTCGAGGTCGCCTACTTGCTGGTCCACGGAGAGCTGCCCAACGCCAAGCAGCTCGAGGAATGGACCGGCGAGATCACCATCCACACCTTCGTCCACGAGAACGTCAAGGACTTCATCCGCGGCTTCCGCCACGACGCGCACCCGATGGGGATGCTGCTCGGCTCCGTCGGCGCGCTGTCGACGTTCTACCCCGATGCCAACGACATCAGGGACCCCGAGAACCGGCACATCCAGACGATCCGCCTGATCGCCAAGATGCCGACGCTCGCCGCCTTCGCCTACCGGCACAACATGGGCCAGCCGTACGTCTACCCCGACAACGACCTGGCCTACAGCGGCAACTTCCTGAACATGATGTACAAGATGACCGAGCTCAAGTACGAGCCCGATCCGCGGCTCGAACGCGCGCTCGACGTCCTCTTCATCCTCCACGCCGACCACGAGCAGAACGCCTCGACGAGCGCGGTCCGCTCGGTCGGCTCGACGCAGGTCGATCCGTACTCGGCGATCGCCGCCGGTGTCGCGGCGCTCTACGGGCCGCTCCATGGCGGCGCCAACGAGGCGGTCCTGCGCATGCTGCGCCGCATCGAGTCGCCGGACAACACCCGCGACTTCGTCGCCGGCGTGAAGGAGGGCAAGGAGCGCCTCATGGGCTTCGGCCACCGGGTCTACAAGAACTACGACCCGCGGGCGAAGATCATCAAGAAGGCCTGCGAGGACGTCTTCGAGGTCACCGGCAAGAACCCGCTGCTCGACATCGCCACCGAGCTCGAAAAGATCGCGCTCGAGGACGAGTACTTCATCTCGCGCAAGCTCTACCCGAACGTCGACTTCTACTCCGGCCTCATCTACGAGGCGATGGGCCTGCCCGTCGCGATGTTCCCGGTGATGTTCGCGATCGGGCGCACGAGCGGCTGGATCGCCCAGTGGCTCGAGATGGTGCAGGACCCGGAGCAGAAGATCGCGAGGCCCCGACAGATCTACACGGGCGCGCGCGGGCGCGACTACGTGCCGCTCGAGCAGCGCTGACCGCGGCGCCGCGCGCGGCGCGACGTTGCGTGACGAAACTCACTCACGCCATCGGCCGTCGGACATACGGTCGATGGCGTGGCACTTCGCCTGCTGAATGAAAACAACGTTGTCATCCGGCCCATCCGGCCGGTCGACAAGCGCTTGCTCGAACGCGGAATGCGGCAGATGTCGCCCGAGAGCGCGCGCCTGCGGTTTCTCACTCCCAAGGACCATCTGACCCTCGCGGAGCTCCGCTACCTGACCGAGATCGACTACGTCCACCACTACGCGGTGGTCGCGGTCGCGGCCGACGATCCGGACGCGCTGCTCGGCGTCGGGCGCTGGGTGCGCGACCCGGCCCGTCCGCACGCCGCGGAGCTCGCCATCACCGTCTGCGACGGCCTCCAGGGCCGCGGGATCGGCACGGCGATCGGCGAAGCGCTGGTCGACGCGGCACGCGCCCGCGGCGTGAGCGAGTTCACCGCGTCGATCCTGCCGGAGAACCTGCCGGCCCAGCGCCTCTTCGCGCATCTGTCGGGTCAGATCAGCGGTCACGTGGACCACGGGGTCTACGAGGTCGTCGCCAAGTTGGCGGGCTGACCGCGTACGCTGCCTGGGTGTCCTACAGGCTGACGGTGCGCCGCCGTGGCGGGACCGAGCGCAAGCGCTTCCGGTCGCTGCACGACGCGCTGACCGCGCTGGAGGAGCGGCTCGACGGCCTCACCCCGAGCGAGCGCCGCGGCCGGGAGCGGGCGCTCGCACGCGAGCTCGAGCCCGTCGAGCAGGTCGCGCTGCGCGGCGAGGTCGCCGGCCCGGGCGTGCGCGGTGGCGTCGACGTCCGCGGCGACGGCTCCGCCGAGGCGTTCACCGGGCGCTGGCGGCGCCGGGTCGTCGAGCGCGATCCCGGCGAGACCCCGTACGACGCGCTGCGCCGCGCGCTCCGCGTCTGAGCCCTACGGGAGCACGAGGGCGGGGCCGTTGGCGCGCAGCCAGCGCTGCGGCCCGCGGTACCCGGGGCGGTGGCGCGCGAGCAGCGACCAGAA
>DATFRW010000248.1:0-15407 GCA_035262945.1 Solirubrobacteraceae bacterium
TCGGCTGCGACTGCCTCGGCGAGATCACCTACCTCGACGCCGTCATGCACGACACGCGCGGCGAGCCGTACACGATTCGCAACGCGATCTGCATCCACGAGGAGGACGACGCCGTCCTCTGGAAGCACGTCGACGCCGACACCGGCGCCGAGGTGCGGCGCGCGCGGCGCCTCGTCCTCTCCTTCCACGTCACCGTCGCCAACTACGAGTACCTCGTCTACTGGCGGCTGTACCAGGATGGCAACATCGAGTGTGAGGTCCGCGCCACGGGAATCATGGTCACCACGCATTTCGCCGAGGGCCGCCAGCCGCCGTACGGCACGCTCGTCGACGAGCGGACGTACGCGCCGTTCCACCAGCACTTCCTCGTCGCCCGGCTCGATCTCGATGTCGACGGCGAGGCCAACACCGTCCAGGTCACGGAGTCCGAGGCGCTTCCCGTCGGTCCCGACAACCCATACGGCCTCGCGCTGGTGCAGCGCAGCACGCCGCTGCGCGACGAGGCCGAGGGCAAGCAGGACTACGACTGGAGCACGCAGCGCGCGTGGAAGGTCGTCAACGAGAACGCGACGAACGCGCTCGGGACGCCGGTCGGCTACAAGCTCGTGCCGGGGGGCTGCTTCCCGGCGATGATGGATCCGGACTCGCCGGTGCTCCAGCGCGCCCAGGTCATCGGCCACACGCTGTGGGTGACACCCTTTGACGAGGAAGAGCGCTGGCCATGCGGCGAGTTCGTCGTGCAGAGTTTCGAAGACCGCGGGCTGCCGGCGTGGACCGCGCAGAACCGATCGATCGAGAACACGGATGTCGTCCTCTGGTACGTCTTCGGCATCCACCACGTCACGCGTCCCGAGGAGTGGCCGGTGATGTCGGTGGACAAGGTCTCATTCTGGTTGAAGCCGGCCGGATTCTTCGATCGCAACCCGGCGCTCGACGTGCCACCCAGCCCTGCCCACTGCCACCCCGAGGAGAACCGATGACCAGCGAGGTCACGAACTTCATCCACGGCGAGCGCGTCGCCGCCGCCGACGGACGCACCACCGATCTCATCGACCCGAGCACGGGCGAGACCTACGCGAGCGCGGCGCTGTCGGGCGACGTCGACATCGACGCCGCCTTCCAGGCCGCCGAGCGGGCCTTCGAGGGCTGGGGCGACACGACGCCGAGCGAGCGCCAGCGCGCGCTGCTGCGCATCGCCGACGCCATCGAGGAGCGCGCCGACGAGCTCGTCGACGTCGAGTCGCGCAACACCGGCAAGCCGCGCCAGCTGACGTCGGAGGAGGAGGTTCCGCCGATGTGCGACCAGATCCGCTTCTTCGCGGGCGCGGCGCGGGTGCTCGAGGGCAAGTCGGCCGGCGAGTACATGAGCGGCTTCACGTCGTTCATCCGGCGCGAGCCGGTCGGCGTGTGCGCGGCGGTGACGCCGTGGAACTACCCCGCGATGATGGCGGTCTGGAAGTGGGCGCCCGCGCTTGCGGCCGGCAACACCATGGTGCTCAAGCCCTCGGACACGACGCCCGCGAGCACGGTGTGGATGGCCGAGCTCATGGCGGAGTTCCTGCCGCCGGGCGTGTTCAACGTGGTCTGCGGCGATCGCGACACGGGCGCCGCGCTCGTGCGCCATCCGACGCCCCGGATGGTCTCGATCACCGGCAGCGTCGGTGCCGGCATCGCCGTCGCCAAGGCGGCGGCCGACGACGTCAAGCGCGTGCATCTCGAGCTGGGCGGCAAGGCGCCGGTCGTGGTCTTCGACGACGCCGACGTCGCGCTCGCGGCGGAGGGCATCGCCGTGGCCGGTTACTTCAACGCAGGGCAGGACTGCACCGCGGCGACGCGCGTCCTCGCGGGGCCGCGCGTGCACGACGACTTCGTCTCCGCGCTTGAGGAGCAGGCGCGCGGCACCAAGACCGGGCCGCCCGACGACGGCGAGGTGCTCTACGGACCGCTCAACAACGCCAACCAGCTCGCGCACGTCAGCGGCTACGTGGAGCGTGCGCCCGGCCATGCGACCGTCGTGATCGGCGGGCAGCGCCAGGGCGAGCGCGGCTACTTCTACGAGCCGACCGTCGTCGACGGCCTGCGCCAGGACGACGAGCTCATCCAGAACGAGATCTTCGGGCCGGTCATCACCGTGCAGACGTTCAGCGACGAGGACGAGGCCGTCCGGTGGGCCAACGGCGTGCCGTACGGGCTCGCGTCAAGCGTGTGGACCGAGGATCACGGCCGTGCGATGCGCATGTCGAAGCGCCTGGACTTCGGGTGCGTGTGGATCAACTGCCACATCCCGCTGGTCGCCGAGATGCCTCACGGCGGCTACAAGCACTCCGGCTACGGCAAGGACCTCTCGCTCTACGGGCTGGAGGACTACACGCGCATCAAGCACGTGATGAGCTACATAGATCCTCGCGAGGATTGAGCGCGACGACGCGCTCGCCCTCCTCGAACGCGTCGAACGACTGCCGCCACCTGTCCGCCGGCCAGCGGTACTCGATCGTGCCGTCGGCCGGGCGGTGGACCGCGGTGTAGAGCGTGCCGAAGCCCGACGCGTAGGCGTCCGAGCGCAGCGGCGGCTCGAGGAACGCGCCGACGAACGCGTCCTCGTCGACCGCCGGATCGGCGAGCAGCTCGAGGATGCGCTCCTCGCGCTCGACGCTGCTGGTCACCCGCGCATGCTCCGGCCACTCGACGACGTGCGGGTGGTTGGTCGCCACGGCGGCGTCGCCGCGCGGCTCGGGCGCGCGGTCGGCCGCGACGCATGCCGTCACCGCCGCGCCGCGGCGATCGAGGAGCGTCAGGTTGTAGGCGGCCTGCACGGGCAGGCGACGGAGTACCTCGAGGGCCTCGGCGGTCGTCTCGCAGACCTCGAGCAGGTAGCGCACCACGAGCGGCACGGCGAAGCCCTCGCCGGTGACGCGGCGCCCGCCGAACGCGAGCGACACGCTCAGGCCCGCATCGTTCATGCCGTCGAGCAGGCCCCACAGGCAATCGGTCATCCCGATCACGCGCCTGCCCGTCAGGGCGCCGGCATGGATCACGCTCTCGAGCAGGCTCGGATCGAAGTCGTAGTTGCGAACGAGCACCGGCTCGGCGCCCGCGTAGACGGCCTGCGAGCAGCCGGACACGAGCGGCGGCGGGTCGTAGAGCGCGAGCATGCGCGCCGCGAGGTCGCCGCCGCCGGCCAGGTCGACCATCCGCTCCCATACCGGGACCAGCTCTGGCATGTGCGTGGCGAGCATCCTGCGCGCGACGGGATACGACGGCCGCGCCGCGTCGCCGTCGCGCAGGAACCAGCGCTCGTACGCCGGCCACATCTGCTCGAAGCGCGCCTGCCAGCGCGTGCCCGGCCAAGGCTCGGCGACGGCACGAAAGGTGAGCGACAGCTCGTCCACGCCGGACAGGGTAGGGCCGTTCGCGGCGGCGGCCGCGCGCTTACGACGTCTTGAACGCCATCGCGCCAGCGGGCGCAGGCTCTTCCTCATTGCCGAGCGGCGTGCCCGCGAACTGCCCGTGGATGCCGTCGATCCACTCGTGCGCGCGCTCGGTCAGCTCGTTGTCCTCGGTCTGCATGCGCGAGCGCGCGACGATCACGCCGAGGTCGGCGCCCGGGTAGCGATAGTCGCCCGGTCCGAGCACGCGCAGGAAGAACGCCTCGGACTCGTCATGGAGGCTGTGCCAGTCGTTGCCCCAGCGGGCAAAGCCGATCGCGCCGGCGTCCCCGAGCCGCCAGATCCCGGTCTTCGGGGCCTGGGTGAGGTGCTCGACCTCGTCGCTTGTCTCCTTGAGGACGAGCTGGCTCCACACGTCGACGTGCGATGCCTGCGCCCAGCGGCGGTTGATGTCCTCGACGTCGATCTCGTAGTCCACGTCGAGGAACTCGAGCAGGTGGAAGACGAAGAGCGGCACGTCGGCGTAGGCGCCGGCCGTGACGTTGGTCATCGACGTCACGCCGCTGATGCGCGGATTGAGCTCGCCCAGGTACAGCTCGCCGGTGTCGACGTCGGCGAGGTAATCGACCTCGAGGAAGCCGCGGTAGCCCTCGGCCATGAGCCGGTCGCCGAGCTTCCGCGTGAGCAGGCGCGCGCGCTCGAGGTGCTCGGGGGAGAGCGCCTCGGGGAAGATGTCGTTGCCGCACCAGCCGCCCTTGTGCGGCGTCAGCTCGGGGTGGCCGGTGAGGTCGGTCATCAGCGGCCCGACGACGGTCCCGTGGCGGGTGAGCACCGCCTCGACCGCGGCGGCGCGGACGTTGATGCGCTTCATGACCTTCAGCTCCTGATCGGCCATGTCGCCGGCGTATCTGTCCCAGTCCCGCTCGCCGCGGATGAAGAACGTCGTCTTGCCGGAGTCGCCGTACGGCGTCTGGACGACGAGGTCGTCGCCGAGGCCCGCGGACTCGGCGAGCGCCGTCAGCTCGGCGTAGGTCGTCGCGCGGCCGAGGACGTTTGGCGCGCTGGGGACGCCCGCCTCGTTGCCCAGTTGCGTCGTGACGATCTTCGAGTCCAGCCGGTGGCGAAGCTCGGCCGACGGGTGGGCGACTTCGAGCCCGGCCGCCGCGGCAGCGGCCTCGGTCTCCTCGTCGAACATGACGAACACGGACTTGCCGCCCGGCCCGTGCGCGTGCACCCAGTCGATGACCTCCTTGTGCTCGAGGAGGTAGTTGCAGATGTCCTCCATCGACTCGAACTCGCGATAGGGGCGCTCCTTGGGCACGAACACGCGCGGATGGTTGCCCTCGAACGAGTCGAAGTAGTTGACGTAGAAGAAGTTGCGCACCCAGCGATCGATGCCGAGCAGGTTGAACGCCGTCGGCGAGACGAAGTAGATCGGCGTCTGGTTGGTGCGGAAGAACGCGCGGATCTCCGAAATGCCGTTCAGCGTCGTTCCGGTGTCGGCCATGGTCGTCTCCTCCTTGCCGCCGATCCTCCCGCGTGCGCGCGCGCGTGTCCAACCGTCGCGGCGACAAAGCCGCCCGTCGCATTTTGGAGCGCGGACCACGCTTGCCTACATCGCGCGGGAATAGTGTTGCCCGAGCCCTTTCGGACCCAGGAGGAGAGATGGCATCCGTGCAGGGAGCATCGCCCACGTCGCCTGGGGCGGCGCCCCCATCGCTGCTGCATCAGGTCCTGCGGCGCAAGCCCGTCGGAGAGATGGCGGCCGAGACCGGGGTCGATTCCGGCCACGGCGAGCTCGCGCGATCGATCGGGCTGTTCCAGCTCACGCTCTTCGGCGTGGGCGCCACCATCGGGACCGGCATCTTCATCGTTCTCACGCAGGCGGTGCCCGTGGCCGGCCCTGCCGTGGTCTGGTCGTTCGTCATCGCGGGCGCCGTCGCCGGCTTCACCGCCATCTGCTACGCCGAGCTTGCCAGCGCCGTGCCGGTGTCCGGCTCGTCGTACTCGTACGCCTACGCCACGCTCGGCGAGGGCGTCGCGATGATCGTCGCCGCGTGCCTGCTGCTGGAGTACGGCGTGTCCGCGGCCGCCGTCGCGGTCGGCTGGTCGCAGTACCTCAACGAGCTGTTCGACAACCTCTTCCACTTCACGATCCCGACCGCGATCGCGCAGGCGCCGGAGCAGGGCGGCGTCATGAACGTCCCCGCGGTCGTCCTGATCCTGCTGTGCACCTTCCTGCTGCTGCGCGGCGCGAGCGAGTCGGCCAAGGTCAACGCGATCATGGTGATGATCAAGATCGGCGTGCTCATCCTCTTCATCGTCGTGGGTCTGCAGGGCTGGAACTCCGACCACCTGTCGAACTTCTCCCCGTTCGGCCTGGACGGCGTCACCTCGGCGGCGGGCATCATCTTCTTCTCGTTCATCGGGTTGGACGCCGTGTCGACCGCGGGGGAGGAGGTCAAGAACCCACGGCGCAACATGCCCTTGGCGATCATCTTCGCGCTGCTGATCGTGACGGGCCTGTACGTCGCGGTCACGATCGTCGCGGTCGCCGCGCAGCCGTTCGGGGACTTCGAGGGCCAGGACGCCGGTCTCTCCGCGATCCTCGAGAAGGTGACCGGGTCGACGTGGCCCGCGACCCTCCTCGCCGCCGGCGCCGTGATCTCGATCTTCAGCGTGACGCTCGTGGTCCTCTACGGCCAGAGCCGGATCCTGTTCGCCATGGCGCGCGACGGGATGATCCCCGAGTTCTTCCACAAGCTGAACCCGCGCACGCTCACGCCGGTGCGCACGACGTTCGTGGTCGCCGTCGTGGTGTCGCTGCTCGCCGGCTTCATCCCGATCAACTTCCTGGCGGAGATGACGAGCATCGGCACGCTGACCGCGTTCCTCGTCGTGTCCGTGGGTGTGATGGTCCTGCGCCAGCGCGCGCCCGACCTCCCGCGCGGCTTCAAGGTGCCGCTCTATCCGCTCACGCCGATCCTGTCGATCGCCGGGTGCATCTGGATCATCCGAGACCTCCGCGCGGTGACGATCTGGGTGTTCTTCATCTGGACCGCGGTGGCGCTGCTCTGGTACTTCTTCTACGGCATCCGTCACTCCCACCTCGGGCGTGCGCCGGCGCCGAACGAGGGCGGCGCGCCATGACGATGGTCGCGGGCCACGCGCCGGACGGGCGCGGACGCGCGGTCCTGCATCTCGCGGGCATGCTCGCGCGCTCCACCGGCGACGATCTCGTCCTGTGCGCGGTCGTGCCGAGGCGGTGGCCGCCCGGCCCGGCGCGCGTGGACGCCGAATACCAGGCGGAGCTGCGGCGCGTGGCGCAGGACACGCTCGAGAAGGCGCGGGCACGGCTCTCCGCGGACCTCGCGGTGACGCTCGTGGTTCACGACGCCCGCTCGGCGCCCGCAGGGCTGCTGGAGGTCGCCGAGCAGCACGACGCCAGCGTCATCGTCGCCGGGTCGGCGGCGCACGGGGGCGTCGGGCAGGTCTCGGTCGGCAGCACGACGAGCCGGTTGCTGCACAGCTCCCCGATCCCGGTTGCCCTCGCGCCGCGAGGCTTCCGCTGCCGGCCCGACGCCCGCGTGACCAGGGCGACCGCGGCGTTCAGCGGTTCGGACGACGACCTCGTCATCGCCGCGGCGAGCGTCGCGGCCCGGGTCGGCGTGGCGCTGCGCATCGCCTCCTTCGCCGTGCACGAGCACGCGCCCTACACCGCGGGCGTCGGTACCGAGGCCGACGACTCGATGGTGGCCGAGTGGACGCGCGACATCGAAGCCGCCGCGCGCCGCACCCTGGATGAGGTCAGCCACCTGTCGGAGGTCCCGGCCGCGCTCGAGACCGTGGTCGGCCGCGGACCGAACTGGGACGACGCGTTGGAGGACGTCGAGTGGGACGACGGCGACATCCTCGTCGTCGGCTCGAGCTCGGTCGGGCCGATCGCGCGCGTGTTCCTCGGCTCACGCGCGACGAAGATCGTGCGCCACTCGCCCGTCCCCGTCATCGTCGTGCCGCGCGGCGTCGTCGCCGAGCTCGCCGGCGAGGCGGTCCACGCGGAGAGCGGGCGCGCCTAGGACGATGCCCGCCGGCGCAGCGCGATGCCGGTGAGCGTCTCGCGGATCACGCGCTCGGCCACGAGGGCCGAAGCATCGGCGGTGCCGACGTTCGACGGGATGACCTCGACGACGTCGGCGCCGACGAGGTCGAGCTCGGCCGCCACCGTGCGAACCGCGAGCAGCAGGTCGACGGCGGACATGCCACCGGGCTCCGGGGTGCCGGTACCCGGGATGAACGCGGGGTCGAGCACGTCCACATCGACGGTCAGGTAGGCCGGGCCGGGTCCGACCGCGGCGATCGCGCGACGGACAACCTCGCGAATCCCGAGGTCGCGGACGTCGTGCATGAACAGGCTCGTGATCCCGTGCTCGGCCTGCCAGGCGAACTCGCGCTCGCCAGGCCAGTACCCGCGCAGGCCGATCTGCGCGTAGCGCGCGCCGTCGACGTGTCCGTCGTCGACGAGGTGGCGCATGAACGTGCCGTGCGAGATCTGAACGCCGAAGACTTCTTCGCCCGTATCGGTGTGCGTGTCGAAGTGCACGACGCCGAGCGCGCCGTGGGCGGCGGCGCAGGCGCGGACGGCGGGCTCGGTGATGGAGTGGTCGCCGCCGAGGACGAGCGGCATGCACCCGGCGGCGATGACCTGGCCGACCGTGGCCTCGATCGCCGCGTGCGAGCGCGTGGGATCGGCCGGGATGACCGGCGCGTCACCGAAGTCGACGACGCGGAGCGCCTCGAACGCGTCGACCTTGACCTCGAGGTGCGGGCCTGGCGGCGAGCTTGCTCCCCTGATCGCCCGCGGGGCGAGCCGCGCGCCCGGGCGGTCGGAGACGAGGTCGTCCATCGGCGCTCCGACGATGGCCGCGTCGAACCCCTCGAGCTCCGCGGGGTCCTCCGTGAACGGGACGCCGCCGAACGTGAGCAGGCCGGCGTAGTCGGGCTTCTCGCCGTACTGCGCCCACCGCTCCAGGGGGTCGATCATGGCGTGGCCTCCCGCAGGACGTGGATCGTCTCGAACGCCGGGTCGCTGGCACCGTGCAGCCGCGCGCCGCTCGCCGCGAGCTCGCGCAGGTACGCGACGGTCTCGGCGCTGATGCGCTCCCCGGGCAGGAGCGCCGGAACGCCGGGCGGGTAGCTCGCGATCGACTCGCAGGAGACGCGGCCGATCGCGGCGTCGACCGGCACGCGCTCGGCCTCCCCGAGGAAGGCATCGCGCGGCGACACCGCAACCGCGTTGCTCAGCGCGGCCGCCGGCGGCACGATCGGGGCCGTCGCACCCGGCGTGCTCAGCCGTTTGACGACCTCGTCGACGTCGCCCGCGAGGCGCCGCAGGGTGGCGGCCGACTCCGCGAGGCCCACGACGAACACGACCGTGGCCTGCATCGGCAGCTCGACGTGGACGTCGTACGACTGGCGGAGGGCGTCGGCGATCTCGTAGCCGGTGCGTCCGGTGCCACGGACGTCGAGGACGATCCGCAGCGGGTCATAGCCCGCGACGCCCATCCGACCGACGAGCGCGGCGTCGACGAGCGCGATGCCGGGGATCGTCTCGAGCTTGGCGCGCGCGACGCCGATCGCTTCGAGCGTCTCGTACAGCATCTGCTCGCCGTGCAGCGCGAGCTGTCGGCGCGCGCCGTCGAGCGAGGACAGCAGCAACGAAGACGGGCTCGTCGAGCGCAGCAGGCGCAGCGCGCGGGCCACCGCCGCGACGTCGATGCGGCTGTCGCGGGCGATGTGCAGCATCGCGCTCTGGGTCAGCGACCCCGCGATCTTGTGCGTGCTCGTGAGCATCGCGTCGGCGCCCTGCGAGAGCGCGGTGGGCGGGAGCGCCTCGTTGAAGCCGAAGTGCGGCCCCCACGCCTGATCGACGACGAGCGGCACGCCCGCCCGGTGCGCGACGTCTGCAAGCGCGGCGACGTCGGCGGCCATCCCGTAGTAGGTCGGCGAGACGATGAACGCCGCCCGCGCTTCGGGCGCGTCGCGCAGGGCGGCCTCGAGCGCCGCCGGCGTGACGCAGTGGGTGATCCCGAGCTCGTCGTCGTACTCGGGCGCGACGAAGCTCGGGATCCCGCCGCTGAGCACGAGGCCGTCGACGATCGACGCGTGCGAGTTGCGCTGGGCGACGATGTGCGCGCCCAGCGGGGCGAGGGCGAGGCACAGGGTGTGGTTGCCCTGCGTCGCCCCGTTGGTCAGGAAGAACGTCCGCCCCGCCCCGAATGCATCGGCGGCGAGCTTCTCGGCCCGTTCGTACGGCGTCGGCGACGGTCCCAGATCGATGCCGTGAATGTCCTGCGGGACATCGGCAGCAAGCGCATCGACGCCGATGGTCTTGCGCAGGCCGGGGTCGGCGCCCGGCCCGCCCTTGTGTCCCGGGACGTGGTAGCGCCCGGGCCCGCGGAACGCATAGGCGCCCACGGCGTCGAGGTAGGGCGCGGTCGGCTGCTCGGTCCCCTCCACGAGCGCCGATGCTATGCCGCCGCCGCGTCGCTCGCCAACGGTCGCCGCTCCAAACTCAGGATGCCGCTTTGGGCGACGGCTCGCGCTGGTCGGCCGCTTCGGCCACAAGCGCGATGTAGACCGCCGCGATCGTCGACGGCTGCTTGAGCGAGCGCCCGAGCACCTGCTCGGCGCGCGCCAGCCGGTAGCGCAGCGAGTTGCGGTGCATGTGCAGGGCGGCGGCGGTCGCGGCGATGTCGAGGTCGTGCGCGAAGTACGCGCTCAGCGCCTCGTGCAGCGGCGCGTGGGCTCGCAGCACCGACAGGATCTCGTCGACCTTCGGCGCGAGCCGGTCGGGCGGGATCTCGCTGACCGTGAACGTGCCGAGGTCGAAGTCCTCGAAGCGCATCGTGCGGCGGTCGGGGTCGAGGCCGCCGCGGTCGGCCGCCAGCTCGGCATCGCGCAGCGAGTGGTGCGCCTCGACGATCGCCGTGACCGGGCGCCCGATCCCGATGACGACATCCGGGAACGCGTCCGAGACGTCGTTGAGCGCCATGCCGACCTGCGCGTCGTCGCCCTGCATGAGCGCGGTGATGGCTCCCTCGCGCGGCTGGGCGAGATGCGGGACCCGGGCGCGCTCGAGCTCCGCGACAAGCTCGCGGTGGACGCGCGCCAGGTCGACGGGCGAGCGCGGATCGCCACGGCGCGGATGGCGCCGGATGATCACAAGCCGGCCCGGGTTGCGGAAGTCGAGGCCGAACGCCGCGGCGCGCGCGGTGAGCGGCAGCGGGTCGTGCGCTTCGGCGGGCTCGAGCGCCTCGGCGAGCAGCGCCGCCTTGACCGCCTGCTCCTGGTCGCGGACGACGTCGCCGAGGCGGGCCAGGGCAGCGAGCAGCGGTGCGGTGGCCTCGGCAGCGGGCTTGGCGAGCTTGCCCACGAAGCCGCTGCGCGGGCTGGCGAGCACGAGCCACCGCGAGGCATGGTCGGCCTGCGTGACGATCGGGGTGGCGACCGCGTGCCAGCCACCGACCTCGAGCTCGACCAGGCCCGGCGGCTCGGCGCAGACCTCGCGCAACAGCTCGTCGGGCGGCGGTTTGGCGGCGACCATCTCGGGCTCGCCCTCGGCATTGACGAGCACGACGCTCGCGTCGAGGAAGCGCGCGAGGCGGTCGACCATCGCCTGCTCGGGCTGGGGCGTGCGCAGCGCGTCGACCAGGTAGCGCTGCAGCGCGGTGAGCCGGCGGAACACGTGCTCCTCGCCGCTGGTCAGCGCGCTGTCGACGAAGTGGATGATCTCGCGGAACGGCGTTTCATACGGCACCGCGAACACGGGGAAGTCGCGCTCGTGCGCCACCTCGACCAGCGCGGACGGAACGCGCTTGAAGCCGAGCCCGACCCCGAAGCCGAGCGCGGCCACGCCGCCCTCCGCGAGCTGGGGAACGAGCGCGCGCTGGGCGTCCGCGTCGCCGCGCAGCCGTACGCCGGTGGTCAGCATGATCCAGTCGCGCCCCAGCCAGCGCGCCGGCTCATCGACCTCGACGGCGTGCGCGCCGAGCACGTCGCGCGCACCGGCGTGAGGACCGCCGCTGAGCAGCTCGAGCCGAAAGGCGTCCTCGGCGAGCACGTCGGCGAGGTGAAGGCGATGTCCCGTTGCGTCTGTCATGCGCGGAGCCGTGCCTGCGGTTGCGGAGTCTAAGCTCCGCCGCCGTGGGGACGGACGCGGAGATCATGGCCGCCGTCGCGGCCGAGGAGGCCGCGATGATCGACCTGCTCGCCGAGCTGGTGCAGGCGCCGACGCTGTTGGGCAACGAGGCGCCGGGCCAGGCGATCATGCGCCGGGCGTTTGCCGGGCTCGGCCTCGACCCGGTCGACGTGCCGCTCGACCGGGCGGCGCTGGAGGGGCACCCCGGCGCCGCGCCGTTCAGCTGGGACGTGGACGGCAAGGCGAACGTCGTCGCGACGTGGCACCCCTCCGGCGAGGCCGATGGGCGCTCACTGATCCTCAACGGCCACATCGACGTCGTCAGCCCCGAGCCACGGTCGCTGTGGGCCGGCGACCCGTTCTCCGCGCGCCGCGAGGGCGAGTGGGTCTACGGCAGGGGCGCGGGCGACATGAAGTGCGGGCTCGCGGCGATGGTCGGCGCGGTCGGCGGCCTGCGCCGGCTCGGCGTCGCACCTCGCGCCAGCGTGCAGCTGCAGTCGGTCGTCGAGGAGGAGTGCACCGGCAACGGCGCGCTCGCGTGCGTGCTGGCCGGCCACACCGCCGACGCGGCGATCCTCGCCGAGCCCACGCAGGGCGCGGTCTGGACGGCGCAGGTCGGCGTGCTGTGGTTCGCGGTGCGGGCGCTCGGGCGGCCCGCCCACGCCGGCGACGCGCACGAGGGCGCCAACGCCATCGACGCGTGCTTCACGGTCATCAAGGCGCTGAGGGCGCTCGAGGCCGAGCTCAACGAGGTGCGGCCGCCGCTCTACGCCGCCTATCCGCATCCGATCAACCTCAACGTCGGCACGATCCGGGGTGGCGACTGGCCCTCGACGGTCGCCGGCGAGTGCCTCATCCAGTGCCGGCTGGCCACCTACCCCGGCGAGCCGATCGCCGGGCTCAAGGAACGCGTCGAGCGGACGGTCGCCGACGTTGCGGCAAGCGATGCCGCGCTGAGCCGCTACCAGATCGATGTCCTCTACGACGGCTTCCAATGCGAGGGCTACGAGCTCGAGCACGACGCGCCGCTGGTCACCGGCCTGCTCGACGCCAGCGCGCGTGTGACCGGACAGCGACCGCCGATCTTCGCCTCCACGGCGACGACCGACGCGCGCACGTTCCATCTCTACGGCGACACGCCGGCGGTCTGCTTCGGGCCGTACGCCGAGAACGAGCACGGCGTTGACGAGCGCGTGCACGTGCCGTCGATCACCGCCACCGCCCAGGCGATTGCGCTGTTCATCGCCGACTGGTGCGGGCTGTCGCGCTGACCAACCCGCGCGGCCGGATTGTGCGCGTGACAGTTGCCCGCCGGCCCGGCCGCGCGCAGCCTTGGTCGCATGACGATCTCAGTGGATACGCCGGGCGTACGGGCGGCGCGCGAGCGCTACGTGTCGAGCGCGGTGTCGACGCCGCCGCTCGTCGTCGTGGGCGCCCAGGGCGCGCGCATCGAGGCCGACGACGGGCGGACCTACATCGACTTCGCCGGCGGCATCGGCTGCCAGAACCTGGGGCACGGACACCCCGCCGTCGTCGCCGCCATCCACGAGCAGGTCGATCGCTACCTGCACCAGTGCTTCATGGTCGGCACCTACGAGCCCTACGTCGACGTCTGCCGGCGGCTCGCCGAGCTGTACCCCGGCGCCGGTGCCGACTACAAGAGCGTGCTCGTCAACTCCGGCGCCGAGGCCGTCGAGAACGCGATCAAGATCGCGCGCGCCGCGACCGGGCGCCCGGCGGTCATCGCGTTCGACCGTGCCTTCCACGGGCGGACCCTGCTGACCATGTCGATCACCAGCAAGGTGACGCCGTACAAGCGCGGGTTCGGCCCCTTCGCGCCCGAGGTGTACCGCGCGCCCGCGCCGTATCCGTTCCGGCACATCGACTCGGACGCCGCAATCGCCGGGCTGCGCGAGCTGTTCAAGGCCGAGGTGGACCCCGAGACCGTCGCGTGCGTCGTGCTCGAGCCGGTACAGGGCGAGGGCGGGTTCATCCCGATGCCGGCCGATTTCCCGCGCCGTCTGCGCGAGGAGTGCGCGGCGCACGGGATCCTCTACGTCGACGACGAGGTGCAGTCCGGCGTCGGGCGCACCGGCCCGGTCTGGGCGATCGAGCACTACGACGTCGAGCCCGACCTCCTGGTCTCGGGCAAGTCGCTGGGCGGGGGGCTGCCGCTGGCCGCGGTCACCGGGCGGGCGGAGCTGATGGACGCGGTTCCGGCCGGTGGTCTCGGCGGGACGTTCGGCGGCAACCCCGTCGCGTGCGCGGCCGCCGCGGCCGTGCTCGATGCGGTCGCGACGCCGGACTACCTCGCCCGCGCCGATGTCTTGGGGGCGACGATTCGCGCGCGTCTGGACGCGCTCGCTCAGCAGCTTGCCTGCATGGGCGACGTTCGCGGCCTGGGCCCGATGGTGGCCGTCGAGTTGGTCGAGGACGACGAAGGCATGACGCCCGCGCCCGAGCGCGCCGCCGCGGTGGTCGCGGCCGCGCGCGAGCGCGGGCTGCTGCTCCTCACATGCGGGCTCTACGGCAACGTGGTCCGGCTGCTGCCGCCGATCACGATCGCCCCGGACGACCTCGCGCAGGGCCTCGACACGCTCGAGGGCGCGCTGCGCGCGGCCGGTGCTTAACGCACGAGGGCCCGGCGTGTGCCGGGCCCTCGAAGCAAGGCGGTGCTCCAAGAAGGAGCTGCCTACATCATGCCGCCCATGTCGGGCATGCCACCGCCGACGCCGGCCCCCTCCTTCTCGGGGATCTCGGCGACGATCGCCTCGGTGGTGAGGATGTTCTTGGCGATCGAGGCGGCGTTCTGCAGCGCGGAGCGCGTGACCATCGCCGGGTCGATGACGCCCTCGGCGACGAGATCGACGATCTCGCCGGTGGCCGCGTTCAGGCCGAAGCCCTTCTTGGCCTTGCGGACGTCAGCGACGACGACCGAGCCCTCGAGACCCGAGTTCTCGGCGATCTGGCGGAGCGGCTCCTCGAGCGCGCGCAGGACGATCCGGCCGCCCGTGCGCTCGTCGTCGTCGCCGAAGCCGTCGAGGTGAATGGCGTTCGCGGCCTGCAGCAGCGCGACGCCACCGCCGGGCACGATGCCCTCCTCGAGGGCCGCGCGGGTCGCCTGGAGGGCGTCCTCGACGCGGTGCTTCTTCTCCTTCATCTCCGTCTCGGTGGCCGCGCCGACCTTCACGACGGCGACGCCGCCGGAGAGCTTGGCGAGGCGCTCCTGGAGCTTCTCGCGATCGAAGTCCGAGTCGGTGGTCTCGACCTCGGCCTTGATCTGGTTGATGCGACCGCGGATCGCCTCGGAGTCACCGTTGCCGTCGACGACGGTCGTCGTGTCCTTGGCGACGACCACGCGGCGGGCGCGCCCGAGCTGCGAGAGCTGGGTGTTCTCGAGCTTGAGGCCCATCTCCTCGGTGATGACCTCGCCACCGGTGAGGATGGCGATGTCCTCGAGCATGCGCTTGCGGCGGTCACCGAATCCCGGAGCCTTCACGGCGACGCCGGTGAAGGTGCCGCGCAGCTTGTTCACCACGAGGGTCGCGAGGGACTCGCCCTCGACGTCCTCGGCGATGATCAGCAGCGGCTTGCCGGACTGGATGACCTGCTCGAGCACCGGCAGCACGTCGCGGACGGAGCCGATCTTCTGGTTGGCGATGAGGATGTAGGGATCCTCGAGGACGGCCTCCATGCGGTCCTGGTCGGTGACCATGTAGGGCGAGATGTAGCCCTTGTCGAACTGCATGCCCTCGGTGAACTCGAGGTCCATGCCGAACGTCTGGCCCTCCTCGACGTTGACCACGCCGTCCTTGCCGACCTTC
>DATFRW010000249.1:0-12268 GCA_035262945.1 Solirubrobacteraceae bacterium
AGCACGCGCGGATGCATCGCCATCCAGCGCGCGATGACGACCTTCTGCTGGTTGCCGCCGCTCAGCGAGGTGATCGGGTTCGTCCGGTGACCGGCGACGATCTTCAGCGTCTCGACGTAGCGCTCGAAGCGGCGCTCGGCCGGCGCGCGCAGGACGAGACCGTTGCGGCGATCGCGGTCGACCGTCGCGATCTGGAAGTTCTCGAGGATCGAGCGGGACTCGAAGACGGACTCGGTGCGGCGGTCGCGCGGGACGTACGCGATGCCCTGCGCCAGGGCGTCGGCCGGCGACTGCACCTCCCGGTGCTCGTCGCCCGCCGCGCAGGTGACGGCGCCCTCGGCCGGCCGATTGCCGGCGAGGACGCGCAGGAAGTCGTCCTGCCCATGGCCCTCGAGGCCCGCGACGCCGACGAGCTCGCCGGCGCGGATCTCGACGTCCATCGGCGCGGCCGCCTCGTGCAGGCGCACCGCGCTGACGCGCAGGACCGGCGCGCCGAGACCGGGCCGGCCGGCGGCTTCGGAGCGCAGCTCGGCCGGCGCGTCCTCGCTGCCGGTCATGAGCGCGACGAGGTCGCGCGGCGTCGCCTCGCCCCGGTTGAGCGTGGCGACGCTGTTGCCGGAGCGCAGCACGGTGACCCGGTCGGCGATCTCCTCGACCTCGTCCATGCGGTGGGAGATGAAGAGGACGCTCGCGCCCTCGGAGCGCAGGCGGTCGATGACCTCGAAGAGGCGCTCGCGCGTGGCCACGTCGAGAGCCGACGTCGCCTCGTCGAGGATGAGCACCTGTGGGTCGCGGACGAGCGCGCGCGCGATGCACGTGGCCTGCCGCTCGCTCAGTGGCAGGCGATTGGCGGCGACGTCGAGCCGCGGCAGCGCGACGAGCTGGCCGAGCACTTCCCGAGCGCGGGTGACGCGCTCGTCCTTGTCGACCCGCCGGCGCAGGAGACCGTCGGTGCCGAGCCAGATGTTCTCGAGCACCGACTGCTGACCCGCCGCGAGGATCTCCTGGAAGACGGTGACGATGCCCGCGGCACCGGCCTCGCGCGGCGAGGAGAGGTGCGTGACCTGCTCACCGTCGATGGTGATCGTCCCGGCGTCGGGCCGGTGCACGCCGGAGAGGATCTTGACGAGCGTGCTCTTGCCCGACCCGTTCTCTCCCATGACCGCGTGGACCTCGCCGCGGCGAAGGTCCATCGAGCAGTCGCGCAGCGCCTGGGTCGCTCCGAACGACTTCGCGAGACCCGAGACCTCGAGGACGACGGCAGCCGGAGGCGAGACCTGGCCGCCTGACGGCGGCGCCGGCGCCACCGGCTCGTTGGCCATGTCCCGCATTATCCGTTCTGAGCGAAGTCCATTTTCGGGTGGTTCGATTGGGGTCGCCGGGAGCCGGGCGAGCCCGGCTCCCGGCGCAGCGCAGCCCTACGAGGAGGGAGCGGGCTTGCTGAGGTAGGAGTCCAGAAGCTCCTTGATCGGCACGGCGTCGGGGGGACCGTCGGCGAGCGCGTTGGTGGACGTCGTCCACTCGGGCTTGACCCAGTCGTTGAGGTTCTTCTCGGTGATCACCGGGGGCGCGAACGGCACGTCGGTGACCTTCACGCCGCGGCCCTGGAGCATCCCCAGGCCGAGATCCATCGTGTAGATGCCGATCTTCTGCGGCGGGATCGCCACGCCGGATCCCTTGTAGCCCTTGGACATGTTGTCGCGCCAGTACGCGAGCGATGAGGCGTCACCCGCGATATCGGCGACCGGCGGGACCTTGCGGCCAACCTGCTCGAAGGCGCTGAAGATGCCCGGCGCCATGCTCGCGACCTGGAAGACGCCCTTGATCTCTCCCGGGTGGCCGGTGAAGAACTTCAGCATCTCGCTCTTGGCAAGCGCGTCGTCGAACTTGCCGACCAGGTTGCCGACCACGTTGAGCTTGCACGCCTTGATGACGATGTCGCCGCCCTTGAGGATGTCGGTGTTGATCGACAGGCCGGGGATGCCGGCGACGCTGACGATGTCGCCCTTGCCGCCCATCGCGGCGGCCATGCCCTGCGCCCCGTAGTAGCCGAGCTGAATCGGGTTGGGCTGGAGGTTGACCGCGTTCTTCGAGGTCGACTGGCCGAGGATGCTGATGACCGGGACGCCCTCCTTCGCGGCCTGGTCGATCACGCCGTTGAGCGCCGTGGGCGAGCCGAGCGTCGAGTAGATGATGTCGACGTGCTGCTGCAGCAGCGAGCGCATCTGCTGGATCTGGGTCGCGACGTCGTTGGGCGTCGACGGGGTCGTCGAGACGATCTTGCTGACCATGCCCGGGTTGTCCTTGGCGCCCTGCTGCAGGCCCTTGAGCACGTCCTGGGCGTTCTGGTTGCCCTCGTTGTTGGACATCCCGATCTTGTAGGGCGGCCCGTGCTTGGACTTGAAGTCGACCCACGGGCTCTTGTAGACGGTGCCGGGGTATCCGCCCATACCATCCTTCGCCGCGCCTGTGAGCCCGGCGACGACGCCGTCAGGGTCGTTGGGCATGGTGGTCGGCGCCGGCGGGATGCAGGCCGCGCCGCCTCCAGTCGACGCGGCAGCCGTCGTGCCCGTGGCTGCCGTCGAGGCCTTCGAGCCTCCGCTCGTCGAGGTGCTGTCGCTGCCTCCGCAGGCCGCGACGATGACAGCGCACAGGACCGCGCCTCCGATGGCAGACCATCTGCTCCAGGTACGCACGACCGCTCCCTCCTCTTCCCACTTGACCCTTTCCTGCGCCCCGCCGGCCCGCGGCAGCAGGCACGTGGCCAAGGCGCAGATGGCGTGAGGAACGTATCCAGGCTCAGATGCCGTGTCAAGTAGGATCGTCTGACGATCTTCAAGCCTGGAAGCGGATCGCTGAAGAAGCATGGTGAGCGCTCATCTCGCGAATAATCGGCTCTATGAAGCCAAGTATTCGCCACCGACAGCGCGTAGACGGCCGCCAGTGAGCGCTTCGAGTTCATCACGACATGCCGTCTGATTGTCTGCTTGTAATGAGGACAAATGTCGATTACCGTGCCCGCCGAGGGTCAGGTACGGTAGTCGTCAGACGAACGAGATCTCTGGAGCCAGGAAGCAGATGAGCGCGGCCGTCGACCGGCGATTCCCGAGTCCGCTAGCCGTTCAGGCGCCCCCCGGCGCCGAGGGCTGGGAGGCGATGTATCCGCCCTACCTCCTGTTCTCCGCGGAGAACGCCGCCTGGGAGGACGAGCTCTTCTGGTACTGGGACGGCCTGCACCGCCCGGACGTCGAGTACCCGTTCGACACGATCATGCACGAGGCCTACATGATGTCGGTCAGTGCGGCGCTGTCGAAGCTCTTCCCGAGCCCGGCGGGACGCGGCGCGGTCAGCCGGGTCCACAACGGCCGGCTGTATCTGGCGGACATCCCGTTCGACGACGACGCCGAGGGTCAGGCGCGCGCGCCCGAGTTCGCGCGGCGCGCGGGCCACTACTACGAGCACTGGAACGAGCTCAGCGAGAACTGGATCCGCAAGGTCACCGCGGTCACCGAGGAGCTCGAGGCGATCGAGATCCCGCAACTCCCCGAGCTCGAAGCCGAGGAGGTCATCACCGAAGGCCGCGGCGTCAACAGCGGCTATCGGCTGCTGACCGCGTACTCGCGCATCGTCGAGAACCTGTTCCTCGTCTACCAGTTCCACTTCGAGATGCTGCCGCTGGGCTACTTCGCCCAGGTCAACCTGCGCGAGTTCTGCCTCGGCGCGTTCCCGGGGATCTCCGAGCAGGCGCTCGCCGGCCTGACCGCCGGCGTAGAGCTCATGCAGTTCGACCCCGACGAGGGGCTCAAGCGGCTCGCGACCAGGGCGGTCGAGCTCGGCATCGGCGCGCGCGTGCAGTCGTCCGCAGAACCGGAGGCGCTCCTGGCCGACCTGCGCGAGGATCCGGGCGGGCGCGCGTGGGCGGCAGAGTTCGACGCGGCCCGCGAGACGTGGTTCAACGTCTCGCGCGGGACCGGCCTCTTCCATCACGAGCGCGCGTGGGCCGACGACCTCTCGGTCCCGTGGACCGCGATCGGGGGATACATCGAGCGCCTCGGACGCGGCGAGACGCTCGTCCGCCCTCGCGATGAGGCGCTCGCCGAGCGCGACCGGCTCACCGCCGAGTACCGCGCGCTGCTCCCCTCCGACGCCGACCGCGCGACGTTCGACGACAGCCTGGCGCTGGCGCGGCTGGTCGCCCCGCACCTGCAGGACCACAACTTCTTCATCGAGCACCGCCATCACACGCTGTTCTGGAACAAGATGCGCGAGATCGGCGATCGCATGGTCGCGGTCGGCGTGCTCGCCGAGCGCGACGACCTCTTCTTCCTCAACCGGTGGGAGGTCGGCCAAGCGCTGTACGACGCGGTCTACGGATGGGCGTCGTCGGGGTCGGTCCGCGACGAGCACTGGAAGGCGACCGTGGCGCGGCGCAAGGAGATCGTCGAAGCGCTGCGCACGTGGATCCCCGAGCCCGCAATGGGACCGGTGCCCGCCGACCTCGGCGGCCTGATCGGTCCGCAGTTCGGGATCACCGACGAGACCGTCGAGCGCTGGCTCGGCGCCGACGACGCGCCGCCGGACGAGCTGCGCGGCGTGCCCGCCTCGCCCGGCACCGTCGAGGGCAGGGCGCGCGTCGTCATCTCCCCCGCCGAGATCCCTGAGATCGCCGCCGGCGAGATCCTCGTGTGCCCGGCGACCGCGCCGGCGTGGGCGCCCGTCTTCGGCCACATCGCCGCGACGGTGTCGGACGTGGGCGGCACCATGTGCCACGCGGCGATCCTGTGCCGCGAGTACCACATCCCCGCGGTGCTCGGCACCGGCCACGCGACCCGGCGGATCAAGACCGGCGACGTCCTGCGGGTCGACGGCACGGCCGGCATCGTGACGATCCTGTCGCGCGCGGCATGAGCAGCGTGCTCGACCTCGCGGCCGGCGCGACCGAGGGTGTCGAGCGCGTCGGCGGCAAGGCGCTCGGCCTCCTGCGGCTCACCGAGCTCGGCTGCGCGGTCCCGCCCGGCTTCGTGGTCACCACCGACGCCCACCGCGCGTGGATGCGCGACCACGGCCTCGACGCGGAGGTCGCCCGCCTCGCGCGCGCCGCCGACGACTTCACCGCGCTGCGGGCCGCCTCGGACGCGATCCGGGCGCTCTTCGAGGCGGCCGGGCTCGACGACGAGGCAATCGACCGCGCATACGACGACCTCGGCGCGCCACCGGTCGCCATCCGCTCGAGCGCCACCGCGGAGGATCTCGGCGACGCATCGTTCGCGGGGCAGCAGGAGACCTACCTCCCGGTCGCCGGCCGCGACGCCGTCCGCGCGCACGTCGTCAAGTGCTGGGCGAGCCTCTACAGCCTCGAGGCGATCAGCTACCGCCGGCGCCTCTCCGTCGAGATCGAGGACGTGGCGATGGCGGTCGTCGTCCAGCGGCTGGTACCGGCCGAAGCCGCGGGGGTGCTGTTCACGATCGACCCCCTGACCGGCGATCGCTCGCAGATCACCATCGAGGCGTCCTTCGGCCTGGGGCTCGCGCTCGTCGGCGGCGACGTCACGCCCGACCGCTTCGCGATCGACAAGGTCACCCTCGAGATCCGCTCGCGCGCGATCGCGACCAAGCCGTTCGCGGACCGGTTCGATCCCCGCACCGCGACGCTCGACCGCGCGCAGCTTTCGTCCGTTGAGGCATCCGCGCCCGCGATCAGCGACGACGAGGTCGTCGCTCTGGCGCAGGTCGGCAAGCGCGTCGAGGCCTCGTTCGGCCAGCCGATGGACATCGAGTGGGCGCTCGGGCCCGGGCCCGGCGGGCACCGGCAGGTGCATCTCCTCCAGGCGCGGCCCGAGACCGTTCACGGCGCCGAGGAGCGCGACGCCGGAGGCCCGCAGCCGGCAATGGATCGCATCGTCTCGGCGTTGCTCAAGGACCGACAAGGAGCCCCATGAAGCACAGCGACGACCGCATCCTCACCACGCACGTGGGCAGCCTCGCGCGCTCGCACGAGCTGCTCGACGCGATGGGCGCGCGCGCGAACGGCGGCTTCGACGAGGACCGCTTCCAGGCGCTGGTCGACGACGCGGTCGCCGACGTCGTCGCACGCCAGGTGGCCAGCGGGATCGACGTGGTCACCGACGGCGAGCAGGGCAAGCTCGGGTTCCTGCAGTACCTGTCGGAGCGCCTCGACGGCTACGAGACGCGCGAGGGCCGCCTCCCGGTCCCGCCCTCATGGCAGCTCGAGATCGACATGTTCCCCGAGTACTACGCGCAGTACATGCAGAAGTACTCGGCGGGCTCGGGCCCGACGACGTCGAACGTCATGGTCTGCGTCGGCCCCGTGACCTACCGCGGCCACGAGGCCGTGCAGCGCGACATCGCCCGCCTGAAGGCCGCGATCGCCGATCAGGACGTCGTCGATGCCTTCCTGCCCGCCGCGTGCCCGATGGGCTTCGGGCTCAACGAGTACTACGCCACCGAGGACGAGTACATGGAGGCGGTGGCTGAGGCGCTGCGCGAGGAGTACCTGGCCATCGTCGAGTCCGGCCTGATCCTCCAGGTCGACGACCCGTGGCTCATCGAGCTGCTCATGGAGGACCCGTCCGTGCCGCCCGACCAGCGCCGGGCGCGGGCCCGGACCCACGTCGAGCTCATCAACCATGCGCTGCGCGGGATCGCGCCCGATCGCGTCCGGCTGCACACCTGCTACGGGCTCAACCACGGGCCCCGACTGCACGACGTCGCCTTCGCGGACGTCGTCGACCTCATGCTCCAGATCGACGCCGGCGCCTACTCGTTCGAGGTCGGCAACCCGCGCCACCAGCACGAGTGGCGGATCTGGGAGACGACGAAGCTCCCCGACGGCAAGATCATCATGCCGGGCTTCCTCTGCCACGCGCACAACTTCGTCGAGCACCCGCAGCTCATCGCCGACGGGATCGTCACGTATGCGGGGCTCGTCGGGCGCGAGAACGTGGTCGCCAGCGCCGACTGCGGGTTCTCGTCGCGCGCGATCTACACGCCCGAGGTCCATCCGACGGTGGTGTGGGCCAAGCTCGAGGCGCTCTCCGAAGGGGCGCGCCTGGCGACGGAGCGCCTGTGGTGACGAGGGCGTGACCGAGCTCGTCGAGCGCGCCCGGGCCTGGGTGGTGGACGTGCATCCGCACGCGCCCCATCTGGAGCGCACGCTGGACTGGGTCCTCGTCCTCGACCCCGACGCCGGCGAGGCGCTGCAGCTCGCCGCCGTCCTGCACGACATCGAGCGCGCGTTCCCGGCGGACGACGAGCCCGGCGGCAACGGCTACGAGGCGTGGCATCAGCGTCGCAGCGCCGACGTCGCGCAGCGCTGGCTGCGCGCGCAGGACGCCAAGCCCAGGCTCGTCGACGACGTGGCGACGCTCGTCCGCGCCCACGAGTGGGGCGGCTGGCCGGAGGCCGACGCGCTCCAGGCCGCGGACTCGCTGTCGTTCCTCGAGACCCAGGTCGACCTCTTCGCGGGCATGGTCAACAGCGGCCGGCTCCCGCGCGAGCAGGCCGAGCAGAAGCTGCGCCACATGCAGGGCCGGATGCGCATCGAACGCGCTCGCGAGCTGGGCGCACCGCGCCTCGCGGCGGCGCTCGCGCGCCTCGACGAGGCAACCCTCGAAGCCAGGAGTTGACGCACCATGGGCACGCTCGACGGGAAGGTCGCGATCGTCACCGGAGCGGGTACCGGACTGGGCCGCTCGCACGCCGTGGCCCTGGCGGCGGAGGGCGCCACGGTCGTCGTCTCCAACCGGGTGCGCGACCCGAGCACGACGCCGTCGTGCGAGCTCGTCGCCCAGGAGATCGCCGCCGCCGGAGGCGTCGCCGTCGCGGACACGACGTCGGTTGCGGACTGGGAGGCGATGGGCGAGCTCGTGGGACGTACGGTGCGCGAGCACGGACGCCTGGACATCGTGGTGAACAACGCCGGCGTGCTCGTCTGGAAGGCGATCTGCGACATCTCCGAGGACGAGTACGACGAGCTCATGGCGATCAACGCCAAGGGCACGTTCGCGCTGACCAAGCACGCGTGCGAGTACTGGCGCCAGGCGGCGAGCGACGGGGCCGACGTGCGCGGGCGGATCATCAACACGACGTCGGGAATCGCGCTGTTCGGATTCCCGCGCGGCGGCCTCTACGGGACGTCGAAGGGCGCGGTCGTGTCGCTGACCAAGGTGACCGCGATGGAGATGCGGCCCTACGGGGTGACCGCCAACGTGATCTGGCCCGAGGCGCGCACGCGGATGGGCAAGGGCATCTTTCCGGAGGCGCCCGAGGACCCCGACGCGTTCGACCCCTACCTGCCCGAGAACATCTCGCCGCTCGTGGTCTACCTCGCGTCCGACGCGGCGGGCTGGGTGACGGGCCAGGTGTTCTACATCCAGGGTGACCGGGTGCAGCGCATCGCCGGCTGGAGCGTCGACGGCGAGTACCACAGCGAGTCGGGACGGAGCCTGACGGCGGACGAGCTCGCCAACGCGATCCCGCTGCTGCATCACGCGCTGCCGCCGCTGCAGCCGGGCACGAGCCTTCAGGACGCGCTGCAGGGCATCGACCCCGAACGCGTCGCCTGAACGGGCGCGCGCGTCACGCGCGCGGCGGCCCGCTCGACGACCGCCGCACGAGGTGCGTCGGGAACACGAGCCGCTCGCGCTCGGGATCGTCGCGGCCCTCGATGCGCTCGATGAGGATCCGCGCGGCGTCGCGCGCCATGTCGGTCAGCGGCTGCCGCACCGTGGTCAGGTCGAACGCCCGCCAGCTGGCCATCGGCAGGTCGTCGAAGCCGACGATGGACACGTCGCCGGGCACGTCGATCTGGAGGTTGCGTGCGGCGTCGAGCGCGCCGAACGCGACGACGTCGTTGGCGCAGAAGATCGCCGTCGGCGGCTCGGCGCGATCGAGCAGGTCCGTCGCCCACTGGTAGCCGCTGCGGTGGCTGTACTCGCCCTGGCGCCGGTTCGCGGGATCGAGCGGCGCGCCGCGCTGCGCCAGCGCCTTGCTGAACCCGGCCTCGCGATCGCGCGTCGTCGAGGTGTTGGCCGGGCCGCCGATGAAGGCAATGCGCCGGTGGCCGAGGTCGTAGAGCAGGTCGGCGACCTGCGCCGCGCCGCCGGCGTTGTCGGCCATGACGCGGTCGAGGTCCGCGCCGTCGACGTCGCGATTCAGGAGCACGCTCGGGAACGGGCTCGCGGTCAGCAGCTTGGCCACCCGCGCCTCGATCGTCACCGAGACGAAGAGGACGCCGTCGGCGCCACCGCCGCGATAGAGCTCGGCGAGGCCGGCCTGGCCGCGGGTGTCGGTGCGCTCGTTGACCAGCACCATGCGATAGCCCGAGCGCCCAAGCGCCTCGTGCAGCGCCTCGACGAGCTCGGGATAGAACGGGTTCTTGATGTCGGCGACGACCACCGCGATCGTGCGCGTGCGCCGCGTGACCAGGCTGCGGGCCGCGGCGTTGGGCATGTAGCCGCGGCGCTCGGCCACGCGAACGATCCGGGCGGCGGTCGCGGGATCGACGCGCGGATCGCCGCGCAGGGCGCGCGAGACGGTGGACTGCGAGACGCCGGCCTCCCGGGCGATGTCGTGACTCGTGATGCTCAACCGGTGTCTCTCGTTATCTACCCGCCTGCACCGGGATTGCGACTTGACGGCCCAGGTACTCGTGGTTATAAATGACTACGTAGTCATGAGCAAGTCTTGGGCGACCGATGCCGACGACTATCGCCGGAGCGAGCTTGCCGAGAGGGTGGCTCACGTCATCGACGCCGTGCGGCGTCGCGGTGACGAAGCGGTCTACGAGTACGCCCTGCGCACCGACGGTTGGGTCGCCGACGACTTCCGTCTGAGCGCGCGCGAGATCGACGCCTGCATCGATCAGGTCTCCACCGCCGCTCTCGAGGAGATGCGTTTCGCGCAGGACCAGCTCGCGCGCTTCGCCGAGGCGCAGCGGGCGTCGCTGCAGGATGTCGAGATCGAGACGCTGCCGGGTGTTCGCCTCGGGCACCGGCACATCCCCCTCGGCTCCGTCGGCGCCTACGTGCCCGCCGGGCGCGACGTGCCGGCGGCGGCTCTGACGAGCGTGGTCGCCGCGCGCGCCGCGGGCGTCGAGCGCGTCGCCGTCTGCGCACCGCCCCACGACGGGAGGCTCGTGGCGCACGTCGTCGCCGCGATGCGGCTCGCCGGCGTCGACGAGATCTACGCGCTGGGCGGTGTCCACGCGGTCGCCGCGCTGGCGTTCGGCACGGAGTCGATCCCGCGCGTGGACCTGATCATCGGCTCGGGCGACACGCTGCTCGTCGAGGCACAGCGTCAACTGCTGGGCAAGGTCGGGATCGAGGTGTTCGTCGGGCCGCCCGAGATCCTCGTGGTCGCCGACGAGACCGCCGATCCCGGGCAGGTCGCCGCCGATCTGCTCGCCGAGGCCGCGCACGATCCCGAGGCGCGCGCCGTCCTCGTCACGACCTCCCCCGGGCTGGCCGCGCGCATGCCCGACGAGATCGAGCGCCGCCTGCACGCGCTGCGCCGCTCGCGCGCCGCCGAGGCCGCCTGGCGCCGGCAGGGCGCGATCCATCTGGCGGCGAGCCCGGACGACGTCTGCGCAATCGTCGATCGCCACGCCTTCGAGCACGTCGAGATCCTCACCGCCGATCCGCAGTGGTACCTCGAGCGCCTGCGCAACTACGGCGCGCTGTTCCTCGGCGCGGGGGCCGCCGCGGCGGGCGGCGAGGCCGCGCTCGGCGTCAACCACACGGCGCCCACGGGGCGAGCAGCGCGGTTCAGCGGCGGGCTCTCGGTCGGGCGCTTCCTCAAGACGGTCACCACCTTTGACCTGCGCGCGGCGCGCGACGAGCAGGCCGGCGGCGTGCACGCGCTGCCGTCGCTGCCCTGAGAGCGCGCACGCGTTCAACGAGCCGCGGCCACCTGCTCGAAATGCTCGGGCGACGGCACGTCGTCGCCGCGCTCGTACGCATGGATGAGCTCGACGATCGTCGCGTTGCCGGGCGCCTGTGAGCCCAGGGCCCGCGCGCGGTCCACGACAGCGCCGTTGATGACGTCGACCTCGGTCGCGATGCCGCGCTCGATGTCCTGCAGCATCGACGCCTTCGTCGCGCCGGCGAGCGCGGCGACCGTGCGCAGCGCGGGCGCCGGATCGTCGACCACGAGCTCGGATGGCTCGATCCCGAGGACCTCCTCGAGCGCGAGGTCCTGCGCCTGGCCGAGGCGGTACCCCTCGCGCCAGACGCTCAGCAGCGCCTGGCGCCCGTCGGGATGGCCGATGACGTCGCGGTAGAGCACACCGCCGACCGCGCCGAGGCCCGACAGGGCCGAGTTGACCAGCAGCTTGGACCAGATCTGGCCCGCGATGTTGTCCGTGACCCTCACCTCGCCGACGGTCTCGAGGATCTCGCGCAATCGCTGGGTGCGCTCGCGGACCGTGCCGTCGAGCTCGCCGATGACGAAGGGGTTGACGGTCGTCTGGGCAACGTGACCGGGGCCGAGGTTCGTGCCGCCGAACTCGACGGTGCCCGCCAGCATGCGGTCGGCCCCGACGATCGCGGCCACGCGGTCCTGGACGAGCCCGTTCCCCAGCGACACGTAGGTCTCCACGATGTCGCGCTCGCGCAGCGCTGGCAGCACCACCGGCAGCGCCGGCGCCTTGACCGTGATGAGCGCGAAGTCGAAGCGCCCGTCGAGCTCGTCGACCGAGCCGCGCACGTCGAGCGGCACCACCCGCTCCTCCCCCATCACGTCGATGCGCAGGCCGGGTGCGCGGCACAGCGCGACGTGCTCGGCGTTCGCGTCGAGCGCGACGACGCGCGCGACGCGGCCGGTCATCAATCCGGCCGTGACCCCGCCGATCGCGCCCGCCCCCACGACGAGCACGCCGGCGTCGATCACGCCACCGGCTCCCCTCCGTCCACCACCACCGGCTCTCCCCCGTCGAACTCTGGCGGCGGCTGTCGGCCCAGCAGCTCGCTCAGCGCCGCGTAGAGACGGTCGCGCTCGACGAGCAGGCGTTCGGAGGCGCCGGGCTCGTAGTCGTAGAAGCCGCCGCCGGCCACGGTCCCGCAGCGGCCGTCGCGGACGAGGCGTCGGAGCGCCTCGGGCACCTGAAAGCGCTCGCCGAGCCCGTGCTCGTGCTGCTCGATCACCGCCTCGTAGATGTCCAGGCCCGCCATGTCGGCGATCTGGAACGGACCGAAGAACGGCAGGCGGAACCCGAAGCAGCTGCGCACGACCTCGTCGATGTCGCGCGGCG
>DATFRW010000250.1:0-9050 GCA_035262945.1 Solirubrobacteraceae bacterium
GGCGCGCCGGGGTCCTTGATCGCCTCGAAGGCCTCCTTCCCCTTCTCGGTCGTGCTGCCGGGGCCCTGGGCGACGTCCTTGAGCTCTTCGGCGTCCTCCTTGGCGGCCTGCGCGCCGCCGCGCTGCGTGAAGATGGACTTGGCCTTGTCGATGAGGCTGCTCATGGGACCTCCGTTGATGGGGATACCCGCGGTGTACGCCTCGCCGCAGCGCAAGTCAAGCGGGGCGTCGCCAGGGAACAACTCCCCATAGAATCCGGCGCTGGATGCCGTCTGCACCTGCCGCTCGCAAAATCCGCGTCGTCGTGGCCAAGCCCGGTCTCGACGGCCACGACCGCGGAGCGAAGATCATCGCCCGCGCGTTGCGCGACGCCGGCATGGAGGTCATCTACACCGGGCTGCACCAGACGCCCGAGCAGATCGTCGAGACGGTCATCCAGGAGGACGCCGACGCGGTCGGGCTGTCGATCCTCTCCGGCGCGCACATGACGCTCGTGCCGCGGATCGTCGAGCTGCTCAAGGAGCAGGGCATCGACGACGTGCTGCTCACCGTCGGGGGGACGATCCCGTCAGACGACATCCCCGAGCTCAAGCGCCTCGGCGTCGCCGAGGTGTTCACGCCCGGCGCGCCGACGCAGGACATCATCGACTTCATCCAGGGCGCCGTCGGCGACCGTCAGCGCGCCTGAGCGACCGCTCGCGCGCGCGGTCATTACCGATTGACCCGTCAGTCAATACGGGTAGGATCACGAACGTTCGTTTGCCAGAGGAGGCCGTGAAGTGAAGATCTGTGTCCTCGTCAAAGAGGTTCCAGACGCCGCCGTGCAGAAGCGGATCGATTCGTCGACAGGGCGCATGGACCGCAGCGGGGAGAAGAACCTCAACCCCTACGACACGCACGCCATCGAGGCCGCGATGCAGATTCGCGAGGGCGGCACCGTCGAGGTCGACGAGATCGTCGCGGTGACGATGGGCCCCGAGTCCGCCGTCCGCGCGCTCCACAAGGCCGTGTCGCTGGGCGCCGACCGCTCGGTGCACCTCACCGACGCTGCGCTGGCCGGGTCCGACGTCGCCGCCACCGGCTACGCGCTCGCTCAGACGCTCAAGCGCGAGAGCCCCGACCTCGTCCTGCTCGGACAGCAGTCCGACGACGGCGAGTGCTACACGATCGGCGCGGTCGTGGCCGAGCACCTGCAGATGCCCTCGCTCACGCAGGTCATCAAGATGGACGTCGAGCCCGACAAGCTGCGCTGCGAGCGCCAGGCCGAGTACGGCTACGACACGGTCGAGGTCAGGCTCCCGGCCGTCATCTCGGTCGGCGACGCGATCAACGAGCCGCGCTACCCGTCGCTGAAGGCGATCATGGGCGCCAAGAAGAAGCAGCTCGACACGGTCGCCGCCGCGGACGCCGACATCGACACGTCGAAGGTCGGCGGCGAGTACTCCGCCGCCCATTGGCTGGCCGCGAAGGCCCCGCCCGCGAAGGCCGCCGGCACGATCATCGAGGACGAGGACACGGGCGAGACGGTCGAGAAGATCGTCGCCTGGCTCGACGAGAGGAAGCTGATCTAGTGCTCCCTCCCGCAAGTCCTGCACCGCTCGCCGGCGCGCAGCCGGCGCCTGCCGGCGTCCTCGGACTCGCCTTTGCCACCGGCAAAGGCTTCGCCCTGCGTCCTTGGCAGGCATCCGCCTGCATCGCCGGCGATCGGCACACGACTCACGAGAGGAAGCACTAGTGGCCGACATCCTGGTCTACGCCCTGCACTACGAGGGCGCCATCAACAAGAACTCGCTCGGCGCGGTCTCCGAGGGCGCGGCGCTGGCCTCCGAGCTCGGCGGCGAATGCCACGTCATCGTCGTGGGCGGCGACGACCTCACCGACGACCTCTGCGCCTCGGTCGGCAACTGGGGCGCGACGAAGGTCTACCGCGTCAACGCGCCCGAGGGCCTCGCCCAGCCGGTCGTCGACGCGATGGCGAAGGTCATCGGCGACGACGGCCACGGCTACGCGCTCTTCGGCGGCGGCCTGCTCGGCTTCGAGGTCGGCGCCGGGCTCGCCGCGCGCCTCGGCGCCGGCGTGGCGATGGAGGTCACCGCGGTCCGCGCGCAGGACGGCAAGCTCGTCGCGGAGCGCCCGATCCTCGGCGACTCCGCGATCTCCGAGATCGCCTTCCGCTCGCCGGTGGGGATCATCATCGGCCGGCTCAACGCGTTCGAGGCCAAGGAGACCGGCGGCGGTCCCGCCGCGGTGCAGGACGTCGAGGTCGAGCTCTCGCCCCACGCCCAGCAGGCGACGATGATCCAGCGCGGCGAGCAGCGCGGCGCCGACGTCGACATCGAGGGCGCGGACGTCCTCGTCGCCGGCGGCCGCGGCCTCGGCAAGCCCGAGGGCTTCGAGCTCGTCGAGGAGCTCGCGAAGGCGTTCGGCGGCAACAGCGCCGTCGCCGCCACGCGCGCGGTGGTCGACGCCGGCTGGTACCCGTACGCGGCGCAGATCGGCCAGACCGGCAAGACGGTCGCGCCGAAGCTCTACCTCGCCGCGGGCATCTCCGGCGCCATCCAGCACAAGGTCGGCATGCAGTCCTCGGAGAACATCGTGGCGATCAACAAGGACGCGAACGCCCCGATCTTCGAGTTCTCCGACCTCGGCGTCGTGGGCGACCTCAACAAGATCGTCCCCAAGCTCACCGAGGCGATCAAGGCCAAGAAGGGGTCCTAGCTGATGGCCTCGCCGAACGGCCGCGTCGTCGCTCCGTCGCAGTTCCCGCCCGAGGTCGACTCGCGCGCGGAGTTCATCAAGCGCGAGCTCGACGACGAGGACGAGCGGATCGAGGTCGGGGTCGCGATCGTCGGTGGCGGCCCCGCCGGCCTCGCGTGCGCGAACAAGCTCCTCCAGCTGCTGGGCGAGGAGCCCGAGCTGATGGAGCGGCTCGGCGAGGTGCCGGTGGCCGTGATCGAGAAGGGCAAGGTGTGCGGGGCGCACAACCTGTCGGGCGCGATGATGCGCCCGTCGGGCCTGCAGGAGCTCTTCCCCGAGATGGACCCGAGCGCGTGGCCGACCTACGGCCAGGTCGAGAAGGACTCCGTCTACTGGATGCTCTCGCGCAACCGGGCGCTGCCGCTCAAACCGACGCCGCCGCCCTTCCGCAACCACGGCAACTACGTCGTCTCGGTGGCCGAGCTGTCGCGCTGGCTGGCCGAGCAGGCCGAGGAGGCGGGCGCGTACATCCTCACCGAGACCGCCGCCTCGCAGCTGCTGGTCGAGGACGGCGTCGTGCGCGGCATCCGCTCGGGCGACAAGGGCCGCGGCAAGGACGGCGAGCCGCTGGGCAACTTCGAGCCGGGCGCCGACGTCGTCGCCAAGGCGACCGTGCTCGCCGAGGGCACCTGGGGCCACCTCACCGGCGCCGCGATCCGCGAGTTCGACCTCGCCGCCAACCGCGAGCCGCAGGTGTGGGCGCTCGGTGTCAAGGAGGTCTGGAAGGTCCCGCGCAAGCTCGATCGCGTCATCCACACGCTGGGCTGGCCGCTGCGCTACGGCGCGAAGTGGAAGGAGTTCGGCGGCTCGTGGATCTACCCGATGGGCGAGGACCAGGTGTCGATCGGCTTCGTGGTCGGCCTCGACTACACCGACGCCACGGTCTCCGGGCACGACCTCCTGCAGGAGTTCAAGACCTCCAAGCTCGTCCGCAGGATCCTCGAGGGCGGCGAGCGCGTCGCGTGGGGCGCCAAGGCGATCCCCGAGGGCGGCTACTGGGCGATGCCCAAGCCCTCGGCGCCTGGGATGGTCATCTGCGGCGACAGCGCCGGGATGGTCAACGTGCCGATCCTCAAGGGAATCCACTACGCCATCCACGCGGGGATCATGGCCGCGGAGGAGATCTTCGCCGCCCTCAAGCGCGGCGCGACCGACTACTCGGCCTACGACCGGCGCGTCGAGGACTCGCTGATCGGCAAGGAGCTCTACGAGTCGCGCAACATGAAGCAGCCGTTCGGCAAGGGCTTCTTCGTCGGGGGCGCGATCACGAACGCGATGGTGATCTCCAAGGGCCGCTTCCCGGGCGGACGCTGGAGCAACCACCGCGACGCCGAGTCACCGGTGAGCGTCGGCGACAAGCGCGACTCCTATCCCAAGCCCGACGGCAAGTACATCTTCGACAAGCTCTCGAGCGTCTACATCTCCGGCAACGCGACGCGCGACGACGCGCCCAACCACATCCGCGTGCGCGAGAACGTGCCCCGCGAGGTGGCCGAGGCGTGGGCGTGGATGTGCCCGGCCGGCGTCTACGAGATCCCCGAGGACGCGCCGGCTGACGGCAACGTCGACGTGATCGTCAACTACACCAACTGCGTTCAGTGCGGCGCGATCACCGCCAAGGGCGGGCGGCTCACGACGCCCGAAGGCGGCGACGGCCCCCTCTACCAGGTGACATAGCGCAACAACGGCGCGCCGGGGCTGTTCATGGTGGCCCATGCGCCGTGCAGCGCTCATCGCCGCCGTCCTCGCCGTCGCCGCGCCCGCGGTCGCCCGCGCGCAGGCGCCGTCGCTGCGGGCGAAGCTGGCGGCCTGCCAGTCGGGGCCCCAGCCGGCCGACCGCACGGCGACGTTCACCGGCTCGATGCCGAAGATCAAAGGGACGAAGCGGATGTGGATGCGCTTCGACCTGCAGCAGCTCATCCCGCCGGCCACCACGTACGCGACCGTGAAGGCGCCGGGCCTCGGCGTCTGGCAGAAGTCCGCCTCGACGACGCCGAGCAGCGGCTTCGTGTTCACCCAGCGCGTCCAGGCGCTGAGCGCTCCCGGCACCTACAAGGCCGTCGTGCGCTTCCGCTGGTATGGCCGGGACGGCAAGCTGCTGCATACGGCCAAGCGCACGACCCCGACGTGCCGCCAGCCCGACCAGCGCGCCGACCTCCGCGCCGGCGAGCTCACCGCGTGGCCCGGCCCGCTCCCCGACCAGGCGACCTACATGCTCGCCGTGCGCAACGACGGGCGCGGCGACGCCGGCCCGTTCGACGTCGGCCTGTCGGTCGGTGGCATCGACCAGCCCGCGCAGCGGATGCTCTCGGGGCTCGACGCGGGAACGGAGGACACCGTGACCTTCGTCGCACCGCGCTGCGCGCCGGGCAGCACGCTGCGCTTCACGCTCGACTCGCGCGGTGAGGTCGCCGAGGCGTCGGAGGCCGATGACGTGGTCCTACAGGCGTGTCCATTCACCGCCTGAGGACGGCTACACTCAATCGAAGCCATGAAGACCGCTATCCATCCCGAGTACGTCGAGGCCCACGTCCGCTGTACGTGCGGCAACGAGTTCACGACGCGCTCGACCAAGCCCGAAATCCACGTCGAGATCTGCTCGAACTGTCACCCGTTCTACACCGGCCGTCAGAAGCTGGTCGACACGGGCGGCCGCGTCGAGCGCTTCAAGCGCCGCGCAGCCAAGCGCTCCGCGCGCTCCTAGCCCACTCATCATGGGCGACGCCCAGGCCCTTGCCGACGGGCGGCTGATCGCCCAGCGCGACGCCCCCGTCGGCGGTCAGGCCGTGCTCGAGGGCGTGATGATGCGCGGCGTGTCGACCTGGGCGGTCGGCGTGCGCAAGGCCCTGCCCGAAGAGCTGTCCGACAAGGGCCTTGACCCCGAGCGCGGCGCGCACGGCCCGATCGAGGTCAAGTCGTTTCCGCTCACGTCGGTCCTCAAGCGCCACAAGCTGCTGCGCCTGCCGATCGTGCGCGGCGTCGTCGCGCTCGTCGAGTCCCTGGTTATCGGCTTCAAGGCGCTGGGGATCTCCGCCAACGCGCAGCTGCCCGAGGACGAGCAGGAGATCTCCGGCGGCATGTGGATCGGCACGGTCGTCGTCGCGCTGGCGCTCGCGATCGGGCTGTTCTTCGTCGTCCCGGTCGGCCTGACGAGCCTCATCAAGGACCAGCTCAACTCGTCGTTCCTCTTCTGGCTCGTCGAAGGGATCGTCCGCACCGCGATCTTCCTCGGCTACCTCCTGCTGCTCTCGCGGCTGCGCGACCTGCGCCGCGTGTTCGAGTACCACGGCGCCGAGCACAAGACGATCTCCTGCTACGAGGCGGACCTCGAGCTCACGCCGGAGAACGCCCAGCGCTTCAGCCGCCTGCACCCGCGCTGCGGCACCAGCTTCCTGCTCGTCGTCATGATCGTGGCGATCTTCGTGTTCGCGCCGATCGGGCTGCCCGCCTGGTACTGGTTGGTTCTGACGCGGATCGTCGGCGTGCCGCTCATCGCCGGCATCTCCTTCGAGATCATCAAGTTCGCCGGGCGTAACCGCCGCCGGGCCTGGGTGCGCGCGGTCATGTGGCCCGGCCTGCAGCTGCAGAAGCTGACCACCCGCGAGCCGGACCTCGAGCAGCTCGCCGTCGCCATCGCCGCGATGGAGGCCGTGCTCGCCGTCGAGGACCCGCGGAACGTGTCCGACGAGGACAAGGTGGGGATGGAGGTGGTCGCGTGATCGAGTCGCTCGTCGAGCAGATCGAGGCGCGCTTCGCCGAGCTGTCGCAGCAGATGACCGACCCCGAGGTGATCGGGGACCGCCGCCGCTACGCCGAGGTCGGGCGCGAGTACCGCGCGCTCGAGCCGGCGCACGAGCTGGCGACCCGGTGGCGTCGCGCGAACGACGACGCCGCGGGCGCGCAGGAGCTCCTCGCCGAGGACGGCGACGACGCCGAGCTGCGCGACCTGCTCGCCAGCTCGCGCGAGCAGCTGGCCGAGCTCGAGGAGCAGATCCGCCTGGCGATGGTCGAGCGCGACCCGAACGACGACAAGGACGTGATCATCGAGATCCAGGGCGGCGCCGGGGGAGAGGAGGCCGGGCTCTGGGCCGGCGACGTCTTCCGGATGCTCTCGAAGTACGCCGAGCGCCGCGGGTTCAAGGTCGAGCCGCTCGACGTCGGCGACGGCAAGTACACCTTCGAGGTCAAGGGCGACGGCGCGTACTCGGTGTTCAAGTACGAGGGCGGCACGCACCGCGTGCAGCGCGTCCCCAAGACCGAGTCCCAGGGGCGCATCCACACCTCGACGGCGACCGTCGCCGTGCTGCCCGAGGCCGAGGACGTCGAGGTCGAGGTCGATCCCAACGACCTGCAGATCGACGTCTACCGCTCGTCCGGCCCCGGCGGGCAGTCGGTCTATACCACCGACTCCGCGGTGCGCATCACCCACAAGCCCAGCGGCATCGTCGTGTCGATGCAGGACGAGAAGAGCCAGCTGCAGAACCGCGAGAAGGCGATGCGGGTGCTGCGCGCGCGGCTCTACGAGCGCGCGCTCGCCGAGCAGCAGGCCGAGCTCGCCGCCGACCGTCGCGCGCAGGTCGGCACCGGCGACCGCGCCGAGAAGATCCGCACCTACAACTACGGCGAGCGCCGCGTCACCGACCATCGCGTCAAGCTCACCGAGCACAACCTCGAGCAAGTGCTCGAGGGCGAGCTCGAGCCGTTCACCGAGGCCCTGACCGACGACGAGCGCCGCCGGCGCCTCGAGTCGCAGGCGGCCGCGGAACCGACCATCTAGCCCATGCCCGGCGCACCGGTGCGCGACGCACTGGATTCGGCGGTCGTGGCGCTCACGGCCGCCGGCGTCGACACGCCGCGCCTGGATGCAGAGGTGCTCCTGGCCCACGTGCTCGGCGTCGAGCGGCTCGCGCTGTTCACCGACAGCGAGGCGCGCGTGGAGGGCGGCGCGGTGCGCGCGTTCCAGGACGCGATCCGGCGCCGGAGCGTCGAGCGCGAGCCGGTCGCCTACATCACCGGCGTCAAGGGCTTCCGTCGTCTCGACCTCCACGTCGACTCACGCGTGCTCATCCCGCGGCCGGAGACCGAGACGCTCGTCGAGGCCGCCGTCGAGGCGCTGCCCCACGGTGCGCGGGTGGTCGACGTCGGCACCGGGAGCGGCGCCATCGCGCTCGCGCTCCTGGACGAGCGCCCGGACCTGCACGTCACCGCCACCGACGTCAGCGAGGACGCGCTCACGGTGGCGCGGGCCAACGCCGCGCGCCTCGGGCTCGACGTCGCGTTCGCGCGCGCCGACCTGCTCACGGGCGTGGGCGACTTCGACGCGGTCGTCTCGAACCCGCCCTACGTCGAGGACAGCGCGGAGCTGGCGCCCGAGATCGTCCGCCACGAGCCGTCGCTCGCGCTCCGGGCAGGACCGGACGGCCTGGACGTCCTGCGCGCGCTCGTCCCCGCCGCCGCCGCGCTCGGCGCGGAGGTGCTCGCGGTCGAGGTCGGGGCCGGCCAGGCGGCCGCCGTCGAGCGGCTCGCGCGCGAGGCCGGGTTCACGCGCACCGAGCGCCGCGCCGACCTCGCGGGCATCGAGCGCGTGGTGGTCGCGTGGCGCTGACCGCCGACGACGCGCAGACGTTCTCCCGCTGCATCTCGGTCGGCGGCGTCGCCGTCTTCCCCGCCGACACCGTCTACGGGCTGGCCTGCGAGCCGGACTCCAAGGAGGCGGTGCAGCGCCTGTACTTCCTCAAGGGGCGGCGGCCCGACAAGCCCGCGGCCGTCATGTTCTTCGCGCTCGACCTCGCGCTCGCCGCGCTGCGGGAGCTCGGGCCGCGGACGGAGGGCGCGCTCCGCGCGCTGCTGCCGGGCGCTCTCACGCTGCTGCTGCCCAACCCGGCGCACCGCTATCCACTCGCGTGCGGGCCGGAGCCGGACACGCTCGGGCTGCGGGTGCCCGCGTGGCCGGGGGCGCTGGCCGCGCTCGGCGAGGTGAGCTGGCCCGTTTTGCAGTCGAGCGCCAACGCCTCCGGCGGCCCCGACGCACAGCGCCTCGCCGACGTGCCCGAGCCGATCCGGCGGCGCGCCGACCTCGTGCTCGACGGCGGCGAGCTGCCCGGAACGCCGTCCACCGTCGTGGACCTGCGCGGATACGAACTCGGCGCAACATGGTCGATCGTTCGGCAGGGCGCCGTGCCCGCCGACGACATCGCAGCGGCGCTCGCGTAATCTGCGCGCCGTGAGCACCGCCTTCGTCACCGGCGGTTCTGGCTTCATCGGTGGCGCGCTCGTCCGACGGCTCGTGGCCG
>DATFRW010000251.1:0-18773 GCA_035262945.1 Solirubrobacteraceae bacterium
AGGACATATGGGGCTCCTCCGAGTTGGTGGGAACGAGGGACGGAGGAGGGTGACGAGCCGCGCTACGGCCGGGTGTGAGAGCGCGCACCTACGCGTTCGGGCACATCGGCACGTGCTCTTGCGTCACGCCCGCGACCGCGACTCCGCGGCCAGCTCGTCGCGGACACGAGCCGCGGTCTTCTGCGCGGCCCGCTGTTTGATCAGTCCTTCCTTCGCGCACGCGCGGACGACCGCGCGGCACCCGCCCCCGCCGAGGCGATCGGCCTCCACCCGCACCACCACCGGGTTCAGGCCTCCGGCGCCGCCACCGACGACCGCCCAGACCTCCTCGTCAGACGACGTTGGCGCGTCGTCCAGGAGCCGCCCCAGTCGCGCCAGCACGACCGCGGCGGCGCGGAGCACCTCGTCCGGGCTCGTGTCGCACTCCAGCGCCTCCTCGCAGCGGTCGGTGCGGATGCGCTTGGCCGCGCGCTCTGCCCCGAATCGACCGCCGCGGCCGCCGCCGAGACGCCCGAGCTCGCGCACGAGCACCTGCTCCTCCACGATCTGTGACTCGTCCACAGCTACCGAAGCGGCTGGTAGCTGTCGGTGACCCCGGCAAGGTCAGGTGGACCCACGACCAGGAGGCTAGCCGGTGATCGGCGCGCCAACGGAATAAACGCGACGCCCCGGTGCTCAATGGGAGGTACGCGGACGACCGCAGGTCCAGGACACCCCACCCGACGTCCGCGCAGGAGGAATCACATGCAAAGCACGCTCCGACGACGAGCGCTGTTGAGGATCCACGTCGCGCTGATCGCTGCGGTCACGTGTGCTGCGCTGCTCGGCGGTGGAGCATCATCCGCCAGGGCCGAGGGGTGCGCGACGATCGTGCCGTATCCCGCGAAGTGCGTCTCGGCAGAGGCGAAGACCGGGGGCAGGGGCTTCGCCACGCTCGGCTGGTTCGATCGTGGGTTCTACCTCTTCCGGGCATGCGATCGCGGTCGGCCCGACGGCAGGCGGGTCGTGGCGTTCGCGTCGTTCAACGCCGGCGGGCCGGGAGCGCTCCAGAACATGGTGGAGGCCAAGTTCGGGTCCGGTACGTGTGGCCCGCAGCGACGAATCCAACCCACGCAGCTGAACATTCACAGGACCGTCTACATCAGAGCCTGTCTTCGCAACGGAGCGAAGGGCCGGATCTATGGGTGCGGCCGCACGTGGGCTCTACGACCGCGGTAGGCGAGCTCGGTCCTTCGTGACGGGGCCGGCGCCAGCTACTGTGACCCAACCGGTGAGTGAGTCGCCAACGCCCATCACGGTCCCGCGCTCGATCCTCCTTCGTCGCGTGTTGGGTTGCATGGGCGATCACTGCCACGACGACACACCCGACCGCATCGCACGACGGCTTGGCTTGATGAGCCCCGACGTGGTCGACGCAGCACTCCAAGCGCTTCAGGAGGAGCGCTTCGTCATCCGCGCCGGCCGCCACTGGCAGTTGACGCGGCGCGGCTGGGACGCCGCGCGCGCAGACGAGGCGTCCTGAGCGGTGCCATACGATCCCGCCGTGCCGTTCACGCTCAGGAACCTCAAGGAGGATCTGGAGGACGTCGGCCCGAGGTTCGACGGGGCGCCGGACCTGGAGTTCCGCTTGGCGACGCGGGCGCTCGAGCTCGAGCAGTCCGGCCTGGGCTACCAGCGCGTCCCGCCCGGCTATCGCTTTCCGTACGGCCACACGCACAAGACGCAGGAGGAGGTGTACGTGGTCCTGGGCGGGAGCGGGCGGATGAAGCTCGACGACGAGATCGTCGAGCTCAAAGAGTGGGACGCGGTGCGCGTCCCGCCCGGTACGTGGCGAGGTTACGAGGCCGGGCCGGACGGCCTCGAGATCCTCGTCATCGGCGCGCCCAATCTCGGCGAGGCTCCGCGCGAAGACGTCGCCGGCCAGCGCGACTGGTGGGCTGACTCGTAAGCGCCGTCCGGAAGCCCTGATCGTTAAGTCGGGATTGTCGCCTCAGCAATACTTACCAAATTAGTGTGGGCCAGGCCCCGAGCGGGAGGATGCAGAAGCCTGACCCACTGTCTGACCTCGCGTGTTCTGCCCCACAAGAAGGAAAGAGGCAGCGTGCCCATGCGCGAGTATCAGTATTGACGCTTACTGGTACCTCGTCAGGTGCTAGACCCATCTTTTCGTGTTCTGACACCAGCTCGGGCACGGCTTCGGATGCGGGAAGCGCAGGACCCTGTCGTCATACCTGCATACCTTCGGCGCTCGCCGGCCCTTGCACTGATCGGGCGGCGGCAGCACCACCGGAATCGGATGCCCATCGGGATGCTCACCGGGCAGCCCTCGCGCTGGTTCCGGGCACGGCGTCAGATTCGCCCGGGAGTACTGACGCTTTCCCATCAGCTGCGTCCAGCCTACGCCGCAGTACTTCTCGCGATACGGCAGCGTGTAAAGCCTGATGACACACTGCCCGCGATGCGCGCCCACCCGCACGCAGTTCGATAGCTGGTGGATTACGCGGATCGAGAACTTGCGCTCGATCTCCCTGGCGATGCCGGCGCGCACATCCGACATCAGCAGCGTGTGCGCCTGCGCCGCGGCCACCATCATGATCACGTACAGCGCCCAGGCGAACACCGCAAAAAACGCCACCATGACCACGAACGTCTTCGCCCCCTCCTTCATAACTGCCCCCTCGGTTGGAATCAACTGCCCCCCGACTCCAACCCGGACCGACCGGGCCCGCTCGATCTCCCGGCGTCCCCTGCTGGCCTGCTACTCCTCTCGCCTCGCGACCGTGTCAGGCCGAGCCATACACCTACGCGCCACCGCCATGATCGCCACGTAGTGCAACGCGGCGGTCAGCGCCAGGAACCGGCACTGCCACTGCCACGGTCTTGGTCATACGCCCTCGTTGATCGGTTGCGTTGCCGCGCTGCGCTCCGAGCTGGACCGGACGGAACGAGCTTGCTGTCGCGGCCGGCATAGGCCGCACTGCATCCCGCCAACGGCAGCGCGCGAGTCCCCGCCGCCGTCGAGAGATGGCGCTTGAACCGATCGTGGATTCCCCCTTACACCGACGTTTCTGGCCTCGACGCGGCCAGTTCCAAGCGATAACGATTACGCTATCGCGATGGTGATAATGTTACCGCAACTCCTACAAGCTGTGCAAAAACTCCCCGCGAGTCGCTCGCGACACCGTCGCCGTCGGGAGCGCGGGTAGAGTCCCCCAGCCGTGGCTCTGCATGCGACCACGATCCGCTTCGCTGACAAGGCCTACACCGCGATCGCGCTCGCCGCCGACGCCCAAGGGATCAGCGTCTCCCAGTACGTCCGGGAAGCCGCGCTCATCCGCGCGGTGCTCGACGAGCTCGACTCGGCAAACGACGCCCTCCACACCGCGCACGACCTCCTCGGCATCGCCCGCGAGGTCCGCCGCCTCGCCGAGGTCGAGCCCGCGGGCCCGCCCCGAGCCAAGGCCGATCGCACCACCTCGAAGTCGCGGCGTCGAACTGGGAGCTAACCGCGGCGGAAAAGCAAGGACCCCGCGACGCGCGCTGGTCCGCCGCGCTGACCCGTCACCGGCGAGCTGCAGGGATTCAATGACCCGCCCGCTTGCCCGCCACGGCGCGCGGGGGCTGATGCCCTTACGCCCGTCAGCCAGCGGCGACGCTGCCGGCGCCTGACGGCCAGAAGCACTCCCTCTTCCCTGAGAGGAGGCGCCCGCGTTTCGCGGGCCCAGAGACGTGGGTCGGAGGAGTTGCGGTAATCCCGCCGCGCGTTCGGCCCCTGCTCCGTTCCTGGGAAGCGCAAGCGCACCGCGAGCGGTCGTCGCCGGCCCAACATGGATGAGCGGTGGGGCCGAGGCACTTGCTGGCCGTTCGCGGCTTGACGCCCCAGCGGCGAGACAGAGCCAGTGACGTGGCGCTCGGTGTCGCTGCCGTTGCGCCCGTGGCGTAGGTTGCAAGCTCGGCGGGTCTATTGACTGAACGGCACGACGTCCTGTTCGCACACGGTTCCTGGCGCCGGCGTGGTGAGGTCGACGAGGTAGCGCGCGATCGTCTCGTCGGCGCACGCGGAGAGGAACAGCGAGGTGTGGCCCCAGCCGTGCACGGTCAGCAGCGCCGAGTTGGGCCGGACACACGCGACGGTGACCGCGCCGTGGTTAGCGGCCGTAGCGCGCTTATAGCGAGATGACGCTCGCAGGCGCTTCGCTGCGGAGCTAGTCGCCCTCGCCGAGGGGGCGCAGGCTGCACCCGAGGTCGAACATAAGTCGGCAAGACCCGACTGCTGTGACCACGAAAAGCAGGCGCCAGCCCAGCGCCAGCAGCCACTTGCGCGAGTTGTCCGTGGCGAGCGCAAGCTCATCAGCCGGTGAGAGTGCTGCAAGCGGGCGTGAGCAGGGGCGGCGCGCCGGACGACGGCCGCCCTCACCGTTGGCAGTGCCCATGGCAGGGAAGCGGGGGTCGCGGTTGGCGCGAGGAGTTGGCGGGCAGAATTGCCCCTAGGGCCAGGCTTACCGGCCTCGCCGTCCCGAGCCCTTCGATTGAAGGCACATGAGTCCAGGAGCGATCGATGATCCGGGGCTGCTGATCTACGAACGCGTTCTCCCCGCGCTCGCGGGCAGCGCGGCGCAGATCCGCAGCGAGCTCATGCAGACGCTGGCGCACCACGATTGCGCCGCCGATCGACGCGACGACATCGCCCTCGTGGTGAGCGAGGCGGCCACCAACGCCGTCCTGTACGCCTACGGCGATACGACCCCGGGGCCGCTGTACGTTGCCGCCACGCTCGGGGGCGAGTCGCTGACCATATGGGTCTGCGACATCGGTAGCGGAATGCTGGCGCGCGGCGACAGCCCCGGCCTCGGGCTCGGGCTCGCACTCATCATCCGGCTCTGCGACGAGGTGCAGGTCTCCTCAGACGCCAACACTGGCACATGCATCACCGCCACGTTCAAGCATGTTGCGCGCAGACCCGCGCCCGGCGGTGCTCATCGCACGCCGACACCCGGGAGCGCTCGGCGCGAGATGCTCGTTGACTACCTCCACACGCTACGCGCAGCCCACATGACACTGCAGCAGGACACCGAGGCGGTACTCGCCCAAGCCGACCTAGCAGTCGCTCGCGCACGCAAGCTCCGCCACCAACGCGCGCACCATCGGCCAGCAAGGAACACGGCCTAAGCCGCGTGGCCGCGCCGCGCCGGGCGACCCAGCGCGCGGCGATCACCACCGGCCCGATGACCCCGTACATCACGGCGCGCGGTCACGACTGGCCGCAGACAGACCGGCATGCGCTCGAGCACCGTCGCTGTCGCAAAAGGAGACAGACGCGATACGCGGTCGCATCTAGCTCCACGATCGTGCGTCCGCTACGCGGCGCTCGGCGCGGGACCGCGGGCCGCGCACGCCGGGCACTTCGCGCGCGACGCCGCGGCGCAAGGCGGCACTGCGGAGAGCGCCTGGCCTGGGAGCGTCAGCCCTCGTTACGAACCGATAGCTGCGCGCGGAAGCTCGCGATCTCGGTGACCGCGAGGGCGACATAGGCGACCCGCGACGCTGCGATGTCCGTCTCGAGATCGGTCATGTAGAGCACGTTCTCACCGAGGCCGGCCTCGACGGCGTCGAGGCGCTCGACCTGGAGGCGATGGAGCCGGAGGCGGGCGTCGGTCGCGGTCATGAGCGCAGAGTGCCTCCACGGGCCCGTTTGCGACATGCGGGCAGGCCCGCGTCTGCCTCGCGGCCACCCCGAACCTGGGGGTGGGGCCAGCCACCCCGGCGCCGAACGTCAGCGCGACCGGTCGTAGGTCGGCGCGACATGCGCGGGCAGCGTCCGTGCTCCCTTCGCCTGATGGGAGGCGTGTGAGCAACTGGCGGGCGCGCAACCGCTTGGGACGAGGTCCAGGGGTGCGGCATCACTACCCCTTCCACGAAGGAAATGGACGCGCGAGCGAGTGCGCGACGCGATGCTCACGTGGCGGAACCGCTACGGCCGGCCGCCCACGTCCTACGACTGGTCGCGAACGCACGGCGGCGCGGCGGCCAGGCGCTCGCCCGCCTTACGGAGGGCGACTGGCCATCGTCGCACCCCATCAACGAGCGCGACGCCGCGCTCGTCGCCGTCCGACGTGGCGGCTCATGCATGGTGTCCCGATGCTCTTGACACCGACCTTAGTGACCGCTAACTTACATATCTAGTTAGCAGTCACTAACAACTCGGAGAGAGCCCTCATGTTCGCTACCAAAACCGCCGCCGAGACCCGCAATCGCCGCTGGTGGACACTCGTCGTGCTGTGCCTGAGCGTCTTCCTCGTCGTCGTCGACAACACGATCGTCAACACCGCGCTGCCGACCCTCGCCGACGACCTCCATGCTGGGACCAGCCAGCTGCAGTGGATCGTCGATGCGTACACGCTCGCCGTCGCCGGCCTGCTGCTGATCGGCGGCGCGCTGGGCGACCGCTACGGCCGTCACCGTCTGCTCGCCGGAGGGCTCGCCGTCCTCGGCATCGGCGCCGGGCTCGCGGCGCTCTCCACGAACGCCACCGAGCTGATCGCGACCCGGGCGCTGATGGGCGTCGGCGCGGCGGCCGTCATGCCAGCGACGCTCTCGATCCTCACCGACGTGTTCGACAACCCGAGCGAGCGCGTCAAGGCGATCGGCATCTGGTCGGGCATCAGCGGGCTCGGCGTCGCGGTCGGCCCCACGCTCAGCGGCTGGCTGCTCGAGCACTTCGACTGGACGTCGGTGTTCCTCGTTCACGTGCCGATCGTGATCGTCGCCCTGATCGCCGGCCGGGCGCTCGTCCCCGCCTCCCGCGCCGACCGCGCCCCGCGGCTGGACCCAGTCGGGGCGATCCTGTCCCTGGCGGGCCTCGTGGCCCTCACCTACGGCCTGATCGAGGCCCCGGAGCGGGGCTGGACCTCCGTCGCGACGCTCGGCATCCTCGGCGGCGCCGTCGCGTTGCTCGCCGGCTTCGCCGTCTGGGAACTGCGCCGCGAAGACCCGATGGTCCCGCTGCGGGTGTTCCGCAACAGCCGCTTCACCGCCGCATCGGTGTCGGTGACGCTGGTCTTCTTCAGCCTCTTCGGCGCCCTGTTCCTGCTCACGCAGATCCTGCAGTTCGTGCGCGGCTACACCCCGCTTGAGGCCGGCGCCTCGGCGCTGCCGTTCGCGTTCGCGGTCGGCATCACCTCCCCGGTCGCCGCGATCCTCTCCAAGCAGCGCGGCAGCGCGAAGATCCCGGTCGCCGCCGGCCTCGCCCTCATGGCCGCCGGCCTGGCGATCATGGCCGACTCGACGGCCGCCTCCGGCTGGTGGCACTACGTCTTCGCCACCGTTCTGATGGGCGCCGGTATGGGCTTCGCAATGGCGCCCGCCACCGACTCGATCATGGGCACGCTGCCCCCCGCCCAGGCCGGCGTCGGATCCGCCGTCAACGACACCACCCGCGAGATCGGCGGCGTCCTCGGCGTCGCCGTGATGGGCAGCGTCGCCAGCTCGGTCTACGCGCACCACATCGACACCGCCGTCTCCTCGCTGCCGCACGGCGCCGGCGACACCGCACGCTCCTCGCTCGGCGGCGCGCTGACCATCGCCCACCACATCGGCGGGCCAACCGGCAGCCACATCGCCGACACCGCCCGCGAGGCGTTCATCGCCGGCGCGAGCAAGGGCCTGCTCGTCGCGATCGCCGCCGCCGCGCTCGGCGCGCTGCTGGCCCTCCGTTACCTGCCCGCACGCAACACCGAACCCGAGCGCACGAACGAGAGCGAAATCCCGCTGACCGCAGCGGCGGCAGTCTAAGCCCGGCGCCCACCCAGCAGCACCGTACCCGCGACAACACCGCCACGAGACAGCGCGTTCTTTAGGGCTCGGTGCGCGTCCAGGAGCCCGCGGCGGCTTAGCCGGCGACGCCCGGCAGCCGGTGCCATGCGGGTCCTGCGCCTTGAGCTCTCGCGCTGCTCGACGAGCCGCCGACGCGCAGCCCGGAGGGAGACCTCGTCCGGCGTCGCCCCGACCGCTCCAACCAGGATTTGTTCCCCAGTTGTTCTCCGTCGACCTCAACCGTCTTGGACCAAGACGATCGAAAGGCCCGCATTTTTGCGGGCCTTTCGCCGAGTCGGGGAGACAGGATTTGAACCTGCGACCGCCCGGCCCCCAGCCGGGTGCGCTACCAGACTGCGCCACTCCCCGTTCGCCTGCAGTGTACGCGGATACCGGCGGCCCAGTGACCTAAGATGACGGCTCACGCGGGCGTGGTGTAACGGTCGCACAAGAGCCTTCCAAGCTCTCAGTGCCGGTTCGAGTCCGGTCGCCCGCTCTGCCGCTCCTCGGTGGGTACTTGGCCGCCGTCGTCGGTCAACGCGGGCGGCGGCCATGGGCCGAACCAGTTGTCGATGCCGCCGTCGAGCGTGACGACGGACCCGCTCAGCGCGCGGCCGAGCGGCCCGGCGAGGAGGGCGATGAGCCACCCGAACTCCTGCATCGTGCCGAGGCGCTGGAGCGGGACGCTGCGGGCCGCGCCGCGCCAGACGACCTCCGGGTACTTGCGCAGCGACTCGGTGTCGAAGCGCCCGATCGCCGCGGCGACGACCGAGATGCGCCGGTGCGCCCACTCCGCCGCAAGCTCGCGCGTGAGCGCCTCCACCGCCGCCCGCGCGGCGCCCGTGTGCGCCATCGCCGGCATGCCGTGATGCGGCGAGACGGTCACGTTCACCACCGTCCCGCCCTCCGCGCCGAAACCGCTCCCGGCGGCGGCGCGGGTCATGGTGTAGGTCCCGTCGACGTTGAGCCGTTGGACCGCCTGCCAGCCCTTCGCCGCGATGTCCTCGGCGGGGACGAAGTACTGACCGCCGGCGTTGTTGACGAGCACGTCGAGGCGCCCGTGCCGCTCGCGCGCGGTGTCGACGATGCGCGTGGCGTCCGCGGGCTCGCGGATGTCGCCGGCGACGGATGAGCACGCGTCACCGATGTCCTCTGCCGCGCTCGCGAGGACGTCCTCGCGCCGCCCCGCGATCACCACCTGTGCGCCCGCCGCGACGAGCTCGATCGCCGCCTGCTTGCCGAGGTTCGTCCCGCCGCCGGTCACGAGCACCACGCGCCCGGCGAGCGCGTCGGGCGCGAAGATCTCGGACGGGGACGACAAGCGGGGGACCGAGGAGTCGAACCTCGCGTTGCGGTTTTGGAGACCGCCGTGTTACCGATACACCAGTCCCCCGGAGGAGCGGCAATCGTAGCGGCGACCTCCGGCCACGCGCCCACTCCGGGGCATCGCCCAGAGGGCGACGACTCCTCAGGCGGCCTTGCGCCAGCGGACGGACGCGCCGCGCGGTTGGGCGCTCTTCTCGGGCAGGAGGTCGCTGCCGCGGAGGCGCCGCAGGTCGCGGGCGACCGACTTGCGGGCCTGCTCCATGACCTGCACCCGGCGCGCACCGCTCATGAGATTCAGGCCCATGAGCGCGCAGTCGGCGTTGCCGGGCTGCAGGACGAGGACCCGGGCGCCGTCCGCGCGGACCTTCGCGGCTTCGTAACCGAGGCGGCGACCAGCGGCCGCCCGCATCAACGCGGCGAAGCGATCGGCGGGTGAGCCGCCCGCCGGCGACACGACCGACGACATCGGGTTCAGGCAGATCACGAGGTCGAAGCCCGCGCCGCACATGAGGTCGAGGTTGGACGTCGAGCAGATCCCGCCGTCGACGTAGCGGCGTCCGGCGACGTCGACCGGGTGGTAGAAGCCGGGAATCGCACAGGAGGCCGCGACGGCGTTCGCGACGTGCGCCTTGGGCGAGTCCGGCCGGCCGAACGCGACGCGCTTGCCCGACCCGTAGTCCGCCGCGACCGCCCAGTAGTCCGGGTGCTCCGGCCACGGGCCACCGACGAAGGCGGACACCAGGTCGCGGATCGGCGCCGTCGAGATGAAACCACGCGGCAGCCAGCCCGCGAGCACGGTCGCCGGGGAGTGACTGCGCAGGTGCAGCAGGGTGTTCACCACGAGGCGCCACGAGCCTGGGCCGATCGGCGGCATGGCGCGATGCAGGCGGTACTCGTTGCCGAGCAGCCGCTTGGACAGCGAGTCCGCGCGGGCCTCGACCTCGGCAAACGCCTCGAGCGTCCGGCCGGCCGAGTAAGCGCCCATGTACTCCGACGGGATGCCGCTCGCGGCCAGCGCACCGACCACAGCGCCGGCCGACGTCCCCACGATCCGGTCCGCGTCGGCAGCGCGCCAGCCGGTCTCGGCTTCGAGCGCTTCGAGGGCCCCGATCAGCCAGGAGGCTCCAAGCACACCTCCTGCACCAAACACCAGACCCACCCGCATGGCGCCGAGCGTACCCCTCTCGACGGACCGCCAACCGGGGCGTTCACGCCCAATGGGGGTGAGAAATCGCACCCGACACGGCCGAAAAAGCGCTGCAACCTTCGCTGATTGGCACGGTCCAGCCACCACAACACCACCGCCTGTCGGTGACGTCTCCGCGAGAGGACTCCGTGCCGTACCGGATGCTCCTCGTCTTCGATCGCACGCAGGAGCATCCGATCCGGCCGGTGCAGGTCGGCGCGGTGCTGTCCAGCCTCGAGGAGATCTTCCTCGTCACGCTGCTGCGCGACGCGCCGCCGCCCGACCACCGCGGGCGCGACTGGGCCTGGGACTACGACGCGCAGTCGCTGCACATCAACCTCGCCGGCCTGACCCTCGGCTCGCCGCTGCAGGTGCTCGTCGGGCTCCCCTGGCACGCATACACGCTGCCGTTCTGCGCCTTCGCGTACGGCATCGCCCACGTCTTCGGAGCGCCGACCACGGCCGCGCCGGTGTTCGACCGCGCGCGCGAGGATTTCTGGAGCAGCCGCCTCGCCCGCGAGGACCCCAAGCCGGAGTGGCTCGAGTGGCAGGCATGGCTCGAGCTCAAGCACGAGGAGGTCGAGCAGGCGATCCCCTTCCGGCTGAGCGAGGTCGACATCGCGCTCTCGCTGCCGCGGGAGGCCGAGGCGCCCGCGCAGTAGCGCTATGCGGGCGGAGGGACTCGAACCCCCAAGCTCTTTCGAGCACCGGGACCTAAACCCGGCCTGTAGACCAGTTCCAGCACGCCCGCGGAGAGCGGCGCGCCGTCGCACGCCGCGCGCCGCGGATTGTAAGGTCCGCCACGACCATGGCCGACGACGACGTCACCATCGAGCACCCGAACCGGGACAAGGCCTCGAGCAAGGCCACCCGCGCCACGGTCATCCTGCTCCTGCTCGTGTCCGCCGCGCTCGTCCTCATCGTGACGGTGGGCGGCTGGAGCGCGCTCGAGGGCGCCAAGGCGGTCCAGATCGGCTACGTCGCGGTCTACCTGCTGATCGCGTTCTACGTCGCGCGGTGGAACCGCGGCGTGCTCCCCCTGGCGGCGGCGCTCGCGATCATCCTGCTCATCTTCGCCGCCGTCGCAGGCCCCGCGTGGTTCGACCGCGACAAGGCGGGCTTCACCGATCCGGGGCTCAGCTCCGGCGTGCTCGGGCTGATCACCCTGCTGATCGTCCCGGTGCAGGCCCTGCTCATCGCGTTCGCGATGCAGGGGTTCGCGCAGCAGTGGAACGTCGAGGTCGAGCGGCACTCCGAGCCACCCACGGGCGCGGTGCCGGCGGCCGGCTGACGGTACCCTTACCGCGCGCGCCCGGGTAGCCCAATTGGCAGAGGCGATCGGCTCAAACCCGATTCAGTGCGGGTTCGAATCCCGCCCCGGGTACTGGCTAGGCCTTCGCGAGCCCCGCGGTGAGCCGCGCCGGCGCGTCGTCGTCCGCCTCCGCGAAGAACCCGCCGACGACGTCCTCGAGGTGGTCCATCGACTCCGCCGTGTAGAGGATCGGCTGGTACTTCGTGATGTCGTACTCGATCGTCCCCATCTCGCCGAGGTCGATCGGGCGCAGCTCGGTGTGGCGGAACTCCTCGATCTCGCCGTAGCTCGACAGGATCCCGGCGCCGTAGGCCTTGTAGTCGCCGTCCTCGCGGATGACGCCGAACTCGAGCGTGAACCAGAAGACGTCGGCGATGAACTGCAGCGCCTCCTCGGTCTCGACCCGCCGCGCGGCCTCGCCGGCCAGGCGCTTGATCTCGGCGAAGCGCGGGCTCGCGAGCATGTTCCCGTGCCCGATGACCTCGTGGATGATGTCCGGCTCGGGGGTGTAGAGCGGCTCGGAGGGATGGCGCACGTACTGCGTCGAGTGGAAGACGCGGTCGGCGAGGGAGCCGTAGAACTCGCGCAGCGGGACGAGGCCCGGAGCGCAGTGGTACTCGAAGCCGGTCAGCGGCCGCAGCCTTTCGGTGACCTCGTCGAGCTGCGGGACGTGGTCCTCGGGGAGCCCGAGGCGCGCCTTGCCCTCGAGGTACTCGCGGCAGGCGTACGTCTCGTGCTTGTCGTGCAGCTCGCGGCAGACGACCCGCCAGATCGCGTGCTCGGCCTCGGTGTAGTCCACGTGCGGGATCGGCTCGCCGGGATTCCACGCCAGCGCCGCGGCGGCGATCTCGTTGCGTCGCTTGCGGTACTCGGGGTCGTTGAACCCCGGGTGATCCTGGCCGAGGTGCACCTCGACCTTCCCGTCCTCGTGCTGCGTGACGGGCGAGTAGAGCTGGGCCTCCTCGAACATCGTTTCCCTCCTGCGGTGGTGCGCTAAGCCACAAGGCCACCACGTCGCCACCTCGCTGGCAAGTCTGCACTCCCACACCGGTCAGGACGCCCAGCATCGGCCAGTCCGCGGCGCTAGCTTCTGTGCAACATGACCAGTCTCATAGATGAGCTCGACGCCCGCCTCATCGCCCTCATGACCGCCGAGCCGCGCATCGGCCTGATGGAGATCTCGAGGCGCCTCGGCGTCGCCCGCGGCACCGTCCAGGCGCGTCTCGGCAAGCTCACCGACCGCGGCATCATCCGCAGCTTCGGCCCGGAGATCGACCCGGGGAAGATGGGCTATCCCGTCCTCGCCTTCGTCTTCCTCGAGATCACCCAGGGCAGGCTGACCGAGGCCGTCGAGCACCTCGAGTCGGTGCCCGAGGTCCTCGAGGCGCACGCGACGAGCGGCCCGCGCGACCTGCTGTGCCGCGTCGCGGCGCACGACACCGAGCAGCTTCAGGACATCATCAACCGGGTCCTGGCGACGTCGGCCGTCCGGCGATCGACCAGCTATATCGTCCTGTCGACGCAGATCGCCCATCGAACCGGGCCGCTCGTGCAGGCCGCGGCCGACACCCGCTAAAGGAGACGACCCTTGCCCCGAAGCACGTTCGCTCCCCGTGACCGCGAGATCCTGAAGGCACCCAACTACTGCCACCTGTCCGTCGTCGCCGACGACGGCACGATCCAGTCCGTGATCATCTGGTCCGATCTCGACGACGACGACCGCGTCGTCCTCAACAGCGCGGAGGGCCGCAGCTGGCCCGAGAACCTGCGCCGCGCCGGCGGTGCGACCGTGACCGTGATGAACCTCGAGAACCCCGAGGAGTTCGTGACGGTTGTCGGCCGGTTGGTCGAGGACACCCATGACGGCGCCGACGACGTCATCAACGCGCTGGCGCACAAGTACGACGGCCGCGACTACGCGTTCACGCCCGGCCAGCAGCGCGTCACCTTCCGCCTCGCGCCCGAGCGCATCACGCGCTACGGCTGAGTGCGCATCGACCACGTCATCTGGGCGACGGACGACCTCGACGGCGCCGCACAGCGCCTCGCCGGCGAGCACGGGCTGCGCGACGCCGGCGGCGGGCGCCACGTCGGCATCGGCACGCACAACCGCGTCTTCCCGCTCGGCGGCGGCTACCTCGAGGTGCTGGCCGTCGCGGACCGCGACGAGGCCGCCGCGTCGCTCATCGGCCGCGCGGTGATCGCGGCCCCCGAGGGGCTGTTCGGATGGTCCGTGGCGGTCGAGGACGTCGGCGAACACGCCGAGCGGTTGGGCCTCGGCGTCACCACCATCGAGCGATCGGGGCTCACCGCGCGCCTGGCCGGCGTCGCCGAGGCGATGGCACAGCCCTGGCTGCCGTTCTTCATCCAGCGCGACCCGGGGATCGCGAACCCGGGCGCGACGGGCGACGCGGGCGGGATCGCCTGGGTCGAAGTCGCCGGCGACGGCGACCGGCTGGAGTCGTGGCTCGGCGGCGAGGAGCTGCCGGTGCGGATCGTCGACGGGTCGCCGCCCGGCGTGCGGGCGGTCGGCCTCGGCGCGGGCGCGGTTATTCGCTGACGATCGCCTGCAGCCGGTCGACCAGCGCGGCGGGCGCGACGAGCAGCCCCGCGCCAGTGGCCGGCAGCGGCGGGAGGTGGCGCGTCACGAGCCCGACCGTCGAGCACAGCATCTCCCCGGCCGCCCAGTCCCAGCGGTTCAGGCCGTACTCGTAGTAGACGTCGTACCGCCCGGCCGCCGTCCACGCGAGGTCGAGCGCGGCCGAGCCGAGCCGGCGGATGTCGCGCACCTGGGGCAACAGCCGGGCGACCACCTCGGCCTGCGAGGCGCGCACGCGCGAGTCGTAGCCGAAGCCGGTCGCCACCATCGCAGTGCCGACGTCGGTGCGCTCCGAGGGCCGCAGCGGCTCGCCGTCGAGCAGCGCCTCCTCCCCCGCGCGCGCCGTGAACAGCTCGCCGCGCAGCGGATCGAGGATCACCCCGACCTCGCCCTCGCAGGCAATCGACACGCACCACTGCGGGATGCCGAACAGGTAGTTGACGGTGCCGTCGAGCGGGTCGACGAACCAGCGCAGGCCGCTCGAGCCCGCGACGTCGTCGCCCTCCTCCCCCACGATCGCGTCGTCGGGGCGCCGCGCGGCGAGGACCTCGCGGATCGCGCGCTCGCCGGCGAGGTCCGCCTCGGAGACGAGGTCGGTCGGCGTCGACTTCGTCTCGACCCCGCGCGCGGCATGCTCGTAGCGCTGAACGAGCTCCTCGCCCGCCGCGCGGGCCGCGGCGACGGCGACGTCGAGCAGGTCGTCGCGATCGGTCACAGCGCGGGCCGCCGATCCGCCCAGGGTCGGGCTCGCTCCATCTGCGCGGCGAGCGACAGCAGCGTCGCCTCGTCGCCCGGCCTGCCGACGAGCTGGACGGCGAGCGGCAGGCCGGCCGCGTCGAAGCCCGCGGGCACCGACGCCGCCGGCTGACCGGTGGAGTTGAACACGCTGTACCACGGGACCTTCGCGACGATGGTGTTGAGCGTCCACATCGCGCCGTGGTCCTGGAACTGGCCCACGCGGAAGGGCGCTCCGGCGGGCCCCGGCAGCAGCGCGACGTCGGCGTGCTCGAATATCGCGTTGACCCGCGCCGCGATCGCCGGCTCGCGCGCCCGCGCCTTCGCCACCTGCCCGGCGGGGATCGCGGCGGCGAGCCGCACGAGGTTGCGCGTGCGGCGCTCGAGGCGCTCCGGGTGCGGTACCGCGCGCGCGTCATCGTGGATGCCGCGCAGGTAGCGCACGGCCACGCTCGGCCACGCGGCCGGCCCGTAGTCGATCTCTCGCTCGGCGACCTCGTGGCCGAGCGAGCGCAGCAGCTCGGCGGTGCGTTCGATCGCGGTGCGCTGCTCGCCGCCGAGCCGCGTGATGACGCCGGGCGGCAGGCCGGTGGAGATCGCGATGCGCAAGCGACCCGGCTCGCGCGCCGCGGCCTCGACGAAGCCGCCGCCGCCCGCCGCGACCTGCAGGAACAGCGCGGCGTCGGCGACGCGCCGCGCGAGCGGGCCGCTGACGGACATGCCGTGCCAGCCCTCGCGCTTGGGCGCCAGCGAGATCCGGTCGCGCTGCGGCTTGATCCCGAACAGCCCGCAGAACGCCGACGGGATCCGGATCGAACCGCCGCCGTCCGAGCCCAGGCCGACGCCGACCATCCCGGCGGCGACGGCCGCGCCCGTCCCGCCGCTCGAACCGCCGGGCGTGTGGTCGAGCGACCAGGGATTGCGCGTCGCGCCGAAGGCCAGCGTCTCCGTGAAGGGCCAGATCGTCAGCTCGGAGACGTGGGTCTTGCCGACGACGATCGCGCCCGCCTCGCGCAGCGCGCGCACGACCTCCGCGTCGCGCGGCGCCGGGCTGTTCGTGGCCAGCGAGCCCATCGCGGTGACCTCGCCCGCGACGTCGGTGTCGTCCTTGATCGCGACGGGCACGCCGAGCAGCGGGCGCTGGTCGCCCGCGCCGCGCCGCGCGTCGGCCTGCGCGGCCTCGGTGAGCGCGCGTTCGGCGAAGACGACGCGGAACGCGTTGAGGATCGGGTCGAGGCGGTCGACGCGCGCGAGCACGGCCTCGGTGAGCTCGCGCGACGAGACCTCGCCGGCGGCGACAAGGCGCGCCTGCTCGGCTGCGCCGGCGAAGCAGAGGTCGGTGGCGTCCATCGAACGCGGAAAGCTACCTCGCATGGAGCGCGGCCCTCTTGCCTGCACGGATGCCGAGCGCCGTACGGCGGTCGCGCTCGCCGATGAGCTGCGCACGGCGGGGCGCGCGCCGCGCCTGGAGGCGCGGTGGGTGCGGCCCCGCTGGCCGGCGTGGCAGGCGCTGTGCGCGATTGCGGGCGTCGTCGGCACGGTGGTCAGCGTCGACCACGCGCTGGCCGGCCTCGTGGTCACGGGCGCGGCGCTCGTCGTCTCGGTCGCGTACGAGCGTGGTCGGCTGCCGCTCGGGCGGGGACGCGCCACCCAGGACGTCGTCGCGCCCGCGACGTCGGCGCGCGGCGTCGCGCTGGTCGTCATGGCGGCGGTCGACCGGCCGCGGACCGCGCTGCTACGGCACGTCCCGGCGCCGCTGCTCTGGCTGCAGGGCGCGCTCGTGCTGAGCACCGCGCTCGCCGCCGCACGGCTGGCGGGCGCCGACGGCACCGTCCTCGGCGCGGCGCAGCTCGCGCCGTCCGTCGTGCTGCTGGTGGCGGCCGCGGGCTTCCTCGAGTCCGCGTTCGCCCCGGCCGCGCCCGCGGACGCCGCTGCGACGAACGCGGCGCTCGCGCTCGCCGACGTCACGTGGGCCGAGATCGTGTTCGTCGGCGCCGGTGAGCTCGGCCTGCGGGCGCGGCTGCGCGCCGAGCACCGCCCGCCCGAGCAGATCGTGCTGCTGTGGCTCGAGCCGGCTGCCGAGCCGAGTTGGCGCTCGGCGCACCCGACGCTCGCGGCGATCGCCGAACGCACCGGCGCACCGCGGCGGCGCGGCCGCGCGCTGCCCGCGGGGGCGCGACCGGCGCTCGCGCTCTACGGCCCGGACCGCGTACTCGGCGAGCTGGCGCGCGACGTGGTCGACGGGCTCGCGAGGTCGACGAAGTAATCCAGCGCCGTCGGGTTGGCGAGCGAGTCGCGGCTGGCGGCCTGTTCGGCGGGCTGGCCCATGAGGATGCGCTTGACCGGGACCTCGAGCGCCTTGCCCGACAGCGTGCGCGGGACCTCGGCGATGGCGTGGATCTCGTTGGGGACGTGGCGCGGCGAGCAGTCTTCGCGGATGCGGCGCTTGATGCGCGCGACGAGGTCGTCGTCGAGCTGGGCGCCCTCGCGCAGGACGACGAACAGCGGCATCCAGCCGTCGGTGCCCTCGCGCGGCACGTCGACGACCAGCGCGTCGACAACGTCGTCGACGGCGAGCACGGCACGGTAGATCTCGCTCGTGCCCATGCGGATGCCGCCGCGGTTGATGGTCGAGTCCGAGCGCCCGTAGATGATCGCCGTGCCGCGCGGCGTGATCTCGATCCAGTCGCCGTGGCGCCAGACGCCGGGGTACATCGAGAAGTAGGTCTCGCGCAACCTGGAGCCGTCCGCGTCGCCCCAGAACGCGATCGGCATCGAGGGCATCGGCTCGGTGAGCACGAGCTCGCCGACCTCGCCGACGAGCGATCGGCCGGCCTCGTCGAACGCCTCGACCTTCGCGCCGAGCGCGCGGGCCTGCAGCTCGCCCTCGTAGACGGGCAGCGTCGGCACGCCGCCGACGAACGCGGTGCACAGGTCGGTGCCGCCGCTGGTCGAGAACAGCCACGTGTCGGCGCCGACGTGCTCGTAGACCCAGTCGAAGCCCTCGGGCGACAGCGGGGAGCCGGTCGAGCCGACCGCGCGCAGCGCGCTGAGATCGCGCCCGGCGCGGGGCTCGACGCCCGCCTTCATGCAGGAGGCGATGTACGACGCGCTCGTGCCGAACGTCGTCACCCCCGTGCGCTCGGCGAGGTCCCACAGCGCGCCGAGGTCCGGCGTCGCCGGATTGCCGTCGTAGAGCACGATCGACGCTCGCGTGAGCAGCCCGCCGACGAGGAAGTTCCACATCATCCAGCCGGTCGTGGTGAACCAGAACAGCCGGTCGCCCTCCTGCGCGTCGAGGTGCAGGTGGAGCTTCTTGAGGTGCTCGAGCAGGATGCCGCCCTGGCCGTGGACGATCGCCTTGGGCAGGCCGGTCGTCCCCGAGCTGTAGAGCACCCACAGCGGGTGGTCGAACGGCAGCTGCTCGAAGCGCAGCGGCGCGTGCTCGGCCACGAACTCCGCCGGCCAACCGCCGCCGTCGAGGTAGCCGAAGCGCACCACGCGCGCGCCGATCTCCGCCGCGATGGCGTCGACGACGTCGCCGCGGTCGAAGTCCCGGCCGCCGTAGCGGTAGCCGTCGACCGCCAGCAGCACCTTCGGCTCGATCTGCGCGAAGCGGTCGACCACCGAGCTGGCTCCGAAGTCGGGTGAGCACGACGACCAGATCGCGCCGAGGGACGCGGTGGCGAGGAATCCGATCACGGCGGCGGGGGAGTTCGGGAGGTAGGCGACGACCCGATCGCCGCGCCGAACGCCGAGCTCGCGGAGGCCAGCCGCCACGGCCGCCACGCGATCGCGGAGCT
>DATFRW010000252.1:0-3720 GCA_035262945.1 Solirubrobacteraceae bacterium
AGCGTCGCCGTGCCGGCGACGACGACCTTGCCGGTCAGCGTCATCGCGTCGCGCCCGGCGGTGCCCTGGACCGTGACGCGATCGGCCGCGCCGTCGCCGCCCGGACCACCTGAGCCCAGGCTGATGTCGACGAGCGCCGCGTCGGTGCGGCTGAGGTCGCCGACCGCGAAGGTGTCGGCGCCGCCGCCCGCGACCACGTCGATCTCCTGGATGCGGTCCAGGTCGAGGCCGACGGCATCGAGGTCGCGGGTCAGGCGCAGACCGCGGCCGTCGCGCGCGAGGTCGAACGCCTCGGCATCGTTCGTGCCGAAGAAGGACAGCGAGTTGCGGCCGGCGCCGCCGTCGACGCGATCGCTGCCGTCGCCCGGCCGCCAGTTGAAGCGGTCGTTGTCGCCGCCGAGGACGGCGCGGTCGTCGCCCTTGCCGCCCGTCACGTCGTCGAAGCTCGCGCCGCCGATGAGGACGTCGGGCCCGGGCCCGCCGATGACCACGTCGGTGCCCTGGCCGCCGTCGAGCGTGAGGGCCATCGCGGCGGTCGACGCGCTGAGGATGTCGTCACCGCCGCGGCCGTTGACGGTCAGCTGATCCGTTGCATCGGGCTGCGCGATCTGCACGAACGTCGGGCCGAGCACGGCAACGGCCCCCGAGAACGCGGAGACCGAGACCTGGTCATCGCTCTCGGACGCGTTCACGGTCACGTCGGCGGCGTTGTCGGCGTCGACCTCGAAGACGTCGGTTGCCGACAGGTCGTCGACCGTCAGCCTCTGCGCCGCGAGGCGAAGGCGCTCGATCCCGTCGACGTCGACCTGCAGGTCGCCGCTGATCCGCACGTGGTCACCGGACGCCGAGACGTCATAGCGCTTCCCGCTGAGTGCCAGCGCGTCGTCGAGGCCGTCACCGCCCCGCACGCGGACGCGGTCGAAGCGATCGCGCGCGATCGAGAACTGCTCGTCGCCGAGGCGCACGTCGAGCCGCCCCGAGCGCGGGGTCAGCTCCGGCGCGCCGTCGATCACGAGCGTCCGGCCCTCGACGCGGACCGGCAGCGGCCCTTCGACGAACTCCTCCTCGCCGTAGCGCGTGACGGCGCGATCGAGGTCGCCACCGATGCGCTGCGCGAAGCTCCTCGCGAGATCGGCGTCGCCGAGCCCGGCGACGAGGAGCAGATGCTGGTCCTGCGTGACCGAGCCACCGAACAGGCGCTCGCGCGCCTCCTGATCGGCCAGCAGCCCGTCGCGCAGCGCCTGCGCGCCGACCCCCGGGACCTCGAGCTCGATCGCGTTGACCTCGGGGTCGCCCGCCGGAAGCAGATCGAACGTCAGCACGGACGACTGGCCGAACCGCGAGCGGACGGTGTCCGCGATCGTGTGCAGCTCCTCGTCGTCGACGCGGTCGACGTCGAACTCGCGCGAGCGCTCGAACGTCGTGGTCTGCTGGTCGGAGTCGAAGAACACGCCGTCGAGCAGCTGCGAGCCGCGCGGGTCACCGCCGCCCTGTTCGACGATGCGCTGCACCTGGCGCGCGAATGCGTTCAGGGGATCGGACAGCTGCGGATCGGCGGGATCGGTGATCACGCGCGTGTTGTTCGTAGCGAAGATCTGGGCGTCCTGAGCTGTGGCCGCCGGCGCCGCAACGGCAAAGACGGCCAGCGCGGCCAGGAGGGGTCGGAGCATCGGTGGTGCCTTTCTGCGAGAGGGTGCAGAAGGGCATGACTCCCCCGCGCCTCTGAGCTTCCCGACACTCCGTCTGAGCGGTCAGCGGTATTCGTCGCGCCGCATCCACGGCCGCTCGAGGTCGGCCTCGTTGCGGCCGAGCGGCGCGCGGTCGAGCCACTGGTAGGCGCCCCACAACCCATCGAGCCCGCGGGCGAAGGCCGAGTACGTGTGGTAGACGTCGCCGTCGGACAGCGCGAAGACGCTCATCCCCGGCCCCTCCAGCACGTACTCCGAGGCGACGGTCCCGCACGCCGCGGCCATCCGCGCAAGGCCGGTCTCCTCGTCATCGTCGAGCGTCATGCCCGGCCACTGCTGGAAGTTGTACTCGTACCCTCCCGCGCGCAGTTCCTCCGCGGTGCGGGAGACGTCGAAGTCGTAGTTGAAGTCGCTCCCGAACGACGACGCCCACGGGAACGTCCACCCCATCCGCTCCTTGAACGCGTTGATCTTCGCCAGCGGAGCGCGCGAGATCGCCGACATCTCCGCGTCGCGCTGCTCGAGATGCTCGAAGATGACGCTGAACCCGTCGGCGATCGACGAGCACGCCGGGCAACCGGACTCGTAGTTCGGCCCGAACATGAAGTGGTAGACGATGAGCTGCGAGCGGCCGCCGAAGAGCTCCGCCAGCGTCTTCGTGCCCTCGTCGGTCTCGAAGGTGTAGTCCTTCTCGACAAGCACCCAGGGAAGCTCGCGCCGGCGGCGCGCGAGGTCGTCGCCACGGCGCGTGTGCTCCTTCTCGTCGGCGAGCAGCTCCCTGCGGGCGGCGAGCCACTCCGCACGGTTTGCGGTCTTGTGAGCGGTCATGCAACCAATGGTTGCATATCAGCGGCAGGTTGTCGCGATGACCCAGCGGCGCGTCTGCGCGAGCGGGCGGAAGCGCGAGTCCTTCGAGAGCTTCGATCCGCGCTGAGCGACGATCGTCCCCGGCGGCCGGGGCCGGATGCCGACCTGGTACTGGTGCAGGCGCAGATCGCGCGCGACCGTCTGGGTGTCGAACGGGGCCGCAAAGACGGTGCCGCAGCGCACGACAGCCTCGCGGCCGCCCGCCCGCGCGATCGCGTCGGGCAGTGCGGCGTACAGCCGGCTCTCGTGGAAGGCGTCGTGCATCTCGTCGCGCAGGCGCAGCGCGTCTCCCACGACGAACGGCGCGGCGACGATGACGGCGGTCGCGACCGCCCACCCGGTCTGCCGCGGCGACAATCGTGCACGGGCCATGCGGTAGAGCAGCACCAACCCCGCTCCGCCGAGGACGCAGGTCAGCGCGATCGCGAGCGTCAGGTAGCGCACGTTGCCGGTGAAGCCGGCCTGCGCCATCGCCGCGACGACGATGATGAGGATCGTCGCGATGCCGGCCAGCACCAGCGGCAGCGTCACCCGACGCTTGCGCAGCTCCGCCACGACGTACGCAAAGCCGCCGAGGTAGATCGGCCACGGGACGACCGGCGCCGCGTTCGTGAACGTCGCCAGGAACGGGAACGCCGCCTGCGCCGGCGAGTTCGGGACCGGCTCCCGGGCCCGCGAGGCCGCTCGCAGCAGCCTGCCGGATCCGATCTCTTCCGGGATGAGCCAGACGGCGACGATGAGCACCCCCGCGCCGATCACGATCGCCAGCGTCCGCGGGCGGCGGTCGAGCCAGATGAGCCACAGGCCATAGCCGCCGACGAAGAGCAGCATCTCCGGCCGCAGCAGCGCGGTCCCGACGACCAGCGCGAAGGCCAGCCAGCGGCGCCCCTCCAGATACGCGACCACCGCGCCGAGCCCGAACGCGGCCAGCAGTCCCTCCGAGTCGCCGCGGAAGACGTGCGACGCGTAGGTGCCGGACACGAGCAGCGCGCCGGCAGCGATGACGCCGGCCACGGCTCCCTGGAGCCGCCGCGCGAGGTCGAAGGCGAGGACGAGCGCGACGAGTCCGCCGGCCCGCGCGATCACGAGCCACAGCCACTGCGCGGCGTCATCCCCCACCAGCGACGCGGGCGCCGTGACCACGATCGGCAGCGGCTTCCACGAC
>DATFRW010000253.1:0-5476 GCA_035262945.1 Solirubrobacteraceae bacterium
CAGCGCAAGGTCGAGGAGCAGAACTTCCTCATCCGCAAGCGCGTGCTCGAGTACGACGACGTCATGAACGAGCAGCGCCGGATCGTCTACGAGTACCGCGACCAGGTGCTCGAGGGGCGCGACATGGGCGAGCAGGCGCGCCAGGAGATCGCGAGCGTCATCGAGCGCCTCGTCGACGAGTACGCGGGCGCCGAGTACGTCGAGGATTGGGACCTCGAGGGCCTCTTCACCGCGCTCGAGGACATCTACCCGGTCCGTCTCACCGCCGCCGAGGTCACCGCGGAGAGCCTCGGCCGCGACGAGCTCGTCGAGCGCCTGTCGACCGACGCGGTGGAGCTCTACGACCAGCGCGAGCAGGAGCTCGGCGACGAGCTGATGCGCGCGCTCGAGCGCTACCTGCTGCTGCAGATCATCGACAACCGCTGGCGCGAGCACCTCTACGACATGGACTACCTGCGCGAGGGCATCCACCTGCGCGGGTTCGCCCAGATCGAGCCGCTCGTCGCCTACAAGAACGAGGCGTTCACGCTCTTCTCCGACCTCATGAACACCATCTGGTCGGACTTCTCGCGCATGATCTTCCACGTCGAGGTGGAGATCGAGGGCGAGGACCCGGCGGCCGCGCAGCAGCAGTACACGCCGACCGGCTCGTCAACCGGCGGCGGCCGCGTGACCTACTCGGGCGGCGTCGGCACCGCGCAGCCCAGCGCGCTGGCCGAGGCCGCGGCGGGCGATCCGAACGCCTACGCCGACGAGCCCGAGCCGGCTCCGGTCATCGAGCAGCGGCGGGTCGCCGCGGTCGAGCAGATCGGCCGCAACGACCCGTGCTGGTGCGGCTCGGGCAAGAAATTCAAGAAGTGCCACGGCGCCTGAGCGGCACCGCGGCACCTCGCTAGATCGAGCGCTGGACGACCCGGATCGAGTTCCCGGACGGGTCGTGCAGCACGGCCTCGATGCCGTAAGGAACCTGGGTCGGCTCCTGGTCGAGCGTCACGCCGCGGCCCTTGATCCACTCGGCCGTCGCGCGACAGTCGTCGACGGTGAAGAACAGGCCGGAGAGGACGCCCGCGGCCATGAGCTTCTTGATGCCGTCGGTCACGTCGCCGTTGAAGGGCGGGCCGGGGACGTTCAGAGCGAACGACAGCTCCGGCTGCCCGGGGGCGCCGACCGTGAGCCAGCGGTAGTTGCCGACCTCGGGCAGCGTGACGTCCTCGCGCACCTCGAAGCCGAGCTTCTCGGTGTAGAAGGCGAGCGCCTCGTCGTGATCGCGAACCCACACGCCGACGCCGTTGACCTGGTTGAGCATTTCGTGATCCTCCGATGTGGTGGGGTGAACCATGCGGTGTGATCACGGTAAGTCGGAGGCCGCCCGACTGGCTTCTCCAAAGTTGCTCAGTTCATGACGGTTGCTCAGTTCATGACGGGTCCAGATCGACGCTGAACAGCGAGTTTCCGTCGAGGTCGTAGAGCGTCACCGTCATCACCTCGCTGTGCCCGTCGATCGCGACGTGGCCGAAGAACTGGAAGCCGTCCGCCGGCGAGACGTTGGGCGCGGGCGGCGCCTTGGCGAACATGGTCTGCCCGCCGAAGGTCAGGTCGAGCGTGTTGGGCCCGAACGCGCCCGCGTTCAGCGGCCCGGAGACGAACTCCCAGAACGGCGTGAAGTCGCCGATCGCGGCCCGCGCCGGGTCGTAGTGGTGCGCCGAGGTGTAGTGCACGTCGGTGGTGACGAAGACCATCCCGGTGACGCCCCGCTGGTGGGCGAACCGCAGGACCTCGGCGAACTCGAGCTCGCGCCCGAGCGGCGGACCGTTGTCGCCCTGCGCGACACCCTCGATCGTGCCGGGCGTGTCGGGCACGACGAGCCCGAGTGGCAGGTCGTTGGCGATCAGCTTCCATGTCGCTCGCGAGGCGGCGAGCTCGCGCTTGAGCCATTCACGCTGGGCCTGGCCGAGCAGGCCGATCGTGGGGTCCGCGTAGACGTCGGTCCCGTTCGGGTCCTTGTAGGTCCGCATGTCGAGCATGAAGACGTCGAGCAGCGGGCCGTGCGAGATCTTGCGGTAGATGCGCCCGACCTCGTCGCGCCGCTGCGAACCGATCGGCAGCCACTCGAAGAACGCCTGCTTCGCGCGCGCGGAGAGGACGTCGGTGCGGCGCTCGGTGTAGCGGTCGTCGGCGAGGATCTGGCCCGGGTACCAGTTGTTGTGGACCTCGTGGTCGTCCCACTGGTTGATCTGCGGGACGGTGGCCGCGAACGCGCGCAGGTTCTCGTCGAGGAGGTTGTAGGCGAACGCTCCGCGGAACTCGTCGAGGGTCTCGCACACCTTCTCCTTCCCCGGAGCGACGATGTTGCGCCACGTCCGGCCGCCGGGCAACGGGACCGTCGGGCTCAGCGGGTTGTCGGCGTAGATCGTGTCGCCGCTGCACAGGAAGAAGTCGGGCTCGAGGCCGGCCATCGTCTTGAAGATCCGGTAACCGCCGATGTCGGGGTTGATGCCCCAGCCCTGCCCGGCCAGGTCGCCGCTCCAGGTGAATGAGACGTCTCGCCGCGACCGCGGTGCGGTGCGGAAGGAGCCGACCAGCGGCTCGGAGCGCACGCCGCCGAAGTCCTCGAGCGTCACGCGGTAGAAGACCTGCTGGCCCGGCGGGAGGTGGTCGACGAGGACCTTGCCGGCGAAGTCGTGATCGGGCGTGAGCAGCGCGCTGCCCACCCGGCCGCGGCCGTGATTGAAGCGCGGGGTCGGCGAGACCTCGACGAGCATTCGGCTGGCGCGATCGGCCCGCGCCCACACGAAGCCGGCGTCGGTGGTCACGTCGCCGCTCTGGATGCCGTGGGTGAGCTGCGGGCGCGAGCGGACAAAGGCGGGCGCCCGGCCGGGGAAGGCGACGAGCCCGGCGCCGGCGGCGGCACCCGCGCGGAGGAACTGGCGGCGATTGAGCGAGGAGGTGGACATGGCGCGGCACGCTACGGATCGTGCCGCCGCCGCGGTGACCATCACGTTACGGTCCTGACATGCTCGCCCTTGTCCACACCTGCGTACGCGTGCGCGACATCGACGCCTCGGTGCGCTTCTACGAATCGCTCGGCTTCGAGCGCCGCGGCAAGCTCGACTTCGGGCAGGCCTACAACATCTACATGGGCCTGCCCGGGGACGGCGACCGCCTCGAGCTCACCGTCAACGTCGGCCGCGAGGAGCCCTACGACCTCGGCGACGGCTACAACCACCTCGCGCTCACCGTCGACGACCTCGACGGCCTGCTCGCGAAGCTGGCCGCGCAGGGCGTCGAGCCCGAGAAGCCGCCCTACGCGCCCGGTGGGCGCGAGGAGGTCGGCCGGATCTGCTTTGTCGCCGACCCGGACGGCTACAGGGTCGAGCTCATCGACGGCGGGAGCTTCCCGACCCCGCAGGATCCCTGAGCGCTGCTAGCTTGGACACCGGCCATGGCCGGTGCATCCGACACTCTCCCGATTCCCCAGCGCCTGCAGGCGATAAGCCGGCAGTGGGACGTCCTGCGCTCGGGCTTCGACGAGGACGCCGTCGCCAAGCGCATCGGCGAGCTCGAGCAGCAGATGCAGGCGCCGGGATTCTGGGACGACCAGCAGGCCGCCGCGCAGGTCAGCGCCGAGCACGCGCGGGCCACGCGGCGCCTCGAGCGCTGGCGCTCGCTGCAGTCCGACGTCGACGACCTCGAGGCGCTCGCCGAGATGGCGGTGGAGGACGACTCGCTCGCCGACGAGGTCGGCGGGCAGATGGCCTCCGTCGAGGAGCACCTCGCCGAGCTCGAGGAGGAGCGGCTGTTCTCCGGGCGCTACGACGCCGGCGACGCGCTCGTCACCGTCAACGCCGGCGCGGGCGGCACCGACGCACAGGACTGGGCGGAGATGGTGCTGCGCATGCTCAGGCGCTGGGCCGAGCGGCGTGGCATGAACGTCGAGCTGCTCGAAGCGTCGCCGGGGGAGGAGGCGGGCATCAAGTCGGCCACCTTCCGCGCCTCCGGCGAGAACGCCTACGGCCTCTTCAGCGCCGAGAAGGGCGTGCACCGGCTGGTGCGGCTGTCGCCGTTCGACGCGGCGCACCGCCGCCAGACGTCGTTCGCGGGCGTCGAGGTCGCGCCGGTGGTCGACGACATCGGCGAGGTCGAGATCGAGGACGACGACCTTCAGATCGACACCTACCGCGCTTCAGGTGCTGGCGGCCAGCACGTCAACAAGACCGACTCGGCGGTGCGGATCACCCACAAGCCGAGCGGCATCGTCGTCCAGTGCCAGAACGAGCGCTCGCAGTCCGCCAACAAGGAAACGGCGATGAAGATGCTGCGGGCCAAGCTGCTCGAGCGCGAAGAGGCCAAGCGGCGCGAGGAGATCGCCGCCGAGAAGGGTGAGGCCCAGGACGTCAACTTCGGCTCGCAGATCCGCTCGTACGTCCTGCACCCCTACACGATGGTCAAGGACCACCGCACGAACCACGAGGTCGGCGACGCGCAGCGCGTGCTCGACGGCGATCTCGACGGCTTCGTCCGCGCCGAGCTGCTGCGCACGGCCGGCCACGCATGACGGAACAGCCGTCGGCCCCCTACCTCGACGCGGTGATCGGGTACGGGACGCGCGGCCCGGGCCGCTTCCACGTTCCCGGCCACAAGGGCGGGCAGGGCGCCGACCCCGGCCTGCGCTTCGGGATCGGCGAGCGCGCGCTGTGGCTCGACATCCCGCAGGACATCTGGGGCGTCGACATCGGCCCGTCGCCGACGCCGTACGAAGAGGCGGAGCGGCTCGCCGCCGAGGCCCACGGCGCGGCGCGCACGTGGTTCTTGACCAACGGCGCCACGCAGGGCAACCACGCGCTCTGCCTCGCGCTCGCGCCCCTGGGCACGCGGATCGTCGCCCAGCGCAACTCGCACGCGTCGCTGGTCGACGGGCTCGTGCTCTCCGGCGGCGTGCCCGCGTTCGTCCCGCCCGAGTACGACGCCGAGCTCGGCATGGCCCACGGCGTCGAGCCCGCGTCGCTCGAGGCCGCCCTCGCCGAGACGCCGGACGCGCGCGCCGCGTTCATCGTGTCGCCGACCTACTACGGAATGGCGGCGGACGTCGCGGGCTGCATCGCGGTCGCCCACGCCGCCGGCGTGCCGCTCATCGTCGACCAGGCGTGGGGCCCGCACTTCGGCTTCCACGAGGCGCTGCCCGCGAGCGCCCTCGCGCTCGGCGCCGACGCCGTCATCACGAGCACGCACAAGATCGCCGGCTCGCTCACCCAGAGCGCGATGCTGCACGTCGGGATCGACTCGCGCGTGGACGCCGGCGCGCTGGCGCGCGCCGTGCGCCTCGTGCGCTCGACGTCGCCGTCGTCGCTGCTGCTGGCCTCGCTCGACGGGGCGCGCCGCCAGCTCGCGCTGCACGGCGAGCAGCTGTTGCACGAGACCCTTCAGGCGATCGACGCGTGCCGCGAGAAGCTCGCGACGATTCCCGGCATCGCGCTGG
>DATFRW010000254.1:0-3776 GCA_035262945.1 Solirubrobacteraceae bacterium
AGAGCCATGGGGGGTGGAGTCCTTTCCTAAGTGCTGCTGGTGGAGCTGCTCGCCGTGGCGGGCACGTCGGGGAGCTGCGCCGGGGCCTTCGCGGCCTCGGCGTTCTCGGCGGTGACGGCCGCCCAGATCTCCTCCCGGTACACGGGGATCGACCGGGGCGCGGCGATGCCGATGCGCACGGTCGAGCCGGTGACCTCGATCACCTCGATGCAGACGTCGTTGCCGACTCTGATCTTCTCGCCCGGGCGCCTGGTGATGATGAGCATCGCAACTCCTCCTTGGAGAACGGATCAGGCCGCCTGCACCTGGCCCTCCGCGGCGGGCCGCTGGAACAGCGGGGCGCGGACGGGGGCGTCGGCGGACTGGTTGATGACCTGGTGGCCACGGCCACGCGAGATCAAGATCGGCGCGTAGAGGTTGGCGCTAAAGCCCTCGAGCGCTTCGGTGGCGCGAACCGTCACGTAGACGGCCGGCTCGTCGGCGTCGGTGAGCCCGACGCGGGCGGCCTCGTCCTCGCTGAGCTCGACCTCGTACGTGGCGAAGAACCGGTACGGGTTCGTGACCGGGACCGCGAGGTCGGGGTCGTCCAGCGAGTGCAGCCACACGAAGGCGGAGTCCTCGTTGCGTGCGAGCAGGGCGTAGTGCGTACCGCCGAGCCCGATGAGGCCGTTGGGGAACTCGATCACCGCCTCACCGGGGATCTCGAGCACCCCGAAGCGGCTGGAGTGCAGGGTCACTGCCATGTTGCCTCCGGGGGTCGTGGTGGTCATTGCAGGAAGTCCATGAGCGATTGCTGGATGAGGGTCGCGCCGCCGCGCAGGGCGGACTGCAGCGCGGTCTGCTGTGAGGAGAGGTCGATGAGCGCCTGGGGGAGGTCGGCGTCCTCGGTGTTCGACAAGAGCTTGGTCGTGATGTCGCCGAGGTCGTCGAGGCGCTGGCCGGCGGCGGTCACGCGGTTGGTGGTCGCGCCGATCTGGGAGCGCTTGGCGACGATGTTGTCGAGGCCGGCGTCGATCTGGGAGAGGTCGCCGCTCTGCAGCCACGTGACGGTGCCGAGGACGTCGTCGGCGGTGACGTTGACCTGGACGCTGACGCCGGGCCCGATCTGCCGGACGACCGCGCCGGTGTCGCCCTGGTAGGCGTCGCCGGTCGCGGCGGTGTAGGGCGGCTGGTTGGTCGCGGTGCCGCTGAAGAGGTAGCGGCCGTCGTAGGCGCCGTTGAGGGTCGACTTGGCCTGCTCGGTGAGCTGATCGATCTCCGCCTGGATGGACTGGCGCCCGGCCGTGGAGGTCGCGGCGTTGTTGGCCTGGACGGTCAGCTCGCGCACGCGCTGGACGATCTGCGTCAGCGAGTCGAGCGCCGAGTCGGTGGCGTCGAGCCAGCTCGTCGAGTCGTCGACGGACGTGCGGTAAGCGGCCGTGCTGCCGAGGTCGGCGCGCAGGCGGGTGGCGCGCTCGGCCGCGAGCGGATCGTCGGAGGGCTTCTCGACGCGCTTGCCGCTGGAGACCTGGTCCTGGGCGGCGGCGAGACGCTCCTGCACGCGGCGCAGGTCGGAGAGGACGTGGCGCTGCGACATCCCGGAGGTGATCCGCATTAATGGTGTCTCCCGTGGGGAGGCACCACTACAGCCCCACCCTGCCGGCGCGGCTGATGAGCGTGTCGAGCATGTCGTCGATGCTCGACATGGCGCGGGCCGAGGCCTGGTAGCCGCGCTGGAACCGCAGCATGTTGGCCATCTCCTCGTCGAGTGAGACGCCGCTGATGTTCTGGCGGCGGTCCTCGGCGCTGTCGACGGCGGCCTGGGCGACGGTCTGCGCGTTGAGCGCGTTGTCGGCGTCGGAGCCGACCTGGCGCACGAACGCCGCGTACTGCTGGCCGGCCGCACTCGAGTCGCGCAGCGACTGCACCGCGAGAGCAATGTCGTTGCTGCCGGCGGCGCCGGTGCCAGCGGCGATCGACGACGCAGCGGGGATGCCGGTGCCGAGCGTGAGGGCGGTGGTGCCGCCGAAGAAGGTCGAGCCGTACGCGGCGTTGACGTCGGTCGCGAGTGTGTTCGCCACCTGGTCGAGGGCGGCCAGGTAGCCGGGCAGCGTCGTGGTCGTCAGCGTCTGCAGGGCGCCGAGCTGGCCGCCGCCGGCGGCGAAGGTCGACGGCAGGCTCGCCGGCCAGTCGACGATCGTGTCGTCGACCACCGACTGGTTGCCGAGCATGACCTGGATGCGGCCGTTGGCCTGCGGCGTCACCGAGACGTTGCCGTACTGGCTGAGCTCGTCGAGCACCTGGTCGCGCTGGTCGAGCAGGTCGTTGGGGCTCTGGCCGGCGTCGATCGCGTTGTCGATCGCCTTGTTGAGCTTGGCGATGCTCGTGGCCGCGGCCTGGATCGGGCCGGTGGAGCCGGTGAGCGCGGTGAACTCGTTCTGAGCGTCGGTCGTCGCGTTGCCGATGTCGGTGGCCAATGTCTTGAACGCATCGGCGAGTGTCGCTGCGGCCTTGTTGACGGCCTCCCGCGAGCCGGCCGACTCGGGGTGCGCGGCGAGGTCGTTCCACGCGTCGTAGAACTTCGTCAGCAGCGAGTTGATGCCGGTGTCCGAGGGCTCGTTCACCGCGCTCTGCACGCGGTCGAGCGACTCGGCGGCCGTCGTGGCGTCGTTGAGCGCCATCGTCTGGGCGCGGACCTGGAGGTCGAGGAACGAGTCGCGGATGCGCCGGTAGGCGGTGACGTCGACGCCCTGGCCGAGGTACGCGCCGGAGCCGTTCTGCAGCGCGCCCGAGCCGGTGTGGAGCGGGTCCGCGGCCCCGAGCGAGGCCTCCTGGCGCGTGTAGCCGACCGTGTTCGCGTTGGCGATGTTGTGCGCGGCGACATCGAGCGAGCGCTGCTGGGCGAGGAGGCCGCGCAGCGAGGTCTGCAGTCCGAGGAAGCTCGAGATCGGCATCGGTCAGGCCTGCAGGTCGAGGGTGCGGAAGGGGGCCGGCGCGGGGCGGGCGGGCGCGGCCGGGGAGACGAGGGGGGCGTAGCCGGTGTCGGGCTCGGCGCCGAGCTCGCGCATCAGGTGGTCGAGGAAGGCGAGCTCCTGGCGCATGAGCGCGCGGTTGATCGCGTGCTCGCGTGCGATCTCGGCGAGCAGGCCGCGCAGCTCGGCCGAGCGCTCGCGGGCGGCGGCCTCCTGCGCGGGCGCAAGCAGCTGCGCGAGGGCGTCGAGCGTGACGGTGTGCGGCGGGATGCCGAGGGCGGCCCCGGCGTTCACGAGGATGGTGGTGCGGTTGGCCTCGAGCGCGGAGCGGCGGCCCATCTCGGCCTGGATGTCGCCGAGCCGCGCGAGCACTTCTTCGACGTTACGCGCGCGGATCGCCTGGCCCTGGCGCAGCACGGCGTCGAGGAGGCGGCGCGCCGAGGCGATCTGCTCGTCGAGGTGGGCGATGACGTCGTTGGCGAGCATCACGAGGCGCCTTGCTCGACCGCGTCGGCGAGGGCGTCGGGCAGCAGCGAGGCGTACGGGCTGTCGTCGTCGCCCGTGGTCTTGAGCATCTCGGTGGCGAGCTGCTGCATGAGGAGCTTCTCGAAGCCCTTCGAGACGACGTCGTCGGTCTTCTTCGTCGTCGCCGCGGTGGCCGCACCGCTGTCGACGCGGTCGATCATCGCTTGATCCCGTTGGCGATCTCGAGCGCCTGGTCGGCGACCTGGATCGCCTTGGACGCGAGCTGGAACGAGCGCTGGGCGTCGATCATGTCGGCCATCGAGTCGCCCATGTCGACGTTGGAGGCCTCGAGGACGCCGC